>CAYJWY010000022.1:0-18616 GCA_964374035.1 uncultured Gammaproteobacteria bacterium
TGCATCCGAAGGATCTCTTGTGACGAAGACGTTGATAAAATCCAGAGATTCTTCGTGTGCACTCAGGATGACGAATGGAAACTCGTTATGGGTTCATACACCGGAGGATATCAAATTGTTTGTTTTTTTTCAACGATCGCGGACCACTCATCGTTCGTAACAGGCTGAACAGACAGGCGCGATGGGAGTAATGTATCGATCTTGTAATATCCATTGACGATCATTGCGAAAAGTGACAGAGTACGCATACGGTATGTAAACGCCGTTCTAAGAAAGGAGAACGCATGTCCTGGCAAGATGACGCAAGAGATCTGCTGGCCATGGGAGCGACGCAGGATTCGTATCATACGACGCTGTTCATCGCTTCGGTAAAGGCGGTGCAGGCGCGGCGCGGCGCGGATCTCGATCATGCAGTCTCGCTTCTGCCTCCGAGCTGTCGCGGACAGGCGAACGGCATTCTGCACGAGGCGCGTGCGAGCGGTCTCTCGGATCTGCAGATCGTCGCGCAACTCTGTGCTCTCACCGACGACCAGCCCACCATGATCTCTTCCAGTACCGACCCGAATGACTGGGCCTCCTACGAGGGTATGGCCGGCAATCCCTTCTAAATCTCCCACGTATCTTCGGGAGATTTTTCTTAGCCTGTGCATAATTGTGATTGACAATCTCGCAAAATTTCGGTAGGCTTGTCGATGAGTTGATGCAATGCCAGCGGTGAAACGCTGTCTTTTTTTCTCACGTCGTTCGCGAACGACGTGATTGATCCTATGCATGGAATCTTGAAAGAGTATTTTGGGTACGACCATTTTCGGCCGTTGCAACAAGACATCATTCAAACGGTGCTTGATCGCAAGGACGCGCTCGTTCTGATGCCAACGGGAGGTGGGAAGTCGTTGTGTTATCAGTTGCCCGCGCTCATGCTTGAGGGACTCACGCTTGTTGTGTCCCCGCTGATTGCGCTCATGAAAGATCAAGTCGATTCACTGGAAGCAAACGGAATCTCTGCCGCGTTTCTAAATAGTACATTGAATACCCAGCAACGTCGTTCCGTTGAGGAGCGTGTGCTTTCGGGTGAATGTAAATTGCTCTACATCGCGCCGGAGCGACTCGCGATGGTGGATTTTCGATCGTTCCTTGTTGCGTTGCCGGTTCAGTTGATTGCGATCGACGAGGCGCACTGTATTTCCGAGTGGGGGCACGATTTTCGACCTGAGTATCGCAATTTAAAGTCATTGCGTACCTGGTTTCCAAACGTTCCGGTGATTGCCCTCACGGCAACGGCGACGCAACGCGTTCGTGACGATATTCTTCGCGAGTTGAAGATGGGGAACGCGCAGACGTTTCTTTCAAGTTTTAATCGACCGAATCTTCATTACAGCGTTCGGCCCAAGTACAAGGCCATCGATGCACTTGTGGCGCTCTTGAAACAACACAAGGACGAGTCGGTGATCATTTATTGTTTTTCAAGAAAGGATACGGAGACGATTGCCGATGAACTGAACGATGCGGGGCTGAGCGCTCAGGCATATCACGCGGGACTTGAGAAGAAGAAGCGGCAGAGCGTCCAAGAGAAGTTTATTCGTGACGAGGTGTCGATTATTGTTGCAACGATTGCGTTTGGCATGGGCATCGATAAGCCGGATGTGCGTTTAGTTGTGCACATGGATTTTCCCAAAACGATCGAGTCGTACTATCAGGAGACGGGTCGTGCAGGGCGCGATGGACTGCCAAGCGAGTGTGTCATGTTCTTTTCGCTTGCGGACAAACGTAAACAAGATTTCTTTATTAACCAGATCGACGACGTGGATGAGCGCGCGCTCGCCATTCGTAAGTGTGCGCAAGTCATCGATTATTGTCAGTCGAACGTTTGTCGTCGCGCGATTCTGCTCACGTACTTTGGCGAAGAGATTGCATCGGCCACGTGTGAAGCTTGCGATAATTGTTCAAAGACACCGAGCATCAAACAGAACGCGACCGATATTGCGCAGAAGATTCTCTCGACGGTGCTTAGAACCGGTGAGTTTTTTGGCAGTGCCTACATCACGGACGTCATGCGCGGCTCAAAGCGTAAACAAATTGTCGACAATAAGCATGATCGGCTCTCGGTGCACGGTATTGCGCGCGAGTGCTCAAGCGAAGAATTACGCACACGCATTGATCAGTTGCTCGCGGAAGGCTTGCTCGAGAAAACGCACGGCGACTATCCGACACTTGTGGTTTCCACGCGGGGGAAGGAGGCGTTACGGAATCGATCAACCATTCAGCTTGACGAGTTGTCGATGATGCAGGCTCTACCACGACCAAGTCGAAAGAATGCCTACGTCGAGAACAGTCCATTGTTCGAAGAACTACGCACACTAAGAAAACGCCTCGCAGACGAGCAAGGCGTTCCTCCGTTTGTGGTGTTTGGCAACAAGACCCTGCAAGATATGTGCACGAAGATGCCGAAGTCTGAGGACGACATGGCGAAGATTTTTGGTGTGGGCGCGAAGAAGCTGGAGCAGTACGGCGCTATTTTTTTGGAGGCGATTCAACGAAGCGTCACGTCTTAGTCATCGCGATGTGTGCGTTGTCGTGGTTTTCGGTTCTGAAAAGCTTCTTGTGTTGCTTTCAGTTGAGCTTGTGTTTTTCCAACAAAGACGCGCACGTGTTTGAATATTTCTCCACCCAGACTTGTTTCCCCCTCCTCAGAAATCTCCAGCTCTAATTGATATTCTTTCGAGAGGGTTTCTGCTTGGCGCTTGAATAATTTATAACTTGTACGTTCACGCATTTGAGCAAAAATGGGAGGAAAGGGTATCTCCGAATGTTGATAATGTTTTGCGTAGATATCCAAGAATGTTTTTAACAGGCGCACGGCGTGTCGTGCCGCCAGGACGTTTCTTGATCGGTCGACAGCCATGTCATCAATAAAGACTTCAGGAACATCAGTTGTTCGATCCATGTAGGCGATGATATATCCAACAGGAACACTATTTTCATCTCTTGACATCAAACACAAATTTGGATCCCCGTGTTTTTCTCTTGTAATGGAAGCGCCCACGATTTTATGTTGACGATCGTAGAGACCAAGGATGAGATTGGGATTGTCGGCGAAGTTTTTACTTTCCAGGTACGACATGGGAAGAATGTTTGCCGCTGTGACAGTTGAAATCGTCGCTTGCTCCTTTTGTACGTGTTCAAGTCCTGTGGTCATACGATAGACGATCGTGCCTGCATTGTCCGTGTATGAAACGGGCGCGAGCGGAAGATACGTGTTGCTTGTTTGAGGAAACGACCAATCCGGTCGGCCGGTGGCATACGATTCTTTTCCGATGATGACTTCCGTGGCATTGACGCCAAGCGTTGGTGCATATTGAGCGAGGTAGAATTTGAAAAATGATTGATATGTTTTTTCTATGATGGCACTCCGGCCGGCTTCTATGTCATTTGGGGATGGTTCAATGTTATCGCAAACGATGAGTGGTAAGGAAGCGAACACATCCGCCGTAAGAATTTCGGTTAGTTGTTTTCCAGATCGTACATCAGCGATAACTCCGCCAGCAAATTTTTTGATATCGACGTCAAGCATGACAACAGATTGTGCCATGGTGCGCCATGTTCCATCTTCCATTTTCCGTTCTACAACCAGCTGTGCGCAATTTGGATTCCAAGCGTAGACATTTGTTTTTCCGTCTCCAAACGGCATGCAAGATTTTGTGTCATTCCCCGCAACCATCATGGACGGATCTGATTTTTTTCCCAAACGAATACGCACGATGGTTCCATCGGTTTGAGGAACTCCACGTCCAGATGCATGCAAAAGGCGAGTGAGTTCATCTCGATCGGTTTGTGTCAATTCGAATGATTGTTCTGCACGGAGCCAGGCAATGCAATCGTTTTTTGATTTATCGTGTGATCGTCCCCATTGAAGAAGGTCAGAAAATAAGAGTTTTGGATCATGCGCCTTCCCCTTTACTCCCTCACGCTCACGACCAATGGCCCGACTGAACGTTTTTTGAAGATAGTGATCCGTGTATATATCGTCGCCATTCGCGTCAAAAACAAATGTCTGTTCGCTCGGTGGAAGGAGTTGAAGGATATCCATGGTTCCGTCAACCAAGGCGTCACGAATATCTTCCGCTGTGAGACCCAGTCGTTCAACAGAGAGCATTCTTGCAGGGGAAAGTGATTTTTGGAGGTCGGTGTCCACAAAGCTTCCTTTTGCATCTAAAAATTTTAAAGGATTCACTAAAAAATTATTTAAAGCATCCATCTCAATAGTTGGATGTTCCAGAAGTGCGAACACATAATTTTTTACAGAATCGGGCGCATTTGAATGCTGGAAGACTTGCATCATGTCTCGTCTTTGTAAAACGCGAATCAGGGTCTCTGCTTCTTTTAATCCATTCCAACTTGTGAGTGCTTGAAAACGTCCGTTGCGTAATTTTTCAGCACGTTTGGTGAGTTCCGGAATGCCAAGTTGTTCGATGTTTCGTATGGTTTTTTCAATTGATTGTGTTGAGATTGTTCGCATCACATCATTGAATTTTTGATGCGCATTACTTGAGTCATAACGTGCGTCGTCTTGAGCAACTTGAAGGAGTACAGAACGAAATTTTTTTGAAAATTGTTCTATTTGTTTCGGATCGTTGTGGTCAATGCCTTGCGCTTCCATGAACGGCAACAGGAGATTACCGGATAGAAATGCATCATGTCGTGAAAGATCGGGGCGATTTGCAAAATCTATGGTGGTTTGTTCGCCGAAGAGACGAGCAAATCTCTGCATATTTTCTCCGATTTCTTTTTCCTCTCCGGTGCTGTTTAAGAAGTGCTCACAAAGTAATCGGCTTGCTTCTTGTTTTGCCGCTGATGCATGGCTCAACTCAGGATGTTTCATGAGAAGATTTCTGTATTCATCCGGCATGAGGCCGTGTGTGAGTCGTGCACGTTGATGTTCCACCTGAATCGAGTCTTCGTTATCATGATGATAATATGTTTCGTTTGCGTTTCGTATTGAACGAGGAACAGAATCATCAAAATAAATAGCGAGAAGACTGTTTTGATCTATCTCAATGTTAAATTCTGAGGCAAATTCTGCGCTCTCTTTATAACGGCGATGAAAAAATATTTGCTTAAAACATTCTTGTAATTTGTCCTGGATATTCGGGAGTGAAATCAGGAGTAATTTTATATTCGGAAAGGTTTCAGTGATTTTCATCATTTGGTAACCAAAGCCTTGATTGAGAGCCTTTAAAAATCCTTGAACAATCGCATGTTGTGCGTCGGGCGTGTCAAAAAACGCTCGTTCAATTTGAAATTTTTGTGCAGCCCTCGCTCCGGACGCCGCGAAGCCTCTCTCTAGATGTGAAATGATTGTATGTTCCCCGATCATTCTGTATTCTTGTTTATCAAAACCCATCTCACGGAATGTGGATTCAAAAAATTTGAATTTTAGTAAGTCGTCTTCGTTTTGTGAATGCTGTTCATAATCATTATCATCATCATCCGCGGAATCGATTCCTGTTGGAAAGTTATTCTCGAAAAGAAATTCTTCAAAACCGAATAGGATAAGGCCTTTTATTTGAGGAGAACGATACATGGCCTGTTCTAAATTGAAAGAACGAATCACCTCACGAAATGCAAGCAGATCATAATCTCCTTCTTGATGGCTTCTATAGCAAAGCTTTGGAATTCCTTCCGCAACGGCTAATTGCAGTATTTCATTTGTGATGTGATGGTCACGTGCGATTTTTTTGATTTTTGTAATTTCATCTTTAATTTCATAAGATTTTATAAATTGTATAATGCTGGTGATATTTGTTACAGCAAGCTCAGCTTGATGTTCATGCTGTTCTTGCCATCCTGCTTGGATTTCAGATCGATGTTTCTCTCCTCGTTGTTCGGATTGGAATTCACGCATATGGTTTTTTAAACGATGTAACATTGATGTTATTTTCCAAGCGCATCGATATCCTTTTGATAGGCGTCCGCTTTTTCTGCAACGTTGTCGCCATAGAAACGGAATCGCACATTCGTTGAGCCAGAGAAATATTTCATCGCCGCCGCCCATTCGCCGTCTTTTGACGTAGCTCCGTCGGCCGCGAGTTTGATTGCCGAAGCGATGAAGGCGTCGCGGATGTCCCAGGGATTTGCGGGTAAACCAGTGATGGCGGTGACCTTTGCTCGATATCCCATCCATGTTGAGGGAATAAACTGCGCGGGTCCCATTGCTCCGCCCCAGCCGATTTGTTTGCCATTTTTATCACGCATTGGACACGACACGGCCGTTGTGTCCGGATTCAGACCCAGTTCTGTGGTGATTGTTTTGAAGGGTTCTTGATCGCGTTCAGGTTTCATAATGACTTTCCAACTTTTCGACGGTGGATCGCCCGGGCGATTGCAGGTTCCAACATTTCTTCCTATGTTTGATTCTTGTGTGAGAATGGCGAGCAGAAAGGCCGCGCGCACACCGGTTGTCGCTGAAACCGTTTGCGCAATCTCAACCGCTTGACCAAAGGTAATTTGTTTGCCCACGTCGAGGAGTTGATACAGTCGCGAACGAATCGCCGTTGCTTGTTTTTTTGAGTCCGACAAGAGCGCCTGGTATGTCTGTTCTTTTCCTTTGGTTTGCGAAAGCAAGGTTGATTGCGTGGCAACGGATCCCTTCAGTGTTTGCTCGGCAAGTGCTTGAATCGCCAGGAGTTGGTGGAGGCGATCCGATGTTTCGTCGAGATAAACTTTTTCTCTCATGAGCTCATCTTGTGTTGTGCGAAATTGATCGAGTAACAGAGAAAGATTCGATGAGATGCGTCTCCAGTCTTCCAGTTCCGTGATTGCTTCGAACAAGGTGCCGTTTGAAAAGAGCACAAGAAAGAAACTGCGCTGGTCGTTTTGATAGATGTTCACAAGCGTCTCGCTGATTTGTGATTTGAGTGCATCAATGCGCTGTGTATTTTCATCGATCGCCCCGACCACTTCCTTGAGTTGTGCTTCCTGACCACGCACCTCAAGCGTAATCGCCTTGATTTGTAGCTTCGTCATCTCCTGCTCAACCGCGAGTTGTTGCAACGTGTTTTGTAGCGTTTTTTTCTGACCCTTGATGGAAACCAGTGTCTTTTCGCTTTCCACAATTTGTCGCTCGATGTCTTGCAACTGCCGTTGCAACTGCCGTTGCAACTGCGTTTTTTCTTGTTCGACTTGCTGCACGGAACTCGCCGCAATCACAACATCACTCGAAACTCCCCCAAAGAGAACGAGGATCATGAAAACCAAAAACGCTTTTCGTTTCCGATGCATACGGAAAGTATACCATTTCCCTGCTTTTTCGGTTTGCTTGGAATAACGCATGAAGATATAGATCCTCCTTGACGCATTTCTCCGTCATGTTAATCTCCCGTCATATGAATCAATCCATCTCCGTTTTATCTAAACGCACCAAACAAGATATCCTTAACGAATACGAAAGACTTCAAGAGCAATTAGAAGATCTTCGTAGCGTTTCACAAACCGTTCATAGTCAGCCTGCGATGGAGTTGATTGAAAAAGTCAAAGCGAAAACTCCTCAAACAATTGATCAATCATTTGGCGAATTTCAGACATCTCTTCAAACACACCTGAGAGAAATGCGAACATCACTTCTCGATCAAACCACGACCCTTCAAGATGTCCAAAAAGCGATCGAGCTTTCACGTCAACAACTTGAACTGCAACGCAACATAACGATTGCCGCCGATACGCTTGATCTGTTGGTTGAGGATCAGACAAAACGTTCGCTAGCATTCGAGATGGAAGCGGAAAAGCGCAAACAGGATTTGGACGAACAGATCTCCACACGAAAAAAAGCGTGGGAACGGGAAGCGGAGGAATATGTGTATCAACAAAAACTAAAGCAAGAACGCGATCAGGTTGAAACAGCAGAACGAGAAAAAACGTTATCAACACGCGAAGCGATGATTCGTACACAAGAACAGGAGTTCGTGCAGATGAAACAAAAAGTTGAACAACATCCAAAAGCCATAGAACTGGCTCTTGAACAATGCGAGAAAGAGGTGATCGTACGCATCTCGCAAGAATTCGCTCATGAGAAAGCGTTACTAGAAAAAGAGACGAGCACACAAATTCGTTTATTGGAGCTCACAGCCAAGAATCTTCAAGATCGTTTGAATGCGCAAGATCAGCAATTCGATTCGCTCAGACAGCAAGCCCAAGAAGCGAATGAGAAAGCGCAGGCTCTTGCCGTAAAGGCCATTGAACGACCAACGACTATTGTGGCACCGGCAAACGCAACCTCAACAAACCAGGCTCCCTACCACGAGCGTGGACAAGCAAGAACGAACTAATATCGAAGCTCATCTGAGCACACAAAAAATTCTCCTATGACTAGGAGAATTTTTGGCAGGGGCGGGGGGAATCGAACCCACGTTATTGGTTTTGGAGACCAATGTCCTACCATTGAACGACGCCCCTACAAGAGAAAACCGATGGCATTATACATGAATAGACGATTTTGAAAAGAAAAAACCCGCTGTCGCTTGGAGTTTCCACCGTCGCTAAGAGCTCTGGTGGCCAGGATTGCGGGCGAGGCTTATGGATCAAGGGCGACGGCGAGTGAGTATCTCCTCGAGAAGTTTTGCCCCGGGGCTCCCTTTGTCCAGGGGAGCGTTTTTCGTGTCCAAATCATTCCACAGCGGCGTCTCGATCATGAGACGTTGGAATTTGTTGCGAGCTTCGTTGGTTGCACTTCTGTAATGCATGTTGAAGTGAACTGCCGCTCGACGTCGAAATGCTGGTGGAAGATTTGGATTCAAGATACGCCTGAACCAGTTTTCAAGTTCGTGAACGCTCTTTTCAAAGAGCAGATAGTCAGACAACGGCTCGAACGGAAAGGTTCCAATATCGATGTCGACGATCCGAGAGTTCGCCAGACTAATCCATGTGTTGATATTGAAGTCCTCGCTTGTTTTGCGTGGTCCAACGATGTGTCCGTCCGACTTGATGTGAAGGAGATACATTTCGTTGTTTTCGAGCATGATCAATGCGCGGCCGGAATCGATCTCGAAGTAGACGATGTTTTTTTCTGTCATCAATCTCGACCTCCATTCGAGAAGGCACACTAACAGAAAAATAAAATTTTGTCTAGGCGTCTGGCCATGCTACATTGTTGCTGAAGTCTAAACGGTATTTCTTATCTTATGACCACTCTCATCACAGGTGCTTCCAGTGGAATTGGTTTTGAGCTTGCAAAGATTTTTGCGCGTGAGGGATATGATCTTGTGCTTGTTGCGCGCAGACGTGATCGCCTTGAAGCGGTCAAAGCAACGATTCAATCGGTGTATTCAATAGATGTCCAATTCGTCGTAGAGGACCTATCGCAGGAAGGGGCATCGCAGTGTGTCGTGGATGCGCTTGCGGGCAGAGAGATTGATGTTCTTGTGAATAACGCTGGTTCCGGTGACTATGGATTGTTTGTTCACACGGATGTTGCAAAGACGAGCCGGATGTTGCATCTCAACATGCTTACGCTTGCAACGCTTACGCGGCTTCTGCTTCCGTCGATGATTGCGCGACAGTCGGGAAAGATTCTGAACGTTGCGTCCGTTGCCGCGTTCATGCCGGGTCCTACGTCGTCGATGTACTTTGCAAGCAAGGCGTTTGTGCTTTCGTTTTCCGAAGCGTTGTCAAACGAGCTTGAGGGAACTGGCGTCACGGTGACGGTGTTGTGTCCCGGCGCGACGTCGAGTGAGTTTGATACGGCCGCGGGATCGGATTGGGGAGAGGCATATCGAAAAAAGATTCCGACCGCGCAAGAAGTCGCCGAGTTTGGATATGTTGCACTCATGCAAGGGAAACGTCTAGCGATTCACGGAAGATTAAATCAATTTTTTGTCTTCCTGCTTCGATTCACACCTCGTGACATTGTTTTGAAAACGGTTCGATCATGGATCGATCAATGATAAACGAAAAGACTACTCAACGAAGAGTAGTCAGGAGTTTGCGTCGCGCGCGGCGATGATTCCCGCGCGGTAACGCCGCACGTATTCCCAGTTCGAGTAGAACGTTACCGTGAGAATAATCACCGTCAGCATCCAGCCGACCCAGACGAGGTTATTGTGCACGACTATGAACATGAACAGGATGCCTGGGAAGCAAATACGTGTGCGCCACTTGCCAGAGGATTCCGCACGGATTTTGATCGTCGGCGATTCGCGGATGGCCCACATGCGATGGAACATGACGGCGAGGTCGCGTTCCATGCTGACGTAGCCGATCACGATGGCCTGGATGATGAACGCGGGCGAGGCGCCGGACATGAGGCTGACAACGGCGTCGAGGATCAAGGCCTGTGTCTTTGTGACGTACTGCACTTTGTCATGATGCGGGTCGAACAGTTCGCCAAACGTGGACACGATACCTAGTTTGCGCGAGACATACCCATCGATGGCGTCGCAGATTGATCCGAGCACGAGCAACACGATCGCGGCGATGCGTACGACTTGTGCTGTGGTCGAGATCGCATCGTTGTACCAGTACATCGCGAAGTATACGATGAACAGGTAGAGGCCCAAGCGCGACAACCACGAACCGAGCAGGGTGATGTAGTTCGCCGCGTTCGCGCGGTTGAACGTCAGGAGTTTCTCGTCGTAGATATAATGAATGATTCCGACGATGTGTTTGCGCATGAAGCGTCTCCTTTGAAAAGACGCAGAAGCATAACGTGAACGGGTCTTGGTGTCAATGACTTTTACGTACCCCACACACATACTTCCTGAGCTGGGCTCTGCAGGCTCAGGCGGTATTTGATGTTATACTAGCGTGGTATGAAACAATCCTCGCTCGAACGTTTCGATGAATGGATGTTGCGCACCGCCACATGCATCGGCCCGGAATTGATGCGTATCGCCCTTGCCATCGTCTATATTTGGTTTGGTGTGTTAAAACTCTTCGCGATGAGTCCTGCCGAAGCGATGGTCGGTTCACTCCTCTTAAAAACCATGCCGTTGTTTCCCGCGCCGCAATTCGTCGTGCTTTTCGGCTTGTTTGAAATCCTCATCGGCGTGATGTTCCTCGTTCCAAAACTTACTCGCCTCGCGATTTTGTTCCTCGTCGTGCACATGTTCACGACGTTCCTGCCATTGATTCTTTTGCCAGACCTCACCTGGTACGCGCCTTTTGTCCCGACACTCACTGGGCAATACATTTTAAAAAACGTGATCATTCTCGCGCTTGCGATGGGGGTGGGTCTTGATCTTGAGCCGCTCAAGCGATCGGTTCCCAAGAAGCAGACGTAAACGAAAAACACTCGTCACGAAGACGAGTGCAGAGAGCGGGTCGAGACTCAGCGTGCGCGCAGGTGCAGAAGACGCTTGCTTACGACTTCGAAGAAGAAGAGGCCTAACGCGCCGCCGGCTGTCGCGCCGATGAGCGGGTTGTTTGCGTAGTAGCCGAACCCGGCGCCGAGCAGGGCACTGACGCCGCAGATGAGACGACGCTCCGAGTTGATTCGGATGGCGAGCTCGTGGAAGAAGCGGGCGAGGAACTGAACGAGGCGATAGAAGCCGCTGGGCAGATGCTGAACGATCATCTTGTGCGGCGCCCAATAGTTCAAATACTTTTTGTTCAGGGCAATAAACTGCTCTGTGATCTCGTGGTTTCCGATCAGACACAGAGATGTGGTCACCGCACTCATCAGAGAAAATGCTATTGTCCCATAGAGTGCAAAGAAGAGGTAGCTCTGTGTTGGATGTTCCGTCACAATGAGATCTGTGTGAGCGAAGATCAGTCCGTAGACTGGAAGGAGCAAGACAAAGACATTGAGACAGACGAAGAAAGCCAGCATTGCTTCGCTGTAAACGAGTCGCAGGGACGCCCGCAAGGATTTCATCTGCGCTGTCCGCGCATTTTTGTACGCCTTGGGAATTGAGCTGAGAACCTTCTTCCACTCGTAGCTGAGGAAGCCGACGAGGCCGCCCACGATGAGGCCGATGAACCAGAAGGGAGCCGAGACTTGCAACGCGATGAGCGAGCCGATGGCCGCTCCGATCATGCTTGAGAGCACTACGCTAAACGAGGAATCTTTCTTCACGCGAGTTCTCCTGGGGTGAATCATTGATTGATCCCAGGATATGTAACTAAAAAGAAGGCTGTTTGTCAAGCCTTCTTTTTTAAGAGCGCACGACGTTCTTTTTTATACGCCTCGACCATCGGTTGATCAAACGCATTCACGCCCAGGAGTTTTGCGAGGTACATCATTTCAATCATGCGGAACTGTAAGTAGTAACCGAGTTCATACGCGTCGACACGCTCGAGTTCAATCGAAACGAGTGGTCGACCAAGTTTTTTGTACGCGACTCTTGCTCCTTGTGCGATTGCGTGCATGAGTTGCTCGAGTGATGTATTCTCAATGTCTTCGACAAGGCCGGGGAAGACGAGTTTTTTTGGAAGTCGTGGCGATGATTTGGATGGAGCGGTTAGGATGGTTGTGAATATGTTGTCGATGCCGCCGTAGTAGAGCTGTGCCATCGAGTGCATGTCGGTTGTGCCGATCGAGACGATGGGGAGGATGCCTTTGCCGTCCTTGCCGAGCGATTCGGCCATGAGTTGGCGCTCCCATTTGCCCAGCGATTCGAGCTCGGGGGCGAAGAGGAAGGTATTGTGGGTGGTTCTTCCGTGGGTTGCGTGGGAATAGGTCGTAGCGGCAGAGGAAAGCGCACGATTGGACCTATAGGACCTAGAGGTCGCATTGTTGACAGCATCCCGAGCACCAAGAAGAAGTTGTTTAATGTTTACGCCCGCAAGCGCAAGCGGGAACAGGCCCACGGCACTGAAGACAGAATAGCGTCCGCCTACGTGTTCAGCAATGGTCAAGCAATCAACGCCTTGTTTCATGGCGGCATTCCAGAATTTTGAATCTTTTCCTGTGATGATGACCAGGCGATCGAGGACATTGCCGAAGGGCTTCACAAGAGCGGCGAGGAGCGCTTCGGTGTTTGCGATTGTTTCAGTTGTTCCGCCGGACTTACTGATTGAAACAAGAAGGAATTCGTTTTTTGAGGAGCAGATTTTAAGAGTCGAGAGGATTTGATGGAAGGTGTGGGTGGAGACGGTGTCGAGGAACAGGAGATCGGTTCTTGGCTCAAGCGCGTCGAACACCGCCTGCGTTCCAAGGTTGGATCCGCCGATGCCGATCACCACGACAAATTTCAAAGACTTTGATGATTTCTTTTTTGCGAGACGTAAAATTTCTGCGACGGATTTCTCGTCGTATGGAAGTTGGATCGATGACTCGGCGGTGTTGTAACTTATTTTGCCGACGAGCTGTGCGAGCTCGCGGCGATAGGACTCTAGTGACGCGGCTGATTTCTTCACGTCTACGTCGGCGACAAGACTCGCGGATCGAAAATCACATTTCATACATCGACATCATAGCACTCGCGCGCGAGGTGTGTATATCTTCCGCTCTTTTCAGTCACAACAGTTCTGCTAACATGCATGTATCAGAATTTCGTCTCGGGCGTACAACGCTCGCTCGCGGGCCATCGCTCGCCTCGAGCGACGGCCCGTGAATATCGGCTTCACTTTCCGGTGTCATCACGACGATGACGCTGGTGTCTTTGTCGGCGGCCGAACCGTTGCGATCATCTCGAGCTCGTCCTTGATGTGACCTCACTGCGCCGACAAGTCGTCCCACCCCCGGGGAGGGGGCCATGCGTTCCCCGTTGCTCGAGCCTGACTCGAGCTTTTTTTCTCTGTGGATAATTTAAGGACGCGATGTGTGCGAACTGCTATGATTATTCTATTAAGTGTTCGTAATCATTTTTTATGATGAAAGATGGTAAGTGTAATCTTCATTGTGTTGCGTGGTGGCTCCTCTGGGTTGGTGGTCTTAACTGGGGACTCGTCGGCTTGTTCCAGTTCAATCTTGTCGAGACACTTCTGGGCGGCTGGCCCATGCTCGTGCGCCTTGTCTACATCCTGGTGGGTTTGAGTGCCCTTATGATGCTCGCCGAAATGAAGTGCGTGAAGTGTAAGAAGTAAATCACGTCGTTCGCGAACGACGTGATCAACAGAAAACGACCCCGCGTGGAGAGCGGGGTCGTTTATCTTTTGTGCTACAATTCAGTCATATGAAACTCGGTTCAAAAGCTCCATCCTTTTCGCTCCTGGATCAAGACGGTAAGACACACAAGCTTGTGGATTCGCTTGGGAAGTGGGTCCTCATCTACTTCTATCCCAAGGACGACACGCCCGGCTGTACGGTGGAGGCTTGCACCATCCGTGACAACTGGCCGGCGTTTAAGAAGTTAAAGATGCAAGTCTTCGGCATCAGCGGCGACTCGACCAAAAGCCATGAGAAATTTGCGCAGAAGTTTGATTTGCCGTTTACACTCTTATCCGATCCTGACCGAAAGGTCATCGATAGCTACGGCGCGCTTCAAGACAAGAGCATGTACGGCAAGAAGTTCATCGGTATTCAACGGATGAGTGTGCTCGTCAACCCAAAGGGAAAGATTGCCAAAATTTATGAGAAGGTGAAGCCTGCGGAGCATGCGGAGGAAGTTTTGAAGGATCTTAAATCATTCAACGAATGTTATGCCTGAGTCTTTTCAGCCTTATCACGAACGTGTACTCAAAAAACCAAAACCACCCCTTCACGAATCGCAACTTCCTCGCGAGAAAGAGCGTGGAGAAATGATGATCTATCAAGGACACTCCGCGGAATCCTACGCGTCCCATTTGGAAGCGATCAATGGATCTGAAGCACGAGAGTGTTTTGAAACGGTGCTCTCTTTGACGCGTGCTTTACAAGAAGCTGGAGGTCGCGCGCTCTTGGTCGGTGGTTGTGTGCGCGACGAAGTATTGGGGATGACTTCCAAGGATTTTGATATGGAAGTTTACGGACTCACGCCTGATGCGGTGGAACCCATCATGAAAACGTTTGGAAAAGTCGATGCGGTTGGAAAAGCTTTTGGTATTCTGAAACTTTCACGCGGTGGAATGGACATCGATGTCTCATTTCCAAGAACAGATTCTAAAGTAGGCAATGGACACAAAGGGATTGAAGTAAAGATTGATCCAAACATGTCGGTGAAAGAAGCGGCACGAAGACGCGATTTCACGTTTAATGCTCTTGCGAAAGATCCACTGACCGGAGAAATTTTTGATGCATTTGGTGGTGTTGAGGATTTACGAAATAGAAAATTACGCGTGACGGACGCTGAGCGCTTTCAAGACGATCCGTTGCGGCTCATGCGGGCCGCTCAGTTTGTCGGACGCTTCGGACTTCATATGGATCCAGAGTCTCATCAACTCATGGAGTCGATGGTTTTAGATCTCAAAGATCTTCCACGAGAACGCATAAAAGAAGAATGGGAAAAATTACTTTTGAAATCAGAACGCCCTTCACTTGCTTTGTTGCATCTTGATTCTTTGGGAGTGATGCAAGCGTATTTTCCAGAGCTTCACGCGTTGCATGGCACGCAACAGGAATTTGAATGGCATCCGGAAGGGGATGTATGGATTCATACGCTCATGGTTGTCGACGCGGCCGCGGATGTGGCTCGTGAGCATCGGGTGGATGCACAAACGAAGCGTGTGATTTTGTGGGCGGCGTTGTGTCATGATTTGGGGAAGCCAGCAACAACAACATTTGAAGATGGACGATTGCGTTCACGGGGTCATGAACCTGCCGGTGAAGAACCCACGCGCGTTTTTCTTGAGCGACTCGGCATGGATCATAAGACAACAAGCAAAGTTATTCGTATCGTGAAAGAGCATCTTTGGCCCGGCATGGCCTTTATCAAAACATCAAAGGGTGAGGAGATAACAGATGGGGCGTTTCGTAAACTCGCCAAACGCATTTCGCCAGCCACCATTGCGGAGTTGACGTACACCTCCGAGGCGGATAGCCGTGGACGAGGACCCTTTCTTGATCCAAATCACAGAGAACAGCTGTTGCTCCCAACGCCTTACGAAGCGGGCACATGGGTTCGCAAACGCGCTCAAGAGCTTGGTGTGGAAAAAGAAATAGCGCCACCCATTTTACAAGGACGTGATTTGATCGCATTGGGGTTTCGGTCTGGAAAAATTTTTGGTGAAATTATTGCCGCGGCCGAACATCTGCGCGATGAGCGGAATTATTCACGTGAACAGGTGTTGGGATTATTGATGGACTTTAAACAACCCGAAGATGCTCTTGAACGATTGCGATTTGAACTTCCATCCTAGGTTCGTTATGATGTCACAATGGATATGAAAGTCATCTTACTAAAAGATGTGACGTCGCTTGGAAAGGAAGGTCAGGTAGTTGAGGTCTCCGATGGCCATGCCCGCAACTTTTTATTTCCCCAAACGCTTGCTGTTTCTGCCACACCGGATGCGTTGAAGAAACGAGCAGAAAAGGAACAGTCGGTTCAGCGATCGTCACACAAAGAGATTTCAGTGATGGGCGATATGGCGACTCGGCTCGACGGCACGGAGATCCTGATCGAAGAAAAGATGAGCAAGGGTGGAACGTTTTATGCGGCTGTGACGGCCAAGACCATCGCCGATGCACTCAAGAAAAAGAAATTTAACGTCACTCCAGAGATGATCAAACTAGCTTCCCCGATTAAAGAGCCCGCTGAGATCACCGTCAGCGTGAATCTTCCACACGGCTTCGAGGCAGAGGTCCGAGTTATCATCGAGGGTAAATAATATCGGAGGCATCTCCGATTTTTTATTAGGAGTGAGGGAGTGAGGAAGTGATAAAGGAAACACTTGGAAAAATTTCAGTCAGAATTTCCCAACTCCCTCATTCCCCAGCTCCCTCACTCCCTCACTTCCTAACTTTATCACTTTATTACTTTTTCACTTTCCCTCACTCTCCCTATGACTCACAAATACATTTTCGTTGTTGGTGGTGTGATGAGTGGTGTTGGAAAGGGTGTCACAACCGCGTCCATTGGTAGACTTTTGCAATCAAGCGGAGTGAACGTCACGGCGATCAAGATCGATCCGTACGTCAATTTGGATGCCGGCACGATGAATCCTGTTGAGCATGGCGAGGTGTTCGTTACCAACGACGGTGATGAAACTGATCAAGATATGGGGAATTACGAGCGATTTCTTGACACGGACTTGCTCAGCACCAACTACATGACCACAGGACGCGTCTATCAAACCGTGATCGAGAAAGAGCGTAATCTTGAGTACAAGGGAAAATGTGTCCAGGTTGTTCCGCATATTCCTCAGGAAGTGATTCGACGTATTAAGCATGCCTCTGAGCAGGCAATGGCAGATATTACCCTTGTTGAGGTTGGTGGAACCGTAGGTGAATACGAGAACATTCTCTTTCTAGAAGCCGCGCGTATGATGCATCTGGAGGATCCGGAAAACGTCTTGTTTGTGCTTGTGAGTTATCTTCCAGTGCCAAGACATCTGGGTGAAATGAAGACAAAACCAACACAGCACGCAACGCGCACACTCAATAGCACCGGGATCCATCCGGATTTCATTGTCTGTCGAGGAGAGCAATTTATGGATAAGCCGCGTCGTGAAAAACTTAGCGTGTTTTGTAATGTCAAACCTGAATCTGTGATCACAGCGCCGGATGTTCCGTCGATTTATGAAATTCCAGCGTTGTTTGAGTCCCAAAATTTGTCCGTGACCATTCTCAAAAAGTTTAAGATGCAGGTTCGTACAGCTGATTTACGCGCTTGGAAAGCCATGGCAAACGTCCAATCGAAGTCGAAGAAGACGGTGAAGATTGGCGTTGTTGGTAAATACTTTGCCACAGGGGATTACACATTGTCGGATTCGTACATCTCTGTGATCGAGGCGCTCAAGCATGCGGCTTGGGCGAATAAAGCGCGGATTGAACTTGAGTGGATCGACTCCGAGGTTTTTGAAAAAGATGCAAAGAAGCTTTCCACGCTTGGGAAGTACGATGGCATTCTCGTTCCGGGAGGATTCGGGACGCGCGGTATCGAAGGAATTCTTTCGACCATTCGTTATTGTCGCGAGAAAAAGATTCCGTACTTTGGTCTCTGTTACGGCATGCAACTCGCCACGGTTGAGTTTGCTCGAAACGTTCTGGGAAAATCGACAGCCCACACGGTCGAGGTCGATGAAGCTACGAAGGATCCGATCATTCATGTGAATCCAACACAGAGCAAGAACATTCGAGAGAATCGTTACGGCGGCACGATGCGCCTGGGAGCGTACGACTGCCAGCTCAAGGCCGGTTCGATCGCACGCAAGGCGTATGGCCAGGCGACGATCTCGGAACGCCACCGACATCGTTACGAGTTTAACAACGACTACGCAGAGGCACTCGAAAAGAAGGGGATGATAATCTCGGGCGTGAATCCTGAATCAGATTTGGTCGAGATCATTGAACTCACAAATCATCCATTTTTCGTCGGCGTCCAATTTCATCCTGAATTTCGATCGCGCCCCCTGCGCCCTCACCCGCTCTTCAAGGCATTCATAAAGGCGGCCATGAAATGAATTCATTGTTGGTTATCCTGTGTCTTCTCGTAATTTAGGAACAAACAAGATTTCATCGTTGTCCGTCATCCTTCTGGTGCACTCAGAATGACGAATGGAAACTCGCTGTTGTCTGTCATCTGTCATCCTGAGTGCATCCGAAGGATCT
>CAYJWY010000023.1:0-15745 GCA_964374035.1 uncultured Gammaproteobacteria bacterium
GTTGATAAAATCCAGAGATCCTTCGTGTGCACTCAGGATGACGAATGGAAACTCGCTATGGGTTCATATGCCGCCATTATATACCAAATCAAAAGAGGAGGGTTAAACCTCCTCTTTTTCATGTGACTGCTCATCTTTGAACCATGACTCGTCGACATCGTCTTGCTCAACAACGATCGCGACCTTCGGTAGGAATTCATTTTCAGAATCTTCATTCTCATCAACGACCACAACGTCAATCTCTTCCACCTCATCATCAAACCGATCCTTTCCACCGTACGCCTCATCGTAATCACTCTGCGCGGTCGGAATACTGTCGGCAAACTTACCGCCCACAGGCCACTGCGTCACCAGAATCTCGCGAGGCTTCGCGCCCGAGCCTGGTCCGATCACGCCGCGTTCTTCCATGAGATCCATGATGCGGGCCGCGCGTGCGTAGCCGAGGCGAAGGCGTCTTTGCAAGTATGACGTAGACGCTTTACCGCCTTCAATGACGCATTGAATGGCCTCGTCGAGCATGTCGTCTGTGTCGTCGTTTGCGTCAAAGACCGTACCGGCTTTTGTAATTTCCGTGATCGCCATGTTGTAGTCTGGCGAGCCTTGTCGGCGAAGATAGTTGACAACCTCCTCGACCTCTTCGGTTGAGATGTACGCGCCTTGCAATCGTTTCGGTTTTGCGAGTTCTGCGCACGTGAAGAGCATGTCTCCGCGACCGAGTAACTTTTCTGCACCGGCTTGATCGAGAATGGTGCGCGAGTCTGTTTGTGATGCGACCGCAAAGGCGATGCGGCCCGGGACGTTTGCTTTGATAAGCCCCGTGATGACGTCCACGCTTGGGCGCTGTGTTGCAAGCACCAAGTGAATGCCAACGGCACGAGACATCTGCGCGATACGCACAATGTTTGCCTCAACCTCGCGACCATTTGTCGACATGAGATCGGCAAGTTCATCGATGACGACCACGAGCTTTGGCATGCGTTCCTCAACCTTCGCGTTGTACTGTTCGATGTTGCGCGCGCCCTGCTTGCTCAGCAGATCGAGTCGGCGTTCCATCTCGCGAACCGTCCACTTGAGCGCGTTCACGGTATCGTCGACGTTGGTAATCGGCGGCACGAGCAAGTGGGGAATACCGGCGTAACTGGTGAGTTCAACGCGTTTGGGATCCACGAGAATCAGCTTGAGTTCATCAGGACCGTTTTGATACAGCCAGCTGATGATCATCGTATTTAAGGCCACCGACTTGCCCGATCCGGTTGCACCAGCAACTAACATGTGCGGCATTTTCTCAAGCGCAACGCACCAAGACGAGCCCGTCACATCTTTTCCAAGTGGCACTGTGAGCGGACTCTTGCGCTCTTCATACGAGGGCGATTCCATCACATCGCGAAGCGAAACGGTCGCGACTTTGGTATTTGGTACTTCGATACCCACAAGAGCCTTTCCCGGGATCGGCGCCTCGAGTCGAAGTGGATGCGCGGCCAGGGCAAGCGCGAGGTCGTTTTGCAAACCGACGATACGCGAGAGCTTGATGCCTTGAGCCGGTCGAAGGGTAAATTGCGTAACGGTTGGGCCTACGGACGTCGCGCCCATCTCAACATCGATGCCGAATTCCTTAAATGTTTTTTCAATGATTGTTTTGTTGAGCTCAAGATCCGGCGAGGTTGCCTTCATGCCGGAGCGTTTCAATAACTTGATTGGAATCTCCATCACACGGCGTTCTTTTGTTGCCAGTACCTGCTCTTGATGCACAACAGGCGGCGTCGGTCGTCGACGGAATTCGTGTTCTTCCTCATCACGCTCTTCATCTGTGTCAATGATGTCTTGCTCTTCATTGCGGATCGAGTCATCAATGACAAGCTCCTCATCCTCTTCGTCGAGATGTTCTTTTTTTGTACGTTTACTGTGGAGCAGTTCACCAAACCAGCCGGTGAGGTGCGAGTGAAGACCGGTGAGATTGCGAAGAGATGTGTTGAACGTGAGCATGATCGCCACGAACAACAGAGCGATGGTGACAACCACCGCTCCCCAATAGCCGACGAAGTTGGGAAGCAGTGTTGCGAGGAATTGCCCGAGGTGTCCGCCGGCCAGCGCGATATTTTCTGTAAGCGGATTCTCACGGTTTACAAGCAACAAATTCAAAAGTGCGTTGAATGACAAAAAGAAAAATAAGAGACCGATATAATTAAACGCGGACAGTTTACCGCGATCCGGATAGGCAAGTGTTGTGCCGATGAGGACAAGAATGACCGGGACAAGAAAACGATCGAAGCCGAAAAATTGGGCGAGGCCTTGGTTTAGGACTGTGCCGAGCGTGCCGGCAATGTGGAAAAAGGAGAGGAAGATGAGCGCCGCCAAGGCAAACACAAATACAACGACAATGCCGCGCTTGGTTTCTCGAGTGAGTTGAATTCCACGCACAGCATGTTTCCCACGCCCCATGAATTCCTCACCACGTCGTTTCGACGACGATTTTTTTCTTCTAGACATGAACACATTTTAGCATCAATGCGACAAGCTCCCTAGATTAGGCTGTTAACAATTTTTATTCCCTGAGCGAAGCGAAGCGCAGTCGAAGGGGAATATGACGGAGGCCTTCGACCACACTTCGCGCTCCGTCGCCATAGCGCTTTGGCGCGTCGGTGACCAAGGCTACGAGTGGCAAGCGGGCTCAGGTAGTATATTGATATTTTCCAATAGTTCTCGCAATAATGCCACGCGCCGTTGACATAATCACGTTTTTCTGCTATATTTCCCCGTTCTTTAAAGCCCTAATTTGTCCGTGTTTGTCAGATCGAGGAGAGTTCCGACAAACAAGAAAAGCCTGTATTTGCGGAGATTTTCGGTTCCCACCATGTCTCTATCTCTCCAGATACGGGTTTTTCTTTTTGTCTTCACTAGACTAGTTCTGACGCAGGAGAAAAATGTCACGCATGAAGTTTTTCTTTGCCACGTCTTCTTTCGAGATCTCGGCCAAGTTCAATGGCCGCATGCTCGTCGAGTCCGACTTCGACGACGACGGCAATCTGGACGACGGTGCCGGGTGGGTCCAGAAGACCTACTCGAACAGCGACCAGGTCGACGACATCGATGGTTGCGAGGCTGAGGATTTCGGTCTGCTCAGCTATCTGTCGATCCGCGAGCGACACCCATACAATATCTTCGAGGACGGTTGGAGCAACCGTGCCAACCGCGTCCGTCACAACGCGTGGAAGGCGCGGTCCAAGGCCCGCAAGCAGTGGGCACGGCGCACGGATCGCTTCACGATGCACTGCGTGGATGGACGGATCGTCAAGCCGATGCTTGAGGAAGAGACGATCACGCTCAGCTCGCATCGTCTGCATGTCGTGCCTGTCGAGGACAAGGTTGAGGAGACGTTGCGCGCGCACAACGACGGCATCGCCGACGACAAGGCGGTCGAGGCGAAACAACGCACGCTCATCACCGATGAGGACGTGTACAACGACTACGAGTCCGAGTACCAGGAAGCGTGCCACGACTTCGCGTACGGTCACGGCGACTACGCGGTGCCCGACAAATACGACCTTTACCGCATGGTCATGTGCGGACAGTTCCCGGTCAGCGCAGAGGTCGTCGCTTCGTTGCGTGACGCCTTCGAGGTCGGCTACTACGACAACTCGGACGACGACTACGACTGGGAGTATAGGGCTTGTCGTTTGACGACGGGTCCCGACGATCCCGACGAGTCGCCGGATGACTCCGACGAGTCCTTCGACGACGTCCCCGACGAGCTCGATCCGAAGCCCGATCCCGACGAAGAGACCTGGCTCTCGGTCGACTTCCATCAGATCAGCATGGCTCCCAAGCGCGCCGGCATGGGCCGACGCTAACCACAACTTTCGCCCGAGCGCGAGCATAACCAACAAGGTTCGTGCTCACACTCGGGCCTCCATATTGCAACGTGTCTCGGACTCGTCGCGATATGGAGGTGTCCCATGCCCCGTCAAAGAACCATTCCGGTTCGCCCCGCGAAGGATGACCGCAACGTCATCTTGATCGAACCCACAACCCCGCGACTGCCCCCTCAAGAAAGGGCGACACAGCGGCATCACTCGCGCGATCTCGATGTGAAGAAGGGCCGGCGACGGCACCCCAAGCACAAGGGAAATCCGAGTGAGTAAGCTTGAAAGGAGGCCGTGATGATTCACTCGGCCGTTTCTCAACGGCCCTCTACCTTAGCCGATGAATGATCGTCGTCTAAGAAAGAGTCCCAAAAGATCCGTTCAAGGAGGAAGAGAAGGAGGCAATGTTTTCTGAACATCTCGTGTGTTCGGAACCCCATAACATTGTCGATGTATTCACCAGTACTGACAGGGCACAAGCTCTCTCGTTGCTGTGATGGTGCATCATTGCTTGTCATGCCAGAGCTTGCTCAGGCCACTGCAAGTTTTCTCGACCTCCTTGAGCGGATTTTTGTATCGACGTATCGTGTAAAAAACGGTACGATACGGTTCTCCAAAAACTGAAACGGAAGGACAAGGGGGAAGAATGAGTGACAGTGTGCCTCTCTCCACCGAGGTGAAATGTTCCCGGTGCGAAGAGAGCTACGAGCTCGGAGACTTCTATCTCCAGGATGCAGAGCCGTTGCCGTGGCTCGTGAATCTCGAGACGGTCTCCAGTGTCGAAGCGGCGCTCGCAACCGCTGTCTGTCAGCAGTGCCACGGCTATCAGCCGGGTATCTCGTTGTTGGACGCGATCAAGAGCCTCGGCGTCGAAACGACCGCGGCCCCGCGTCTGCTAACCCGCCAAGAAGTTGGCGCACGCGCCGCCGAGCGCTACCAGCGTCAACAGATTCTCGGTGTGAAGCCCGAGATCATGCCGCGGCCATTCATCGGCTCCGCGCGTCCACCCGTTCAGAGTCGTGTCGAGATCGCGGGCAACCGACCGTCCATTCAAGGTCGGGTTGAAATCAGCGGAAACCGGACGCAGGTCCATGGCCGCGTCGAGATCAACACGCACCGTCCGCAGGCCCAAAGCCGCGTCGAGATCGGTGCGAAGGCTCCAGCCTCGTCGAATCGTGAGATCATCGGCGCCGCTGACCCTCGGCCGGCCGATCGTCCCATTGTCCTGGGCGCGCGACCGCGCGTCGAGAACCGCACCATCATCAATCCAGCCGTCGCTGGGGCTATGGCGGGCAAGCCCGATTCACCGCGTGAACCCGTTCAGCGGGCTCCTCGCGTCGTTCGTCCGCTCACCGCGAAGCTCGACATGGAAAATCAGGCGAAGCTGAAGAAGATCGCCGAAGCGATCGTCGCAGAGGCGGCCGCCGCGCTTGAAGAGCAACGTCAGGCCCAGGCCGAAGCGCTCGAAGCTCAGAACGCTGAGCTCAAAGCCGAAGCGGACGCGATCGAAGCGTCTCGTCTCGAGCATCTCAAGATGTTCATGACAGCGATTCGTCAGGCCAAGGGTCTGCTCACGCGCGCACGCAATAAGGCCGCGCAAGGTCTTGATCCGAGCAGTCTGCTCGACTCGTTGGACCTTCAGCTCGACAAGGCGCTCGTCGTCGACGCCGAGCGACGCGATCGCGATGCGCTCCTGCGCATGGTTGGAACCAAGGCGTGCGAGCTTGTCGAGCTCGGTGCGTTTTGCTTCACTGAGACCACGGCAATTCCGGGTCCCTACGACACCATCGCCGGCACGAAGGTGGCGGTTGCGAACCCCGACGGTTCGATCGCCAAGGCTGTCCCGCGCACCAAGCGCGTGGTTCCCCGCCAGAGCAAGTTGCCCAAGCCGAACACACCCATCAAGCAGGCCGGCGTGGGTGGATCTGTGCCAGCCCTGCATCCGACCATTCGCTATCCCGAAGGTGAGATGTACGGCGACAACCCGTTTCTCGTCTTTCCCGACGACCGTCATCGCTTTCAAGAGTGCGTGACAATCGGCGACGAGCCCGAGCTGTTCATGGGCAAGGGACAACGTGCTTACATGGAGTACGTCAAGGACTTCGGGTGGGGCTATGCGCCGCTCAACGATGACGCATCCAAGAAGCCGCTCGATTTCCGCTTCGGATCCTTCGAACGCGGTTTCGTTCATCCTCAGCGCATGCCCGTCATCACGTTTGTCACGATCGTGAACGGCATCGCTCTGGGCGCGTCGCTCTCGCGGCTTAGCACGGCGTTTCCCGTCAAAACGCCGTTCGACAACGCGATGAAGAGCGACCACAACATCGTCGTTCTCAACGAAATCGACGACCCCAGCTTGAACGAGCCGCCCCCGGCTCCGAGGCGTCGTCGACCGACGACCACGCAGTGTGTCGTTCTGCAGTAACTCCTCTTGTGGGTCCGTTTCCTCTTGGATCGGACCCACGTTTTCTTCTAGCGATAAGTTCACTTGTCGCGTGAAGAGAAGATTGATTCATTGTTACGAAGGGAATACAATAGAAGGGAAGATTTCCTTTAGAAGGCTGCAAATTGAGGCACGGTTTGTCGAATAAAAATCGCGAGCAAAATCTCTCTCCTCTGTTCGCCCGAGCGAAAGCGAAGGTGGACATGCTCAAACGTTTTTACGCGAACATCCCCGTCCTTGGTTTGCAGCCTTTTGAAGACAATCGTGCTTATCCACAGTCTCTTGACGATAAAAATATGCCATGATAAGCTCGCTCCTGCATTCGCGCATTGCTTCGCTAACCTTAGCGAAACTTGACGTAACCCGTCGCTAAAGCTATGGGTTACAAGCGATCTACCTCGTATACGGCCGATATGTCAACCGGGTATGCATCTAAGAAACGAGAACGTTGCAATGTTCTCACACCCAATTTCTTCAGATGATTACTCATAGCGATAAAACAAATAACTAGAAGCAGCCGAAAACGGCCTGTTTTTTGTTTTTATCTGTTCATTCTGTTCAACCTTTATCACTTATCACTCCCCAACTTTGTCACTCCCTCCCTCCCTCACTATTGTCACTTCCTCACTCTCCCCCCACTATGCCCATCTACCGACGCACCCAGATTAAGTCCCGTGAACGTAAGGCTTTCACCTCCATTCCAGACGCCATGGACGTGCCAGACCTCATCGAGGTCCAGCGGCGCTCCTATCGTTGGTTTTACGACGAGGGGGTTCGTGAGCTGTTTCAAGAAATCGCCCCGATTCGCGACTTTATCGGTCGTGATCTTGAGTTGTATTTCGACGATTACTACCTCGACGAGCCAAAGTTTGATGAGGCAACGTCTCGTGCAAAGAACGTGACGTTTGAGGCGCCGCTTCGCGTGAAGACGCGCCTCGTGAACCTTCGCACCAAGACCGTGAAGGAACAAGAAATCTACCTCGGCGATTTGCCAATCATGACGCCACGAGGAACCTTCGTCATTAACGGTGTCGAGCGCGTTGTTGTTTCACAGCTCGTGCGTTCAGCTGGTGCCTTTTTTACCGCAGAAGTGTATCGCGGCCGCCGTTACTACGGCGCAAAAATCATTCCAAACCGCGGAGCCTGGCTCGAGTTTGAAACCGATCCAAAGAATGTCATCTGGGTAAAGATCGATCGTAAACGCAAAGTCCCCGTGACCGCGCTTCTTCGCGCGTTCGGCATTTCCGACAACGATTCCATCTCGGCGTTGTTTACCGACATCGACACCCACCCAACCAACCATTACATCGAAGCCACACTCAACAAGGATCCATCCAACAACGAAGACGAGGGATTGATCGAAGTGTACAAACGCATCCGCCCAGGCGATCGCGCAACGGCTGACAACGCAAAGGGCTTGATTCACTCGATGTTTTTCAACTTCGATCGCTACGATCTTGGAAAAGTTGGACGTTACAAGTTTAATTTGCGTTTTGACGATCCAACAACAGAAGAAGCGGTCGGACCAGAAGAGAATCGTATTTTGACCAAGGCCGATCTCGTGAAAATTATTCGCGAGGTGATTCGCTTGAACATTGAACAAGGCGAACCTGATGACGTCGACCACCTTGGCAACCGCCGTGTGCGAGCTGTAGGTGAGCTTATTCAGGGTCGATTCCGCGTAGGTCTCGCGCGTATGGAGCGCATCGTGAAGGATCGCATGAGTACGCAAGACATCGACGCCCTTACGCCCGGTCGTCTTATCAATGCTCGCCCAGTCATCGGTGCGATCCGCGAGTTTTTCATGAGCTCCCAGCTTTCCCAGTTCATGGACCAGACCAATCCGCTCGCCGAGCTCGAACACAAGCGCCGTCTCTCTGCGATGGGTCCTGGTGGACTTTCTCGTGAGCGCGCCGGCTTCGAGGTCCGCGACGTTCACCCAACCCACTACGGCCGTATTTGTCCGATCGCCACACCTGAGGGACCAAACATTGGTTTGATTGGTCACTTGGCGTCCTATGCGATTATCAACGACTACGGCTTCATTGAAGCGCCGTATCGAAAAGTCGTAAAAGAAGAAAAGGACGGCAAGATGGTCGCGCGTATCACCGACGATATTGAATATATCAACGCCTTTAAAGAAGAGCGCTCCATTACGGTTCCGGCAACGGTTCCCGTGGACAAGGACGGATACTTCACGCAGGAGTTCGTGGGAGCGCGAAAGTTCGGAGAGCCAAAAATCGTTCGACAAGAAGAGGTCGACTACATGGATGTTTCGAGCAAACAAATCGTTTCGATCGGCACCGCGCTTATTCCGTTTCTTGAGCACGACGACGCGACGCGCGCCCTCATGGGAACGAACATGCAACGCCAGGCTGTGCCCACCATCAAGCCGGACGCGCCGATTATTGGAACCGGTGTGGAGCGACGCGCCGCGCGTGACTCCGGCCACGTCGTGATCGCCGAGCAAACAGGCGTCATCTCAAAGGTGAATGGCTTTGGCATTGAAATTACGGACAAAGACAACAACGTCAATCGCTACGACTTGAAGAAGTTTTTGCGATCGAACAACTCCACTTCCATCAACCAACGCCCAGTGGTTGATATCAACCAGAAGATTACCAAGGGCGATGTCATCGCGGACTCCTCTGCGGTGGATCACGGAGAGCTCGCGCTTGGTCAGAACTGTCTGGTCGCGTTCATGTCGTGGGACGGATACAACTACGAAGACGCGGTTATTATTTCCGAGCGTCTCGTGCATGACGATCGCTTCACCTCTGTTCACATCGAGCACTACACGATGGATGTGCGCGACACCAAGCTTGGTCCCGAAGTGGTGACGAGCGACATTCCAAATGTCTCTGAAGAAAAATTAAAAAATCTCGACTCCGAAGGAATTGTGCGTGTCGGTGCGGAAGTAAAATCCGGTGATATTCTCGTTGGAAAGATCACGCCAAAAGGAGAGACCGAACTTTCTGCGGAAGAGAAATTGCTTCGCGCCATCTTCGGTGAAAAGGCTCGCGACGTGCGCGACAGCTCGCTCTACATGGATCACCGCGAGCACGGCAAGGTTGTCGATATCACGATCTTCTCGCGCGAGGCAGGAGACAAGCTTTCTCCTGGCGTTATCAAGTCGATTCAGATTACGGTTGCCGACCTTCGTAAAATTCAAGCCGGTGACAAGGTCGCAGGTCGCCACGGAAACAAGGGTGTTATTTCAAAGATCGTTCCCATCGCAGACATGCCGTTTTTGGCAGACGGAACGCCAGCGGACGTGATCTTAACGCCACTGGGTGTTGTCTCGCGTATGAACCTCGGACAGATTCTCGAGGTTCACTTGGGCCTTGCCGCAAACGCGCTTGGCTACAACGTGAAGACGCCTGTGCTTGATGGGGTTTCCTTCGAAGATATTCAAAATGAACTTGAACGCGCGGGCCTTCCACGCGAAGCGCAGATGCCGCTCTTTGACGGACGTAGCGGTGAGAAGTTTGAAAATCCGGTCACACTCGGCTACATGTACATTTTGAAGCTCTCGCACATGGTCGAGGACAAGATGCACCAACGATCCATCGGTCCCTACTCGCTCATCACCCAACAGCCGCTTGGAGGTAAGGCGCAGTTTGGTGGACAGCGCTTCGGAGAAATGGAAGTTTGGGCGCTTGAAGCGTACGGCGCATCGCACACCTTGCAAGAAATTCTCACGATCAAATCCGATGACGTTCCAGGTCGTTCAAAAGCTTACGAATCCATCATCAAGGGTGAACCAATTCGCAAAGTGAACATTCCAGAATCATTCAACGTGCTCGTGCGAGAACTCAAGGGACTCTGTCTCGATGTCGAGCTTCTCAAAGACGGCGTAAAGGTCGATTTGCCAGGCGAGAAAGGATCGGTAGCAAAATAAAAAGGGAGGGACCGGGGGCCAGGGACCAGGTGCCGGGTTAAAACCCCGGTCCCCGGCAGCCGGTCCCTGGCCCCCCTTACAACTCTATGTTTAAAAAACAAGACGCGCTCAAATCTACCGACTTCGACTCGATCCGACTGCGCCTCGCCTCACCGGACGTCATTCGTTCGTGGTCCTACGGGGAAGTGCAGAAGCCCGAGACGATTAACTACCGTACCCAGAAACCAGAAAAAACCGGTTTGTTCGCCGAAGAAATCTTTGGCCCGAGCAAGGACTGGGAATGTTATTGCGGCAAGTACAAGAAGATTCGCTACAAAGGAATCGTCTGTGACAAGTGTGGCGTGGAAGTCACCCACTCCATTGTTCGACGTGAGCGCATGGCCCACATCGAACTTGCCTGCCCAATCACGCACATTTGGTTTTTGCGCGGCGTTCCATCCAAAATCGGAACCGTGCTGGATTTGTCCATCCAAAATCTTGAAAAAATTATTTATTTCGCAAGCTTCTTAATTACCGACGTAAACGAAGAAGCCAAGGAACAGACGCTCGAGCAGGTGAAGCAGGAACGCAAGAGTAAGCAGAACATGATCGAAGGAGAGTTCAAGCGCGACATGGGACGCCTCGCGCAAAAGTACGGCGAGGACGCAAAGGCGATCGCAAACGAATCCAAGCGTCTCGCGGAGATTCGAGACGCGAAGGTGGAAGAGCTGGAAGAAGATTTCGAACAGGTTCTAGAAGAGCTCAAGGACTTGAAGGTGATGTCGATTATTTCAGAACAGCGTTACCACGAGTGGTCGCTCAAGTATGGTCACATCTTTGACGCAAAGATCGGCGCAAGCGCGGTCAAGGAGATGTTGAATCGCATCAACGTGGAGGCGACGATGAAGGAGCTTGAGGACGAGCTCACGGATGCAACAAAGACAAAGCGTGATCGCTTGTTGCGCCGACTCAAACTTTTGAAGTCGCTCCACATCAATGGCATTCTGCCAAGCTGGATGGTGCTTGAAGTCGTTCCAATTATTCCACCAGACTTGCGCCCAATGGTTCCGCTCGACGGTGGTCGATTCGCAACGTCCGACTTGAACGATCTCTATCGCCGCGTCATCAACCGCAATAATCGTCTCAAGCGTTTGTTTGAGCTCAACGCACCGGAAGTGATTTCTCGAAACGAGAAACGCATGTTGCAAGAAGCGGTCGATGCGCTCATCGACAACAGCGCGCGTCACTCGAAGACCGTCATTGCCGCAACCGGAAAGAAGCGCCAACTCAAGTCACTCGCCGACCAGCTCAAAGGAAAGCAAGGTCGCTTCCGTCAGAACTTGCTTGGTAAGCGTATCGACTATTCCGGTCGTTCCGTGATTGTTGTGGGTCCGCACTTGCACCTCGACCAGTGCGGTATTCCAAAGAAGATGGCGCTCGAGTTGTTCAAGCCGTTCGTGATTTCAAAATTGATCGAACGTGAGTACGTTCATAACATTCGCAGTGCAAACAAGTTTATCGAGTCGGATCGCTCGGAGACGTGGGACATTCTTGAAGAGGTGATTAAAGACGCCTTCGTCTTGCTCAACCGCGCGCCAACGCTTCACCGTCTTGGTATCCAAGCCTTCCGCCCAACCTTGATCGAAGGAAAAGCCATTCAGTTGCACCCGCTCGTCTGTGACGCGTACAACGCGGACTTCGACGGGGACCAAATGGCTGTGCACGTGCCGCTCACGCAAGAAGCCCGAGCCGAGGCGCGCGAGATCATGCTCGCCACAAAGAACTTGCTCAAGCCTGCGCACGGTGGGCCGGTTGCCACACCTGGAAAAGATATCGCCTGGGGCATCTTCTATCTCACGATGGAACTTCTCGCGAAGCCGGAAGATTGGAAGACCGTTCCATGGTTTGCTTCAGAAAGCGATGCCATCTACGCGGTAAACATCGGTAGTCTTAAGTGGCGCGACTGGGTTGTTGTACGTCTTGAAAGCGGCGAGAAAATTCTCACCACGCCAGGGCGCGTGCTTGTCAACCAAGAGTTTCCAATCGAGGTGCCGTACATGAACCAGATTCTGGGAAAGAAGGAACTCGCAAACATCGTAAAATATTACTTGGAACTTCACGGCTCAGAAAAAACATCCGCCTTCCTTGATGATTTAAAAGAACTTGGATTCGCGTATTCTACACAGTCCGGATATTCATGGGCTATGGCCATTTTGCCTGACATCACGAGTAAGCCGACTCTGCTTGCCGAAGGAGATAAGCGTGTACAAGAGGTTGAAGAATATTTTGCTCAAGGACTGCTCACAGGAACCGAGCGCCACAGCTCGATTATCAAAGTCTGGAACGAAATCAAGGACCGCATTGCGGAAGATTCCAAGAAAGCCCTGCCAAAAGACAATCCTGCCTACACGATGATCGAATCGGGCGCGCGTGGATCTTGGGGACAGATGACACAGATGGTTGGTATGAAGGGACTTGTATCAAACCCAACCGGAGAAGTTATTGAGCTTCCTGTGAAGTCTTCCTTTAAGGAGGGCTACGACGTGCTCGAGTTCTTTATTTCAAGTCACGGTGTGCGCAAAGGGTTGACCGACACCGCGCTTCGTACCGCAAACGCAGGATATCTCACACGCCGTCTCGTCGATGTTGCTCAAGATGTGATCGTGCGCGAAGAAGATTGTGGCGATGATAAGGGTGTTGTGATCACCAAGACGGAATCAGACGAAATCGGTGAGCCGCTCATTATCCGTATCCTCGGACGCTACACGCTCTCGGACATCAAGAAACCGGGCGGACGCAAAGTGCTCGTCAAAGCGGGCGAGCTCATCAACGAAGTCGCTATTCGTGAAATCGAGGCGTCCGAGACTGGTCTTCAAGAAGCCCACATTCGTTCCGTCATGACGTGTCTGCTTCGTCGCGGTGTGTGCCAGAAGTGTTACGGCTACGATCTCGCGTACAACAAACTTGCCAAACTCGGAACCGCGGTCGGCATCATGGCCGCGCAATCGATCGGAGAGCCTGGAACCCAACTCACCATGCGTACCTTCCACACAGGAGGTGTCGCTGGAAAAGATATTACGCAGGGTCTTCCACGTGTCGAAGAACTCTTCGAAGCGCGTAACCCAAAGCAGAAGTCGATCATGAGCGAAGTGAGCGGAAAGGTCAGCCTTGAAACCGTTCAGCGCGAAATCGTGCAGGCGGGAACCGGCAAACAAATTCTCGACATGCGCCCGGGTCAGAAGACGGTGAAGGTCTTACACGCCTCGGTTGATGAAGAAGTGTACAGCTGTGGCAAGACCGGCGACATTCTCGTGAAGGTTGGCGACAAGGTCAAAGCAGGCCAAGTGCTCGCGAAGAAGGGAAGTGGTACCGCGATTGAATCGGAAGTTGATGGGCACGTGTCGGCCGTGAAAGACGGCTCGGTCACGGTTGTTCACGAATCCGAGAAGTTGCGCGAATACATCATCCCGCCAGGCTACACGCTCTACGTCAAAGATGGCGATGAAGTGCAAGCCGGAGATTCGCTCACCGACGGAAATTTAGACCTCCAACTTCTGTTCAAGTACAAAGGTCAAGACGCCGTGCAGAAGTACTTGTCCAAAGAAATTCAATTCATCTATTCGAGCCAGGGACAAAAGGTGAACAACAAGCACATCGAAGTTATTGTGCGACAAATGTTCTCGCGCGTGCGCGTGCTCGATCCGGGCGACACGGACTTGCTCCCTGGAGAAATCATTGAGAAGGCTACGTTCCTCGACGCCAACGACGAAGTCGAAAAGGGCGAAAAGGAAGCCGTGAGCGAACCGCTGTTCCTTGGTATTACAAAGATCTCGCTCTCGACCGATTCCTGGCTCTCAAGCGCTTCCTTCCAAGAAACCGCCAAAGTGCTCATCAACGCGGCGGTGACGGGAAAGATCGATCGCCTGGAAGGCCTCAAGGAAAACGTCATCATCGGACGCCTCATTCCTGCGGGAACCGGATTCAAGGACATGCAAGAAGTCCTGATCGGCCGCGTGAAAGAAGCGCGAGAAGAAGAGTTCGATCGCCGAAACGAGAGAGTGCTCGACGCGGAGATCAAAGAAACCTTCGCGAAGAATGCGGTTGTAGAAGAGGGAACGGAAGCCGCGTCGGAGATGTAAATACACAGAAACCACCCCGAGCTAAGCAGAGGGTGGTTTTTTGATAGAATTTCATCACATGCCTGACTCCCTCATTCCACCTCACGGTGGTTACCGGACACTAAAGTCATTTCAAATGACCACCATTATTTATGATCTCACCGTGGATTTTTGTAAGCAGTTCGTGAAGGACTAACGCATGAAGGATCAGATGGTTCAGGCGGCACGCTCGGGGAGACAGAATATTGCGGAAGGTTGCCATGCTTCGGGGACTTCCAAGAAAACCGAACTGAAATTGGTTGGTGTGGCCAGGGCAAGTTTAGAGGAACCCCTGTTAGATTTTGAAGATTACCTCAGACAGAACCAGCTTCCGCTTTTTGGAAAAGAGCACCCAACAGTACAGAAAATCCGTGGATTGGCTTACGTGGAAGATAAGTCCTATTGTAAAGAAGCGCAAACAGCCGCCAACGTAGCACTCTGCCTCATTCACCAAGCGAACTACCTCCTGGACCATCAGCTCAAAGCCCTAGAACAAGCCTTCATGACCGACGGAGGCTTCACCGAACGCCTTTACAAGAAACGCAAAGAAGCCAGAGGTGATGACTTTTAACGTTTGCCAGTACCCTGGTACAATAACGATCACGTATGGAAGGAAAAATTATCATGGGTGTGGATCCGGGTTTCGGCCGTATGGGCTTTGGTGTGATCTACGTTGAAGGTTCTCAGATTGAGTTGGTGGACTACGGGGTCATCACCACCACGGGCGGGGACAATTTTGAAGACCGTCTCCTTCACATTGCAAACGACTTGCATGACTTGTTTACACACCACCATCCGCACATCATGGCGATTGAGAAATTATTTTTTGGAAAGAGTTCTACCACCGCGATGCGCGTTGCCGAGGCTCGCGGCGTTGCCTTGCTTATGGCGGCGCAATCTGGTGCGGCGGTGATTGAGTATACACCCGCGCAGATCAAAAAGGCTTTGACGGGCAACGGCGCGGCAACGAAAGCCGGTGTACAGAAAATGGTCAAAGAGTTGTTGCACCTGCTCAAACCCCCCAAGCCGGATGACGCCGCAGACGCCATTGCTGTTGCCATGACAGCGAGCACAAAGAAGTGGTAAATACTTTGGTGATACAAAAACACGCACACGAATCTGCGTGTTTTTGTGGAGCGGGTAAGGGGAGTCGAACCCCTATCATCAGTTTGGAAAACTGAGATAATAACCGCTATACGATACCCGCATACATATCCTGTTTACATTTTCTTACGAGGTAAATCATCTAAACTGAATGTCTCACGCCGGGCTGGAAGGAAGAAAGCTCGCGAGCCGACCGAGCTGGTCGGTGAGTGAGTTTCTGACTGAAGCCCAAGCGAGGCGTTCGGTTTAGATGATTTACTGGTCGGGATGACAGGGTTCGAACCTGCGACCTCCTGGTCCC
>CAYJWY010000023.1:15755-16073 GCA_964374035.1 uncultured Gammaproteobacteria bacterium
AAGGGCTTTGTTTGATAAGATGGAGGCAAGAAATTTTTTTTATGCCTTCCAACATGCACACGCAACGAGGCTTCACGCACACAGAACTATTGATCATCATCGCGATCATGGGCATTCTTGTTGCCTCTGTCTTTGTCGCAGTGGATCCAAGGACACGTCTGCGACAGGCACGTGATGCGGTACGCCAAAGAGATGTTCAAACGATTCTTTCTGCCATTGAACAAGATCAAGCGGATAACAACGGAACGCCGCTCACTGCGGTCGCGATCCTCACGCCCGGTGAGGTCGCCATGATCGTCGAAGGCGGGATGTTGACGG
>CAYJWY010000024.1:0-4994 GCA_964374035.1 uncultured Gammaproteobacteria bacterium
CCTGAGTGCATCCGAAGGATCTCTTGTGACGAAGACGTTGATGAAATCCAGAGATTCTTCGGGTGTACTCAGGATGACGAATGGAAACTGTTATGGATTCTTCAACAAGCATTATAGCTTAGATGTCATTCCTGTGTCATCCTGAGGATGTCATCGACGAAGGATTTCTAGAGATCCTTCGCTTCGCTCAGGATGACACAATTATGAAAACATCATCACAAGCCTGGATTTTTCGCGCGACGATTTTTCTAAGCGCGTTTCTGCTGTTCTCGATTCAGCCAATGATCGCAAAGATTCTTTTGCCGTGGTTTGGTGGCTCGGCCGGCGTGTGGACGATTTGTCTCCTCTTTTTTACTACCAGTCTTTTGCTTGGGTATTGTTACGCCTACGTGATCGCGCGATGGACGAGTCAAAGACAGCTTGCCATCCACAGCATCTTTACGCTTGTTGTGATCTGTGTGCTGATTGGACTTTGGTATGCCTGGGGAAGTCCACTCACGCCAAGTGTTTTTTTCAAACCAGACCCAACAACGCCGGTGAGTTCGCTTCTCTTCTTGCTTGCGATCACTATCGGCGGACCATACCTTTTGTTATCAGCCACAACACCACTCATTCAATCCTGGTTTCACACAACGTTTAAGAAAACACCCTACACGTTGTATAGCGTTTCAAACATCGGCTCACTCGGAGCTCTGCTTCTGTATCCAACGTTGATCGAACCATCGTTGAGTGTCTTGATACAGGGAAGAGTTTGGGCCACGGTCTTCTTTGTTTTTGCGGTACTTTTATTGGTTTCAGGGAGAATCTTTCTAAAAGCCAGGCCCATGCCGGCTCTTGCCAGTATCAATCGATCCGTGAAGGCCAGCGAAGCATTAGGCCTTCGTTCGATCGTAAAAAAGGAAGCTGTTTTGTGGACGATTTTATCTGCGATCCCAGCATTTTTCCTTGTCAGCGTGACAACAACGTTCACGCAAGGTGTTGCAAGTGTTCCGTTTTTTTGGGTGATACCGCTTGCTTGCTATCTGCTCACTTTTATTATCGTCTTTGCCGATTTCGACATGCCCTCACCAGTGCTCGCTGGCCTGTTGATTGCAACCGCCTTTTTTTCGCTCATGATTCTCCGTGATCCATTTGGTAGCTCTATCGTTATTCTGGCCGGTGTGCTCATACCTATGTTCTTTGCGGTTTGCCTTTATTTTCACCAGTGGCTATTTGAAAAACGACCAGAACCATCGCGTCTGACCATCTACTTTGTCTGGATTTCGTTTGGCGGCGCGATGGGAACAATGATTTCGAGTCTACTTGTTCCACTCATGTTTGTAAGAAGCATCGAACTTGCCATTGCCATCATTTGTGTTCTGCTCTTCACGATTTTCCGATTCTTTATTTCTTTTGAAATTCTTGCACATCGACCTCGCATACGAATCACTCTTGCTATTCTTCTTGTGTTTTCATTGGGACTGATTGGATACAAACTCATCATGGTTGAGAGGGATGGTGTGCTCTTTGAGGCGCGAAATTTTTACAGCATTCTTTCCGTTACGCAGGAGAACAGGTTGGGAGAGGATATTCGACTGCTCAAGAACGGACGGATTATTCACGGACTCCAGTTTCAACGTGAGGAAAAACAGTTTACTCCAACAACCTACTATGTTGAAAAAAGCGGTGTCGGTCAGCAGATTCGTTTTATGCAACAACAAAAGCCATCGCAGAACCTTGGGCTCATCGGCCTGGGTTCAGGCGCGCTTGCCGGCTATTGTCGCCCAGGTGATACCTATCGATTTTTTGAGATCGATCCTGATGTCGTTGCCATGGCGAAGAATCTGTTTTCATTTTTAGGACAGTGTGATGGTTCGGATGTGGTGCTTGGTGACGCGCGACTTTCCCTTGAGCAAGAACTTCGCGACAACGCCGATGGTTACGATTTGCTCGTTGTGGATGCTTTCACGGACGACTCAATTCCGGTTCACCTGCTGACCAAAGAAGCTTTTGCGTTGTATCTTGACAGGCTCGATCAGGATGGCGTGCTTGCCATTCATATTTCAAATCGTTTTCTTGATCTCGCACCGGTTGTGAAAGCGTCGGCTGAAGTTCTAGGACTTTATGGGATGATCGTGAGCGACATCCGTGAAGATAACACAAATTACGAAGGGTCGCGGTGGATCCTTCTTGCACGCGACCGATCTTTGTTGAAAGAGACGTTTAATGAAAGCGCCATGGCTCTTGAGGACGAGCCGCGTTCGATCTTGTGGACGGATGCGTTTAGCAATTTACTTTCGGTTGTGAGTTTTTAGTCTACAAACGGTCCGATGAACTCGATGGATCCGTCGGGATGAATGCGGGTTTTTGCGCCAATGGGAATGAAGATTTTTTTTGCCGACTTTTCGTTGATGTGGCCGAATTCGTTGATTTTGAGAATATACAGAGGGTCGTGCTCTTCCATACGGTCTTCGATGACGTCCAAAATGAGATACTCAAACACGTTTTTAATTTCACTCACTTCTTTTGGTTTTGATTTGTTGGTTGCAAAGATCAGCTCTTGCAAGGATCGAACGTGGCTTCGATCATTCATGCGTCCAACAACCAGCGCGACGATATGTTTAAAGATGCCGCGCGCGTCGAGCGCAATGATAATGCGATGAAGATCCTCGATGTCTTGATCGATCTCTTCAATAAATAAAATGAACGGCTCCCATGAGCGTGGACGGATTTCGCAGACTTCGAGCAAGTCGCGAAACGTGCTGAAATTGCCGCCGATCGCGATTCCTTCAATGGGTTGTTGCGGTTTCGCTTCTGTCAGCCAGTGCGCTTTTGGATCCTCAAAGGTTACGGCTTTTCGTTTTCCTTCAAGCACAGAAAAAAACAAATCCGCATAGGTTGAATGATAGAGCGAGTCGGCGTTGTCGTGGACGAATGTGCAGAGTTTTGCCTTGAAATAAAGAAAATTTGCCAGAGCTGTTGTGTCGCTGAATCCGTTTACGATAGGTCGGCGATGTTTCATCATTGCAAGGTCGTCGTCGTTGAGATAACGAAGAACATCAACACATCCCGTGCCACCGGACACAGGCAAGATCCAATCGCCATCCTTGAATGCACGACGCAAGATGCGCAGTCGTTCATTTTCTGAACCCGCAAGATACGACGGCGCCGTGCCTGCGCGTTTTGGTTCGAGCAGACTCGTGAGTGGAAAATCTTTTTGCAATCGTTTGATATTGCGTGCGAAGTCTTTGGCTTCATTTGGAAACAACATCGACGACGTATAGACGAGGTTGATGCGACTTTCATGCGTGAGTTTTCGTGGCAGGAGGGTGTTTGGTAAAAGCATAGATGGTTGATTGGAACTGAATTGTACCAAAAAAAGGCATGGATGGGCGACTTTATCGATTATCGTTTATAATCCCCTTTGTAGATCGCTAACGAAGATCTGTAAATGCACCTGCTATGAGTTGGTTTTATGAAAAATGGTCTGTTGAGTCTGAAAAAAATGGAGAGATTCGCTGTGTGCGATCGCTTGGGGATTGGAGTGTGGTGGTTGATGGGTGCGAGGAGAGTTCGAGCTACATGGTTGCCCTGTGGAAACAAGCATTAAAGCGCGTGCCCAGAACAGCGAAGATCAAACGGATATTGATGTTGGGTCTGGCCGCTGGAGCGACCATTGAAATGATCCATCGGCGGTTTCCGGGTTGTCAGATTACCGCGGTTGAATGGGATCCGGAAATGATTAAAATCATGGATCGTTTACGTTTGTTTCAACCCAAGCATCGTCCAAACATTCTGCTTGGTGACGCCGCGCAGGTGATTCCCGCACTGCGTGAGACATTTGATTTGATTTTGTTTGATTTGTATCAAGGACCTGTCTCGCCCGCAAGCGTTCGTCAACAGAGTTTTTTTGAAGCGTTGAAGGTCTTGTTGAAACGCGAGGGTTATTTTCTTGTGAATGTTTATTTGCAAACCTCGATTCTGGAAACTCTCAGAACCTTGTACGCACATCAGTCTTCGTGGATGTATCGCCTCAATCACGTTTCACTGTTTCGCCATGTTGGTCTTGGAACACTTGGCGATCCTCTACCCCAAGGGTATTGCCCATTTCGAGGTATCAAAGAATATATCGAGCGCGAAACGGGAGTTGATCCATCTGCGACCATGGTTGGTTCCCCGAGCGTTTACGGTTTTCGTTACTGGCAAGGGCCCGCGTGCGTGGAAAAATATTTTGGTGACATCGAACCCATGTTAGATGATGTGGGACCAAAGCGTCTCGTAATTTGGCAACCGATCACACGAGTAGACATCCCTGCTGGTTGGCGACGATCGCGTGTGCAGATGAATGCGAAGGTTACCGGGTTTGTCGAGCGCAAGGCAGAGAATGATCCGATTCGCGCGTGGTCGACGCATGCGCGTCGACAATTGAAAAAATTTCTCGCACATCAGCAGGATGATCACATGGTTGCGTTCACCCTCGAACAATTTTTGTCAGCGTATCGTATGAGTCCCATGAAGGGCTCGATCAAACAGATGATGGAAAAAATCTTAATCAAAAAAGCCCAGGCACACGCAGACCGTCTTTATTTTTTTGGATGCGTGTCGCGCATCGATCAAAGCATAAAAGGAGGATTTGCCGCGCTTGAAATTCCGGAGGGAAATCAGTCCATCCATATCGCCTCCTTCGTAAACGCCTCGTCAAAACACGATGGAACAGGCACAGGTCTCGTCTACGAATGGTTCAAAGATTGCGAGCGTCGCCATGTCCGCTTTCTCGATTTCGACCTCTTCGCCGGCGCATACGATTCCCGCTCTTGGCGTGGATTTTCACGGTTTAAGGGGCAATTTGGCACAACGTTTATCAAGTATCCTCATCCATTGTTGAAATGGGCAGGAACGTGGAAGGCCTATTTTGAACACTTCAAAAAGTCGTAGGGTTAGGTTGGATCCCCGTTGACCACAAACCACTCGCCCTCGCTGATAACCTCGACAACGCCGTCGATCACTTTGAGCGC
>CAYJWY010000024.1:5094-15820 GCA_964374035.1 uncultured Gammaproteobacteria bacterium
ATCACCACCTTCAAAAAAGAGCACGTCGGCTTCCTCAAACTTCGGTCGCCAGACCTGCTCGTCGACCGCAGAGATGTCCGCGATATCGATCGACTTGAAGTTTTGTTTCTTTAAGTTTACAAGATCGTCGATGAACCAGCTCTTGTCGCCAACTTCCATATTCGCCGCGGTCGGAATGAAGACGAGCGACGTATCTTCAGGTCTTTTACCAACGAGGTCGAGGAGAGCGTTTGCGATCGACGGATTTGTGAGACCGCCGGAGGTGAGGAGGAGTTTCATAGGATTATTTACTTATGACTCAAGTGCATCGATTAAACTTTTTGCAGAGCAATGAGTCGAACATTCATTCATCGAATAATCTGTACGTGCGTCCGTGATTATTTCGTCGATGTTTTTTGTTTTCTCATTTTCAAAGGAGTTTAGTTTTTGTCGATACAAATGTAGAAAGTTCGGAAGCTGTGAGTGAATGTTTTCGGGAAGACTGTCGAGTCGAAACCAGCCGATGTCATCAAATTTGTGTGGCTCGCCGATCGCGACCGTGGCTCTGTCGACGTGGACGAGGAAGTCCAGCGCGATCCAGTGGGTCTTCTTGTCCTTGTGTTCGCGGTGGACATCGCGGTAGCCGAGGAATTCGAAACAGAGAACCTCGGTGCAGTACTCCTCGAGAATCTCACGTCGAATCGTTTCCTCGACCGAGTCGTGTACCTCAAGGCCACCTCCGCCGATATCCCATCGGCCATGCTCATCGCGAGCATTCGCATTGCGTTTCGCCATCACGAAGTTTCCTTGCCCGTCATGGCAGAAGTAAACGACGCAGACGCCGGGAACGTCGAAGCCTTTTTTGAGGGGGTCGTTCATAGAAATTTGGAGTCTGCCCGCCTCTCAGTGGCGGGCAGACGACGACGGGGTTAGGCGTGAGTTCAGGCCTCTTCCCAAAGTCGCTGCAACTGTTCACGTGCGTACGTCTTTGACACGGGCCAGAGGTACAGCCAGCTCGAGAGATGTATTGCTTTCATGTCGATATCGAACACCTGTCCCTGACGTTTGAGATAGCGCATCGCTTCTTGCACCGCAATCAATTCTTCGTTGAAGCGGAAGGTTGGAGAGAAAAGATATTGGACACCAAATTTTACTATGCCTATTTTTTGCTGTCGGTTGTAATGCGTTTGTTCGTGGATCAAGAGCGCAACGTGTTTGATGTCAGGATTTTCTGATTGAAGGTTCTGGTAAATTTCTCGCGGTAAGAAAATAAACGGATAAAGAGCATTTGCCGTGCGATTCGAAATCCAGGGAATAAGGCGGAAGAACCCGGGCTTTGCTTTGATGTGTGGTTCTACGGTCATAATCCGTTTTTTTCAACGCATTACGGCAACGTAGCGTAACTAAACAATACACGAAACGCGCGGCACCAGATGAGGACGTTTTTGTAGGTGGAGAGGTCGGTGCCCGCGGGGATGGGGTAGTTGACGTTTCCTTGCGTTGCGCGAATCGGGCCGAGGTCCACACTGTCGTTGATGTCCAGACTTGAGGACAGATAGATGCGTAGATCAGGGCCGTTGATGGTGTTGAGGTCTTCAAAACGCAGGAACGACTCGTTGCCTGACTGGACAATCATGGCCGAGCCTTCGACAGCGTGTGCGCTTTCAACAAGGTCGGCGCGACCAAGAATGGTTGGGCCTTGTTGCGGTGTGGGTTCTTCGACGACCGGTTGCTCGGGCTCAGGCGTTGGTTCACTCGTCAGCGCTGGAGCCGTCGCATCCGAAAGCGTCGGCGTTTCTTGTTGAGGTTCGCTAGGGGCAGGGAGCGCTTCGTCCACACGCACAGTTATCCAGATAGGAGAGATGAGCCAGTAAGCGACGACGAGCACAATCACGACACTCACACCAATGAGAGATTTTTTGTTCATAGGGTGGCGTTTTTTGGATGAATAAGTTGAGAGGGCAACCTTCACAAGACCTGATTCATCACAGACGATCACTACGCATCAAAGAAATTTTTACCCGTTTTGTAGGCTTCGATACCACTGTACTCTGCCTTAAAGAGTGGCTCAGGCAAATGATCTATTTCGTACCAATCCCAACCTTCACATTTATGCGGTTCTAAAATCTGTGGTTCGCCATGTTTCCAGTCCGCCAGTAAGAGAATATCAACGTAATGTTTTGGCGCGTAGTCCTTGAAGTTTAAGAGTCGCAAAAATCTAACGTGTTCAATCTCCATCCCCGTCTCTTCCAGCGTCTCCCTTTTCGCGCACTGCTCAAAACCCTCCATGTGCTCTAGATGTCCTCCCGGCCAAGCATATTCACCTTCACCATGAGCGCCTTTTCTTTTTCCTAACAAAATCTTTCCGTCTTTAAAGATCATCACGCCGATTCCTACTTTTGGTCTTTGGTCTGGTTCCACAATTCAAATACTTTTAGGGGTCTACACGTTATAAAATTTCTGGCGGAGAGAGCGGGATTCGAACCCGCGGTACCGGTAAGGGTACACAGCATTTCGAGTGCTGCGCGATCGACCACTCTGCCATCTCTCCGTGCCGAAATGTATCAATTTGCAGTCACCTCGTCAATCGATTTCACCATGGATCTGGCGATTGCGATCAGCTCGCCGTCGGTGACTTTGTCGCCATCCACCGCGAGTCTTCCGATGAGGCTGGGTTCGATTTCAAACACCATGAGTCGTGTGAATCGGCAGGAGCCGATACCATCTTTTGTTCTTGATGGGAGGCAGTCGAGGAGTGTTTTGATGTTGATGAGTTGCGCGTCGCGTTCATGTGAGAGCACAACGGTTTCTCGGCGATAGGCGCTGAACGGCCCAAGCACGTTTTCGATTGTTGTTTGTGGTAACAAGTCGATTTGCATCATGCGCCAGCCTTCACGTTGGTAGACGACAGAGATGCTGTTCTTTGGCAGGTCTAGCCCGCCGTTTGGGTAGAGCCCGATCACACGTACGGTGCCGCCGAACGTTTCGGTTGGTAGTAATGTTGTGAGCGTTCCCGATAGCCGTTCATCATCGATTGAAGCAATGCGAATCATGTCATCGGCTTGCGCGAGTAAGGGCAGTTCGGTGGGGGGGATGATCCACTTGTAGATACGGATTGATCCAGCGGCGATGAGAATGACGACGATGAGGATGAGAAGTAGTCCGCTTCCATCTTTATTCTTTGGTTGGTGTTGTTGTGGCATAGAAAAAAAGAATGAGAAAGATCCACGTGAGGATCGCGAGATCATTTTTGAAGTAGGGAACGTCCACGAGGCCGTGGATGAAGATGGTGAGCAGGGCGAAGAAGGCTGGGAGGGCGAAGATGTTGGGAGGGGAGATTGGGTTTGTAGCCGCAGGCTTTAGCCTGCGCGCAACCGTGAGAATTAGTCCCATCAGTCCCATCAGTCCAATAAGACCCATTTCCGACCACACGTTTAGAAAAATATTGTGTGGGTACTGGAAGATTTCGTACTGCGTCGCCTTGTGATAGGGCTTTAGCGCCTCAGGATATCCAGAGAGGCCGGCGCCGAAGATTGGACGATCTTTTAGCATTTGCCATGTCTCGTTCCACTGGCTGAGCCGTACACCGCCGGAGTAGTCCTGGAGGGTGAGTTTTTCTTGGAGGGTGGGGAGGGTGAAGAAGGCGAAGAGGGCGAAGAGGGCGAGGAGGGTTGCGTGGGGACGTGTTTTGCGATTGAAAAAGAGATAGAGCAGTAGACTGGCAAGGATAGCGACGATCGCCGCTTCGGATTGGGCGAGGACGATGGCCACTGAGCCGAGCACAGCGACGGCGAGCCAGAACAAACGATGACAACGCAACCTGGTTGCCGTGAACGCAACCAGGTTGCGTTTGCGTGCGGTTATGATCCACGCGATTGTGACGATGGGTGCGAGGAAGAGACCGATGGAGTTTGGGTATTCAAATACGCTTGTCACTCGTCGTTCGATGTCCCAGGGAATCGGAATCGTCGCGGGAAAGAACCACTGCACAATCGCCATGATCGAGATGAACAGGGCGCTGATGCCAAGCGCGGTGAGGATTTGATCGATGATGAGATGTTTGTGTTTGAGCAGATACAGCAGGACGCCAGCGAACGCGAAAGGTTCGAGGAAGTAGGCGCGGTAAACGCCCAGCGCGGCGAGGTGATCAGGGGCGGTGAAGATTGAAATGGTGGCGGCGATGAGGATGAGGGCGACTGAAGTTGTAAGAAGTAGATGCTTTGTAGCCGCAGGCTTTAGCCTGCGCGTAAATGCGGGTAGGGAATCGCGCAGGCTAAAGCCTGCGGCTACAAGACTGCTCACAATCACACCAACCACCATCACCTCAAGCGCCGTTGTCGGAATTCCAAAGACCTTTGCTCGCAGTAAGTACGCCGGCAACAAGACGATCGTTACGAGTGTGGCAGTCGCTATGTGTTGCCACTTCATACCTTTGGCTGTGTTGTTACGAGCGTTTTGAGTTCACTTATTGTGATAGCTTTGATTGCGAGCATGATGGCGATGTACACAACAACGGCGATCAAGAGGTCGATGAGCGCGGGTAAGGTTGGAATTGAAATGAGCACGACATACATCACACCAGCGGCAAGAAGGGCTTTGAGAGTGATGGTTGGATTGAGTCGTAACTCAGCTTCTTTGTGAACGACCAAGTAGGTAATCAGGGCAATGAGTCCTTCACTAAACAGCGTCATCCAAACCGCGCCCCAGATGCCGTAGATGGGAATCAGCCACAGGTATCCAGCAACGGAAATGATGGCGACTGCGATGTAGCCCAACGTCATTTGTTTTTGTTTATTGATGGCCACGATCAGGTGCCCAAACAGTGCTCCTAGAAAGACTCCAATCATGGCGAGGATCAGTAGCTTGATAATCTCACCCGAGATTTCATAGCCAGGACCTGCGATGAGCGCGATGAGTTTTGGGCCAATCGCTTGGGTGCCGATGATGATTGGGATGATCGCCATCATAAAAAGATCAAATGTTCTGCTGACTTGTTTACGGAAGGCTTCCTTATTTTTTGTGGTCCAGTGTTGGACGGCCAGGGGCAACAAGAGTCCCATGAACATAACGGGTAGTGCGGTGAGCACGTCGATGATGCGGTAGGAGACGCCGTAGAGTCCAACTTCGGTTTGGTCGCGGAAGTAGGCAAGAAAGAGGATGTCGCCTTTGAGGTAGAGCAGGTTGAAGAAAATTGAAATCGCGATGGGCCAGGAGCGCGACACGATTTGTTTCCAGATGGCCAAGTCAAAGGCCAGATGCACGGAAACGAAGGGTTTTGCAAAACGTATCATGAGCAAGAGCCAGACGCCGTTTGCCACAATGCCCCCTGCGATCATCCAGACGACACCGAGGTTTAAGAAGGCAAAGAGGGCTAGGAGGGCCAAGAGGACGGCGCGGTTTATCATCTCGGCGATCGCGGTGCGCCACATGGCTTGGTGTCGTTGGAAGATGCCCACAAGCAGGGACGCGCCGCCCATGAGAACGTAGGCGAGGGCACCCACAAGGACACCTTGTTGAACGTTTAGCGACCACGGAAGGGCAAGGATTGTGAGAGGGGCGAGAGTGAAGAGGATCGCACCGGAGACGAGGCGTAGCGCAAACATGTTCCCGACGATTTTTTCTTCGTCCGCACCGGCTTCGGAGATCATCACGATGAGTGTGAGTGTGAGACCAAAGTCGACGACAACCCCAAAGAGTTGAAGAAACGTCATCACGGTCGTGTATTCACCAAAGCCCTCCGCGCCAAGTGAGCGCGTCATCACACTGATCGAAAGCACGCCAATCAAGATCGCGCCGATGCGGCCCAGGAGCTGAACGATGAAATTTTTGCTAATCGATCGATCGAGCATAGTTGGAGTGAGGGAGGGAGTGACAAAGTGATAAAGTGATAAAGTAATGAAGTGACTGAGTGATTGAGTGATTGAGTTCATTTTTAACTCCATCACTTTATCACTTTATCACTTTATCACTCCACCTCCTCTTATTTCTTTGACGCAGACCCGAAAAAATGCTACGATTATAAGGTAAATTATGAGGAAAATTCTCAACGTTCCTTTTCGTGCATTGTGTGTATTTATTCTATTCATGATGGTAATGCTCTTATCATTACCACAAAATGCAGATGCCGTTGCCAAGAAAGGTTTTGAAGCTTTGCAGGTTCTTGTGCCAAGAGTCACCATTGAACCTGGCAAGACATTGGATGTCATGCTCACTTTTCAGAATATAGGCAAGTCGACTTGGAAGAATTCTGGGGCGGGATCTGTGAGTATTTACACCCAATCTCCAAAGTATCGAGCGAGCAATTTTCGAGCCGCCAATTGGATCGACTTTACCCAGGCCGCGCTTTTAAAGGAGAAGTCCGTGGCTCCCGGCTCTGAGGGAACAATCGTCCTTTCTTTGAAGGCTCCTCTTTCAAAAGGAACATACAAAGAAACATTTCAACTTGTGGCGGAAGATGTTGCGTGGATTCCTGGCGGGGAGTTTACGCTTGAAATTGTCGTTGCTGATAAGACGACGATGACCACGCCCATCACTACGCCAACCACTACCACAGCAACGCCGGCAGTGACTCCTGGCGCTGTGGATACAGGTCTCTCGGCCATGATCTTGCTTCGCAGTGCAAAGACCGTTACCGCAGAAGCGGGACAGGAGATTTTTTATCGTATTGGAGTGAAGAATACCGGAACGGTTACATGGAATACGCGCGAGATTCGCACGTCTGATATCGCTCTTGCCGGGGTGAACACTCGAAATAGTTCCTTGCCCTCTGACACCAGGCTGGCAGTGAAAACAGATGATCCCGTGAAACCAGGCTCTGTGGATTTTCTTGATTTCAAATTTATAGCTCCTTTGACAAAAGGAAAGCACACGATTCGTTACCGCATGGCGGTGAATGATACGGTGATCCCTGACTTTTTTTTCGATATTCCCGTTGAGGTAACAACCGGCTCACCGGAGGCTTTCGCCGCACCGCTCACACAAACGCCCGAAGGCGTTACGGACACCGCGCCCCTTGTTCCCATTATCGAGCAACCCATGATTCGTATCGGCGTGCTCATTGTTGATGAGGAAACAGATTGGCAGGTTGAGGTGAGTTGCAATACCCCTTGGAAGTTAATAGATGCAGAAGGTGGTTTGCTCGGCGAGATGGCAAAGGATCAAATGGTTCGGGCATTTTACAAAAATCAACGCTACTACTTTAATCGAGGCGGGAGTGTCGAGCAAACCCACAAGTATCTACGATTTGTTCCCGATGAAAAAGACGCGGTCTGTAAGATTCAAAATTTTGATAAGCGCAAAACACGTCGCGCGGGCTTTGCAGAAAACACGTTTCGCGACGTCCTTGAGTTGCGTTACAACGCCTACAAAGATCGTACATGGATGATTAATGAGCTTCCGATTGATGAATACTTGTATGGTCTTGGCGAAACGTCAAATGACTCCGCGCAGGAGTATAAGAAGGCGCTCGTCACGGCCGCACGCACGTATGCCATGTATCATTATGAACGCGGAACCAAACACGCAAAGGAATTTTTTCATTTGAACTCGACAGCCGATGATCAAGTGTATCGCGGATATGAGTATGAACAGCGCAATCCTCGCATTCGTGAGGCTGTTGATTCTACAGCCGGGTACATCGTGACATACAACGGAGCAACAGCGATCACGCCGTATTTTTCCAGATCAAACGGACGCACATTGGATTGGTCCGAAGTCTGGGGTGGGAGTGTTGAGTGGATCAAGTCTGTGCCAACGCCTTGTGACGCTCGAAAAGGCCGCAAACGTTGGGGGCATGGGGTTGGATTGAGCGCAACAGAAGCCTTGTGTATGGCCGAAGAAGATGGAAAGAAGTGGGATGAGATCCTTAAGTACTTTTTCAAAAATATTGAGCTTACCAAGCGATGGGAGTAATTCGCATCACCACGTTTATGATCGCCGCCATGCTCACCGTCCAGCCAACGGGGGTTTTTGCTTCATCGATTCCCGCACGCGTTGACTTCTCTGAAATCGAAGATCAGATACGTTCAAAGGCTTACGTTGTGATGGATCGATCAACAGGAGAATTGTTGACCGTGAAACAAGAACATCGCGTCTGGCCCATCGCATCGCTCACAAAATTAATGACAGCCAATGTTGTTCTTGATTACAAGATTCCGATCACCAAAAAAGCTGATGTGCGCACAAAGGACAACGTTGGCGGTGCGCAACTGACCGTTGTTGACGGCGATACATTCAGTGTCGATGATTTATTTTATGCAACGCTTGTGGCAAGCGCAAACAACGCGGCGTATGCGTTGTCTCGGACAACGGGTTTATCAAAGAATGATTTTGTCAAAGAGATGAATGCGCGCGCAGATGCATTGAATCTTAAGCAAACAACGTTTGTTGATCCAACAGGCATTGACGTCTTGAACGTTTCGACCGCGCTTGAAACGGCTCTCTTAGCTCGAAGCATTTTGGCGCGAGATGAAATACGTCGTTACACCACCACCACGCGAAAACGTATCAGCGTTCTTAATCGAGGAACAACAAAGAACATGATGACGACTAATTGGATGTTGTATAAACCGGCATACGACGATGTCTGGGTCACGGGTGGAAAGACAGGGTATCTTGATGAGTCCGGATGGAATCTGGTTGTCAGTCTTCGACCGAGTCGTGCAGATAAAGATCGTGAACTTCTTCTTGTTGTTTTAGGAGCGAAGTCCAGAGCGGACTCGTTTGCAGATGCATACGCTCTTTCGCACTGGGCATGGGATTCGTATGCATGGCAGAAGGTAAACTGAAAATCGTTATTTGATGACGGATTTGATTTTTCCTTTCGACATTGCTTTGTGTTGGCTGATGCGTTGCTTATCTTCCTCAACAAGTTGGGTGACTTTTTCCTTGACGTGTTCCGGATTGTCAATGTTTTTGAAATGGAATCGGCCTTTTTCACCGGCGGTTTGCACGAAGACATTTCCGTAGGTGAGCACTGTTTGCAGGATGCCACGAATTTCCGCTGTGGTATCTTGGACCGCCGCCAGATCAAGCTCAGATGCTGTTCGATGAAACAATCCTTCCTGCTCAATGTTAATGATACGTTCGTTTGTCACAATCCATGTATCGAGATAGTAATCCGTGAAGGCAATGAATACAAAGAGCCAGAGCGACAGGAAGTAGATGCTCGACACGATGGTTGCGATCGGACCGACGATTGGGTGACTAAACCAAGACACGATGGCGTCTTGGTAAAACCAACTGATCAGCAGTGGGGCCGTGGTGAGAACAAGAAAACCAAATAAAACAGGAACAAGAGCGATCCAGTGTCGCCTGAGAAAAAGCTCAACACGCTCGTTTTCTCTTTGATTTGGAAGGTTATTGATGCTCATCATACGCCAGGAAACAGTGTGTTATTGAAGTATTCCACACCACGATCAACAGGAAGCGAGCGGCTCCAATCATAGCTCAGCATTTGAAACGCCGACGCCGCAACAAGAATAATGGTGCCAAACGAAAAGATGGACACCAGCATGTACAAGGCGATGTCGGCGAAGCCGTAGCGCACAAGATGATAAATGTTGAAAAGACTGTAGGTAATGAAAAAAAAGAGGAACACTCCATACACGATCAGAAATACAGAGACGGAGAGATCCATGAATGAAGATGGAAACATACGCTTACATTATAGCAAACGATTGACCATGACGTCGTGTCCGAGATGTTGATAGGCCTGATCTGTGACGATACGTCCGCGCGGTGTGCGTTGCAGGAATCCGATTTGCAGAAGGAACGGTTCATGCACTTCCTCGATCGTCTGAATTTCTTCTTGTGTGGCCGCCGCAATCGTCGAGAGTCCCACAGGTCCGCCTGCGAATTTTTCGATAATGATTTCTAGGATACGTCGATCGGTTTGATCGAGGCCATGCTTGTCGATGTTCATCATGTCGAGCGCTTGCTGACAGACATGTGCTGAGATCACACCGTCGGCTTTCACTTGTGCAAAATCGCGTACACGTTTGAGCAGACGGTTGGCAATACGCGGTGTGCGGCGCGAGCGACACGCGAGGTGTTGTGTTGCTTCATCATGAATGTCGACAGAAAGGAGTTTTGCATTGCGATCAATGATCGCCGCGATGTCGTCGTTCTCGTAATAGTTGAGGTGATACACGGCGCCGAAGCGATCACGCAAAGGCGCCGTGAGAAGCGAGAGGCGCGTGGTTGCCCCGATGATCGTGAACTTTTCAAGATTGAGTCGAAGCGTGCGCGCGGTTGGGCCTTTGCCGACAATAATATCGAGCGCATAGTCTTCCATCGCCGGGTACAAGATTTCTTCGATCGTCTTATTCATGCGATGAATTTCGTCGATGAACAAGATGTCACCACGCTGTAAGTTCGACAGGATGGCCGCCAGGTCGCCCACTTTTTCAAGCGCCGGGCCTGACGTCACCTTGAGCTGTCCGCCCATTTCGTTTGCGATGATGTAGGCGAGCGTAGTCTTGCCAAGCCCTGGGTTGCCATAGAAAAGCACATGCTCGATCGGTTCCTGTCGATGCTTGGCCGCGTCGAGAAAAATGGAGAGATTGTCTTTCAGTTCCTGCTGACCAATGAAGTCCACAAGCGTCTGCGGACGCAGGCCAATTTCAAACTGGCGTTCTTGCGCATCCGCCTCTGGCGCCACTGGACGATTGTCTTCCTCGCGTTCGATCATATGAATTCAGTGTGGGTTATCCTGTGTCTTCTCGTAATTTAGGAACAAACAAGATTT
>CAYJWY010000025.1:0-15666 GCA_964374035.1 uncultured Gammaproteobacteria bacterium
AGCGTGGTTGTAGAGCCACACCATAAAACACAGATCACGCGTGATCTGTGTTTTATGGTGGGCGTTGAGGGATTCGAACCCCCGGCCTACTCGGTGTAAACGAGTCGCTCTAACCAACTGAGCTAAACGCCCGTCTTTTCATGCTCCGTGAGAGACATCCTATCGAGGTCAATCGATTTTGGCAATCGCTTCTGCTAAACTAAGGTTATATGTCCACACCCGTACGTATCCTTTTGGGAATCGCCATCATGGTTGTAGGTTTTTGTATGGTCAAATATACGGAGAAGTTTCTTGAGTGGTTTGGGACGATCGAGTTTGCGGAGGAAAAACTTGGTGGCTCACGCGTTGGCTACAAGCTTCTTGGCACGCTCATTGTGTTCATTGGAATTTTCACCGCGACCAATGTGATTTCAGATATTCTCGGAAGCTTTGCTGGACTCTTCGCACGTTAGTTGACGAGTTCTTATCTTTCTCGCTATCGTCTCTTCATTATGTTTACACAAATGCTTCAGCCTTCCTATTGGTTGACCATGAATCCGGCTCTGGTCGGAGGAATGATCGGAATGATTCTTCTCGGTTTCTTTGTTCTTTTGTTTGTCTTAGGCGTCCTCACAAAAGCGTTCGCTCCTTTACGATTCACAGATCGTTATGCGCTCGAGGTAATTTCAAAAGTCACAACCTTGCTCATCACGATGGGTCTCATTGGCATGGTTCTTTATTTTTTTTCCTTCGAGCGTATTCGTTTTTTCGGCGCTCGTTTTTGGTATCCACTTTGGTTTCTTGCAACCATGCTTTGGTCGGTTTCCATTTTACGTTACACAAAGCGTGATATGCCGTTGAAGCGACAGCAAGTGATTGAACGACAAGAAAAGCGTAAGTATTTTCCACCACGCAGAAGGTAAGCTTTATGACGGACCTCCGCCGCACATTTGGGAACGTTGGGGAACTTCAGGCGGCGGAGTATTTGCAGTCGAAGGGATACAAGATTTTGCATCAACAATGGAAATGCCCGTATGGCGAAATTGATCTTATTGCCAAGGATGGTCAGGAGATTGTTTTTGTTGAAGTGAAGACACGGCGCGCAGAGACATCAGGCTATCCGGAAGAATCTGTTACCGAGCAAAAAATTCGACATCTTGTTTCCTGTGCGTACAATTATCTCGACCGACACGGCGAGGATGTTCCTTGGCGCATCGATGTGATTGCAATCGAGTTCGATCAATCGTCTCCGAAGATTCTCCACTTACAAGCCATTGACATCCCAGAGCGTTTTGGGTAACTTGGAGCCATTGATGGACCTGTCGCAAGACGGGTCTGTTTGTTAAATAACTAGAACAAGTGACTGGTGACTGAGTGACTAGTCTGAACTCAGTCACCAGTCACTCAGTCACGCGTCTTTCCTCTCCTATGTCCTCAGCCATTGACCAAGCCATTCGACAGATCGTGGAAGAAAAGGGACTCGCGTATGAGTCCGTGATTGATGCGATTCAAGCCGCGCTTGCGGCCGCGTATCGTAAAGATTTTGGTGACAAGAATCAGAATATCGAAGCAAAGTTTCGTGTCGAGGACGGATCCACGCAAGTTTGGGATGTAAAGACGGTTGTTGAGGATATGGATCTTGAGGAACTTGAAAAGCTCGAAGAAGAGCGTAAGCAAAAAGCCGAAGCCTTTGCGATGAAGATTGAAGAAGCACGCAGAAAGGGCGAACATATCTCGGCGGTATCGATGGATGATGAGATGGGTCCGCGTTTTAATCCCAAAACCGACATCATGCTTTCCCAGGCCAAGATTTTGAAGCACGGCGCAAAGATTGGCGATGTGATTTATAACGAACTCGCTCCGCCAAGTGACTTTGGTCGCATGGCCGCGATGACTGCCAAGCAAGTGATCACACAAAAGTTGCGTGAGGCTGAGCGCGAGGTCGTGTTTAACGAATACAAAGAACACGAAGGCGAACTCATGAACGCAACGGTTCAGCGACGCGAGGGACGGATTGTTCTTGTCGACCTTGGACGTTCAACGGGTGTCATGCGCGCGGAAGATCAAATTGCGACCGAGCGTTACAACACGGGTGATCGTGTGAAGGTGTTTGTGCGACAGGTAGCTCTTACCACCAAAGGTCCGGAGATTCTCGTTTCGCGTACTGCGGACGCCATGGTGCATCGTCTCTTTGAGATCGAGGTGCCAGAAGTCGGCGACGGAATTGTTGAGATTAAATCGATTGCACGCGAAGCCGGATCACGATCAAAAGTTGCGGTCGCGTGCAGTGACACCTCGATCGATCCGATCGGCGCGTGTATTGGTCAGCGCGGATCCCGCATTCAAATGATCATCAGTGAACTTGGCGGTGAGAAGGTGGATATTGTGGAATGGAGTGAAGACCCAAAAAAGTTTATTACCAATGCGCTTTCACCTGCGCACATTCTCGAAGTTGATGCAAACGAAGACGAAAAGACGGCGATGGTGAAAGTGAACGCAGATCAGCTCTCACTCGCGATCGGCAAAGGCGGACAGAATGTGCGTTTAGCCGCACGTCTTACGGGATGGAAGATTAATATTTCGGAAGTGGAGAAGAAGGCTGAGGAAGTTGCAGAAGATTCTGCTGTCATCCTGAGCGAAAGCGAAGGATCTCTTGAATCAAAAGATCCTTCGTCGACAGCGCCTCCTCAGGATGACACAGCAACGTCAGAGTCTTCTCAGGATGACACAGCAACGTCAGAGTCTTCTCAGGATGACACATTAAACGCTTAACCTATGGGAGGCATTTTCAACACGTTCCTTTATCAACCGATCTTTAACCTTCTGGTTTTTTTGTACAATGTTTTGCCCGGAGCGGACGTTGGGTTTGCAATCATCGCGCTTACGGTGATCATCAAGCTCATTCTCTGGCCGTTCATGCACAAGTCGCTCCAGTCGCAGAAGGCGCTTCAGCAAATCCAACCGAAGATTGAAGAGCTCAAGAAAACACATGGTACGGACAAAGAAGCGCTCGCCAAAGCCATGATGGAATTGTATAAAGAAGAAAAAGTGAATCCGCTTTCCTCTTGTCTTCCGGTTTTGGTTCAGCTTCCCGTCCTCATCGCTCTTTACCAGGTTTTACTGAATGGATTTGGAGCGGAACAATTGTCCAATCTGTATGCCTTCGTTCAGAACCCGGGCGCAATCAACTATACGTTTCTCGGGCTTGTGGATCTTTCGCAGGCGAACATTCCCCTTGCGATTCTCGCGGGCGCGTTTCAGTATTGGCAGACCAAAATGTTGATGGCCAAACAACCACCAAAGCAAGTGCTAGGCACGCAAGGAGCAAAGGACGAGTCCATGCTCGCGGCGATGAACAAATCGATGCTTTATTTCATGCCTGTCATTACGGTTGTGATCGGCGCCACGCTTCCGGGTGGTTTGACACTGTACTGGGTGACGATCAACGTGGTTTCTATTATTCAACAGTTCATTGTCTTTAAGGATAAAACTCCTGCAACACTTTAATTGTTCAAGAAAGGGCCGCTCGTCGGCTCTCAAGCCCACCATAGCTACCAGCGACGGTGGGTTTTGTTTTGTCCACAGGGCGCTTTGCGTACAGCTGTTAAGATGCGTTTATGGGTGAACAGCCGACACAACTGGAAGCGTCGATTGTCAGAACCGTCTGTTGGTTTTCTGTTTTTTCGTATCCGCTTACCGTGTTTGAAATTTGGAAGTGGTTGCTTGAGCCCGATCACCTCTATGATCTCGCGCAAGTCGCACGCGTGCTTGAGCAAAGTCCGGCACTTCACGAGCGCCTCGTGTTTTCTAATGGATTTTTTTTCTTGAAAGACGCGAATACCCTGGACGTCATGCTCTCGATGCGGCGTGAGCGGTTTTTGAACGCATCGAAAAAGTTTCAACGATTGCGTCGCGCGTCCGTTTATTTTTCCATGTTGCCCGGTGTGCGTTTGGTGAGCGCGGTCAATACGCTTGCGTGGTTTCATACCTCTGCAACAAGCGACATTGATCTGTTCATTGTCACACGTTCTGGCTCTATTTGGTCGTCGCGATTTTTTCTTGTCGTTCCGTTTGCTCTGCTCGGTCGTAGACCAACGATGCAAGATTCAAGACCGGACCCATTTTGTTTTAGTTTTTTCGTGACGCCTGATCACCTACAACTTGAGTCACTCAAATGTTCGCCCAAGGATCATTATCTCGCGTTTTGGTTGAAATCGATTGTGCCGATCTTTGATAAAGATGAGCAACTTGACGTATTCGAAAAAACAAATCGTTGGGCAAGTGTTGTTTTACCAAACGCGAGGATTCGCACAGCGCATCACACACACCGCCCAATGCAGTCGTTGACGTTGCCTATTCAGCCGCGCTTGCTCGAGCGTGTGTTTCGATCGATCCAACAACGTCGTATGCCCAGGCACCTTGTAGAACTTGCCAATAAGGACACGCGTGTTGTGCTAAACGATACGATTCTCAAGTTTCACGAAAACGATCGACGTCAACAATTTATGGAGCGTTACAAAGACACGCTCGCCCGCTATCTATAAATTCATTAGAGTTTGTCATCCTGAGCGAAGCGAAGGATCTCTTGTGACGAAAGAACGTCAGGTTCAGAAGAGATTCTTCGCTTCGCTCAGAATGACAAAATAGAAACTCGCTATGGATTCTATGAGAGACCGCATCGCGAATTGGCTTCTGTCCCTCGGAATATTTTTGCTTCCTTGGCAAACGCTCTGGATTTTTTCTCGTGTCACGATTGAAGGGGAAGCGACGCCGTTTGGAACACTCGCGATTTACGCCGTTGAGATCTTGTTCATCACAGCCGTCATCTTGCGTGGCACTCCCGTCTTGAACGAACGCGCCGCGAAAGCCGCGCAAGCCCTCTACGTGTTATTCGGTGCAGGATTTTTATCGCTCACTCTGGCTGATCAATACGACCTCGGACTCATTCATCTCCTGCACCTGATTGTTGCCGGAGCGTTGTTTGTCCTCGTGTCTGACAAGCGAACAAACGTGCGACACATCCTTGGCGTGTTTCTCGCTGGTCTCGTTGTTCCTTCCGTTCTCGGCTGGTTTCAAATTTGGACAGGAACAAGTCCCGCATCGACTGTTCTTGGACTCGCTTCTCAACATGCGGGCATCGTCGGAACAACCGTGATCGAAACCGCGCAAGGTCGATGGTTGCGTGCGTACGGATCGTTTCCGCATCCGAATATTTTCGGCGGATACCTCGCTGTCGGCATTGTTGTACTTGCTTGGCTGGTTCGTTTTCTCGACAAAAAATATCAACGATTGCTCTGGATCCCGGTCGTTGTCTTGTCATCGACCCTCCTCATTACCTTTTCGAGAAGCGCCTGGCTTGGCCTCATCGTCAGCTTCCTCTTGCTCGTTCTGCTCATGTGGCGACGCAAACGCATGCCACCGCGTCACGCAAAGATCATTGTCGCGCTCGGCGCCGTTGCGTTGTTTTCGACGAGCTTGATTTTTCACAACCAACTCTTCGCCAGATTCAACCCGCAACTTCGCGTCGAAGCCATCTCGGTTGATGAGCGCTCAGGCCAATACGCCACCTTCGGCGACGTCTTTTTTTCACACCCCATCATTGGCGTTGGTCCAAGCGGCTATGTCTTCGCCCTCAATACGTTATTTCCGGGACAATCCGTGTGGTCGTATCAACCGATTCACAACACCCCCCTCTTAATTCTCGCCGAGCTCGGACTTTTGGGATTTGCCGCATTGTTCTACTTTTTGATCCGTGTCGATCAGGTGAACTCCGCCGTATCAAAAACCCCCGGCGGAATGTTCGGCCTGACGCTCGGAGTCTGCTTACTCGTGATTTCGTTGTTCGATCATTATTTGTGGTCGATGTGGCCTGGGCTTGCGTTGTCAGCGTTGTCGCTCGGATTGATTGTGCGATGGTCGACGGAATGAGATAATATTTTTTACGAAGTATGAAAAAGAAATCAATCAACAAGCAGGCTCTCGTCTTTCAAGCAAAGAATGGAGCGATCGAGCTTCGTGGAGACGTCGAAAAACAAACCCTTTGGGCTACCCTCGATCAAATCGCTGATGTTTTTGGTCGTGATAAATCGGTTATTTCTCGTCACTTGAGTGCGATCTTCAAAGATGGTGAGCTTCGACGAAATTCAGTTGTTGCAAAAAATGCAACAACTACTGCAGACGGTAAGACGTATCAAGTAGATTATTACAATCATGATGCGGTGATTTCGGTTGGTTACCGCGTCAACTCAAAGACGGCGACACAATTTCGTCAGTGGGCAACCAAGACCGACTGGTTTTGCAGTTGTTGAAAAAATAACAAACAACATTGACCTTTCCACCTTCATTTCGTATACTTTGGGCGCTCTTATGTCGAACGATAGCGCTTATTATCGGCTCGCTTTCAAGATCATGAGTGATCTCACGGGCGCGATTGCGGTGCCTGCGGTTCTTGCGGCGCTTGGGGGGAAGTGGCTAGATGCGCGGTATGGCACGGGGCATCGTTATCTCATCGTTTTGCTCGTTGTCGCGTTTGGGTTAAGTGCCTACATGATCGTCAAAAAGTCCGCGAGGTATCGAGCCCAGTACGAATCGGTTGCGAACGTTGAAACCAAAGATCATCCAAACAATTCTGTATGAGTCTTGTCATCCCACCTGTTGCCGCAGAACCCGTGTTTCACATTGGATCCTTTGTCGTCACGAATACGCTCGTGAATGGATGGATCGCGGTTTTGTTTTTTGTTGTTGTTGGTTTTTTGATTCGCACACGCACCGCTTTGATTCCAAAAGGATTTCAGAATGTTGTTGAAGGGGTTGTTGAGTTCCTTCTCAGTGAAGTAGAAAAGGTCACAGGGGATAAGAAGAAAGCTCGGACGTTTCTCCCGATTGTGGGAACGATTTTTCTTTTCGTCCTCTTTTCTAATTGGTTTGGTCTTATACCGGGGACCGGGTCGATTGGAGTCTGGGGTGAAATGCACGGCAAGGTTGAGTTGATTCCACTCCTGCGTCCTTCGACGAGCGACATCAATCTCACGCTCGCGATCGCGTTCTTCTCGGTGATTGTGTCGCATATTTTTGCCGTGGCAACCGTGGGACCGCTGAGTCACATCAGCAAGTTCGTGAATGTCCGCGGCATCTGGCGGGCAATTCCCAAAGGACCCATGGCGATCACGGTGGCGTTCATTGAGCTGGGTGTCGGCTTTATCGAGATTATCAGCGAAGTCGCGAAGGTTGCGTCGCTCTCTCTGCGTTTATTTGGAAACATCTTCGCAGGTGAAGTGTTGATCACGGTGATGCTGGGTCTGCTCGCCTACGTTGTTCCTATTCCATTCATCTTTCTCGAGATTCTGGTCGGCGCAGTTCAAGCGACGGTCTTCGCCATGCTCACGCTTGCGTACCTCGTTGTGGCGACGGACGAACATGAACATGGAACGGATGAAGAACACGCAGTCAAAGCGACCGCCGCGAGTCATTAATTCATTCACGGCTACTGCCTGAGCCTGTCGAAGGCGCATTCCGAATTCCCCTTCGACAAGCTCAGGGAGTATTCAATTAAATCTTAATGAAAAAAACTATGGAAGCTTTGTCACCAGAAGTTGCTGTGTCCCTCGCGAAGGCTTTTGTCATGGGCGTGGGAGGACTTGGTCCGGCGATTGGTATTGGTCTTATTGGGATGAAGGCGATGGAAGCGATTGGTCGCAATCCGGAAGCCTCGGGCAAACTATTCGTTCCAATGTTGCTTGGAATGGCCTTCGCAGAGGCGATCGCTATTTACTCGCTCGTGATTGCCTTTACGCTTTAATCGACGACGTGTTATTACCAACCCCGATAAGGGCGGGCATCCACCGTTGCCATGGGCTATGGCGGACTGGAAGCAAGACCCGCCCCTACGATACCGGGGCTGTCATGAAATGTTGTCATCTATGTCATCATCAAACACAACAGAACTGGTTACTCAAGTTGCCAACACGGTTGAAGCAAGCGGGGGACTTGGCGCCCTTGGCATTAATCTGAAGATTTTTTTTGCTCAGTTATTTAATTTTACCGTTGTTTTGTTGGTGATGTGGAAGTGGGTTTACACGCCACTGGTCAAACTTCTTGATGAACGATCCGGTCGCATTGAAAAGAGCATGAAGCAAGCGGATGAGATCGAGAAGCGTGTTCAGGTCGTTGAGCAGGAACACAAGCAGATGATGTCTCAGGCGAAGACGGAAGCGGCCGCAATGCTTGAACAAGCTCGTACGGATGCGGACGCGCGAAAAAAGGAATTACTCGAAGCGGCGAAAGCTGAGGTGCAGAAGATTGTGACACAAGGAAAAGCACAGCTTCGTACCGAAAAGGCGAACATGCTTCGCGATGCCAAGGCGGAGATCGTGGACATTGCCATTGCGGCCGCGACGAAGGTGTTGAAGGAGTCTGTCTCGGAAAAGACATCGCAGAAACTTGCGCAGGATGTTGTCGAGAAAATGCTATGACATATACCACGAAACAACTTGCGAGCGTGGTGATCGACATGGTTGAAGACGGCAAGAGCGATGTCGGCGAGGTCGCGGATGGACTTGTGCGACTGCTCGCGGAACAAAACGACTTGAAACGCATGCACGATATCGATCGTGCGATCGAACAAGTTTGGAAGGAACGATTCGGTGTCGCAACCCTCACGATCGAAACCGCACATCCGATCAGTGTCACGTTGAAGAAACAGCTCGAAAAAATTTCGAAAGGCGCGGAGCTCAGAGAAGTCGTGAACGCTGACTTGATCGGCGGCGCGCGACTCACCATCGACGATCGCGTGATTGACGGAACGGTTTCAGGAACACTCGAACAACTTAGAACAACCTTGTATGGCAACTAAAGTAGACATCATCGACGCGTTGAAACACTCTCTTGAGAAGTTTCACGCGCAGGCAAAAGAAGAACAAGTGGGAACCGTAGTCGCTGTGGGCGACGGAACGGCTCGCATGGATGGACTCACGCAAGTACGCGCGTCCGAAATGCTTGAGTTCCCAGGCGGCATCTTCGGCGTCGCGCTTAACCTCGAAGAAGACGGTGTGGGCGCGATCATTCTCGGCGACGCGTCGAACATCAAAGAAGGGGACACGGTAAAAACCACCGGACGCATTTTGTCGATTCCGATTTCCGACGCCGTGCTTGGTCGCGTCCTCGATCCACTTGGAAACCCCATCGACGGCAAAGGAAAGATCGCGGGCGGAAAATTTATCCCGATCGAAAAAGTCGCACCGGGTGTCATGACGCGTAAGTCCGTCGGCGTTCCACTGCAGACCGGTATCAAAGCCATCGACGCGATGATTCCGATCGGTCGTGGGCAACGTGAACTTATTATTGGCGATCGACAAACAGGAAAGACGGCCATCGCGATCGACACGATCATCAACCAGAAAGGCCTCGGCGTGAAGTGTATTTACGTTGCGGTTGGACAAAAGGAATCCAAGATTGCCAAAATCGTCGCCAAGCTCGAAGAATCCGGCGCGATGGAATACACCACCGTGGTTGTTGCGGGCGCTTCTGACCCAGCGGCACTTTCGTATATCGCTCCATTCTCCGGCTGTACCATTGGTGAATACTTCATGGAAAAAGGCGAAGACGCACTGGTCATCTACGACGACTTGTCGAAGCAGGCTTGGGCGTATCGAGAAATTTCGCTCTTACTCCGCCGACCACCGGGACGTGAAGCGTATCCGGGTGACGTGTTCTATCTCCACTCTCGTCTGCTCGAGCGCGCCGCGCGACTCAACGAAGCGAACGGCGGAGGTTCGCTCACTGCCCTGCCGATAATCGAAACACAAGCCGGCGACGTCTCAGCTTACATTCCAACTAACGTCATCTCCATCACGGACGGACAGATTTATCTTGAAACGGATTTGTTCTACCGCGGTATTCGCCCAGCGCTCAACGTCGGACTTTCCGTCTCGCGCGTGGGTTCGTCTGCACAAACAAAAGCGATGAAAAAGGTCGCAGGAAAATTGCGACTCGACCTCGCGCAATTCCGCGAGCTTGAAGCGTTCTCGCAATTCGCCACCGATCTCGATCCGCAAACCCGTTCACAAATTGAACGCGGACGCCGCACCACAGAACTTTTGAAGCAGGCGCAGTATCATCCGTTGCCGATCGAAATGCAGGTCGCGATTATCTACTCCGTCATCAACGGCTTCCTCGACGCGATCCCTGTCGACCAAGTCGTCGCTTGGGAAAAGCGATTCGCGATCTACATGAACGCCTCCGGACTCGAAACGTTGAACAAGTTACGTGATGAGAAAGCGTTCAGCGATGAGTTGGAAGCGATGCTGAAGAAAGATATTGGAAATTTCAATGAGACGTTTACATCCAATTGATTCGATTGTTCGTATTGTAGCCGCAGGCTTTAGCCTGCGCGAATATATAGGAATGGACATACGCGCAGGCTAAAGCCTGCGGCTACAAGAATCGTCTACGATAATTATGGCCGTGCAAAAACGCACAATCAAACGTCGCATCAAATCCGTCACAAACACACGCAAGATTACCAAGGCGATGGAACTCGTCGCCGCCAGTAAGATGCGCAAATCCGTGAACGCGGTTTTGTTATCGCGTCCATACTCCAAGCTTGCTTGGGAGACGGTGATGTCCATTGGAGAGCGCATCGATACCACCTTGCACCCTTTGTTGCGCGAGCGATCAGACATTTCTCGTGTCTTGGTCTTGTTGGTCTCCTCGGATCGAGGACTTGCCGGTGGGTACAATGCCAACGTTGTTAAGACGGCGATGCAAGAGATTCGACGTTTGGGTTCTACCGTGGAGATTCAAACGATCTGTATCGGAAAGCGAGGTGCCGATGCGATGCGTCGCAACAAGCTGGATATTCTCGCGAGTTTCACGGAGGTGACAAACAATACCAAGTTTCAAGAGGTGTTGCCGATCGGCCGCATGGTTATTCAGGAGTTTACCAGCGGAAACGTCGATCAAGTGTTACTGGTCTACACAGACTTTATCAGCGCGCTCTCGCAAAAACCCGTGATCGTGCATCTTTTGCCACTGAGTCGAGGATCGTTAAAAGAGCGTCCCGTGTCCTACAGCGCATATACGTTTGAACCCTCAGCGCGAGACGTTCTCGATCGCATTCTCCCGCGGCTCATTGAGACCATGGTGTATCAAGCTGTCCTTGAAGCCGCCGCATCCGAACACGCCTCGCGCATGATCGCAATGCGCAGTGCCTCGGACGCGGCGAGTGAAATGATCGACGATCTCACCTTCACCTTTAACCAAGCTCGCCAAGCAGGCATCACGCAAGAGATTGCGGAGATCAGTTCTGGAAAAGCGGCGCTGGAAGCAAAATAAGTATTCAAGTGACTAGTGACTGAGTGACTGAAATTAGTCACCAGTCACCAGTCACTCAGTCACTCTGCATATGAAATCAGGAATCATCGCACAAGTCATCGGACCCGTTGTCGACGTTCGCTTTGAACGCGGCGAATTGCCAGCCATTCAATCGGCACTCACTGTCAAGAATGGCGACGCTGAGCTCGTCCTCGAGGTCGCACAACACATCGGTCATCAACTCGTTCGCGCCATCGCCATGTCTTCAACAGACGGGTTGCAACGTGGCGCTGAGGTGAGCAACAGCGGCAAACCGATCTCGGTCCCTGTCGGTCCAGAAACTCTTGGCCGCATGTTTAACGTTGTTGGTGAACCCATCGACAATCTTGGTGTTGCCAAAACAAAACGCCGAGATCCCATCCACCGCGACGCTCCATCGTTTGCTGAACAGTCTACAAAGGACGAAGTCTTCGAAACCGGCATCAAGGTGATCGACCTCATCTGTCCGTTTTTGAAAGGTGGAAAGACCGGCCTCTTCGGTGGAGCGGGCGTGGGAAAGACCGTGTTGATTCAAGAGCTTATCCACAACATTGCCAAAGAGCACGGTGGCTACTCAGTGTTTGCGGGCGTTGGTGAACGAACGCGAGAGGGAAATGATCTGTATCAAGAAATGAAAGAATCAGGCGTGCTCGACAAGACGGCGCTTGTGTTTGGACAAATGAACGAGCCACCCGGAGCGCGCGCGCGCGTGGGTCTCACCGGCCTCACACTGGCCGAGTATTTTCGCGACGATGAAGGTCGAGACGTTCTGCTGTTTATCGACAACATTTTTCGATTCACCCAGGCCGGCTCTGAGGTGTCGTCCTTGCTTGGACGCATTCCCTCGGCCGTGGGGTACCAACCCAATCTCGCCACAGAAATGGGAGGACTTCAGGAACGCATTACCTCCACAAAGAAAGGTTCGATCACCTCGATTCAGGCCGTGTACGTTCCGGCCGACGACTTAACCGACCCAGCGCCGGCGACCACGTTTGGTCACTTGGACTCCACCGTGACCCTCGCCCGATCGCTCGCCGAGCTCGGTATTTATCCTGCCGTCGATCCGCTCGATTCCTCGTCCACGATTCTTGACCCTAACATCGTTGGACAAGAGCACTACGATGTCGCCCGCGGCGTTCAGCTTGTCCTTCAACGCTACAAAGATTTGCAAGACATCATCGCCATTCTGGGCATGGACGAACTTTCTGATGCGGATAAACTCACCGTATCTCGCGCGCGCAAAGTTCAAAAGTTTCTTTCGCAACCGTTTTTCGTTGCGGAGCAATTTACCGGCTCACCTGGGAAGTACGTGAAGCGCGAAGACACCGTGCGAAGCTTTAAGGGAATTTTGGAGGGTCAGTACGACCACATTGCCGAGCAAGCGTTTTACATGAAGGGGAGCATTGATGAAGTTTTAGAAGCTAGCAAATAGTCCTAAACAATAGGTCCTTTAGGACCAATAAGACCTATTGCAATCCTGTTCCCGACCTATGCTTTCACTGAATCTAAAAATTGTAACCCCCGAACGCATTGTCTACGAAGACACGGTTGATTCGATGACCGCGATGACGCAAATGGGCGAGGTGACTATTTTGCCAAATCATATTCCGCTCATTACGAATTTAATCGCGGGAGAACTGATGATTCGTGTAGGAGGCGAAGAACAGTATTTTGTTGCGTGGAAAGGATTTTTAGAAGTACGTCGCAACAACGAAGTCATTTTGTTAGCCGACACCGCGGATCGACTCGATGAGCTTGAACTGACACAAATCGAAGAGGCAAAAGAACGTGCGCGACGTTTGATGGAAGAAAAGCGCCACATTGATGATGTCGCCTTTGCGGACGCCGCCGCCATGCTTGAACGAGAACTCGCCAGAGAACGTGTGGCGATACGACGTAAGAAGTATCGTGCCTAATGATGCATTCCTAGTTTGAATGTTCCATCATTTTTTATTTGTGTTTGGCTTGCTGATTACTCCGTGCTGGTTTCCGCGTAACCAGCAGGGTTGGGTCGTCTTATTTCACTACAAAATCTGTAAATTTTAGCTCTTGACACTTAGCACTCGCATGGGTAGATTGCTAGCGTACTTTTACTCAAAGTCCTGGAGTCCTGAGTCTTGAAGTGGTGGAGTTAACTTCAAGACTTTACGACTACACGACTCGAAAGAAACTATGCAAATCAAACCTGTTTCCGACCACATTGTGGTCACGGCTGTTTCCAAGGAGATGAAGTCCGCGAGTGGAATTATTATTCCTGAGACCGTTGATAAAGAGCGTGCGGAGCGTGGGGAGGTGATTGCGGTTGGACCCGGTCGATCGCTTGAGAATGGACAGCTCAGCAAGATGGAGGTTTCGGTTGGTCAGATCGTCCTGTTTAAAAAGTATGCTCCGGATGAGGTGAAGATCGATGGAAAAGAATACTTGATCATCAAGAGTGATGACGTAATGGCGATTCTCGCATAACGATTGGGTCCCGTGTCATCCTGAACGCAGTGCCGTGTCTGTCTGCCGACAGGAAGGATCTCTTAAGGGATCCTTCGTCGAGGCTCCTCAGGATGACACAGGTAAAAAGCTTGTCAGGATGACGCAGGTAAAAAGTTTGTCAGGATGACGCATAAAATAACTTCAACAACTATGGCAAAACAAATTGCATTTAACGAAGATGCGCGATCAGCGCTCAAGCGTGGTGTTGATCAGCTTGCAAACGCGGTGAAGGTCACGCTCGGTCCAAAGGGTCGTAACGTGATTTTGGATCGCGGTTTTGGTTCTCCGATTGTCACAAAGGATGGCGTGACGGTTGCCAAAGAGATCGAGCTTGAGAACAAGCTTGAGAATCTTGGTGCGGAACTCGTAAAGGAAGTCGCGAGCAAGACGAATGATGTTGCTGGAGATGGAACAACGACCGCGACGGTTCTCGCGCAAGCGCTGATCGAAGAGGGCCTGCGCAACGTGACGGCCGGAACGAATCCACAGGCACTGCGCCGTGGCATCGAGAAGGGCGTGGATCGAATCGTGAAGGAAATTAAGGAAAAGATTGCTACGCCGATTAAGGGCGAGGAAATTGAGAAGGTTGCTTCGATCAGTGCGAACGACCCGGAAATTGGACAGATGATTGCCAAGGCCATGGAAAAAGTTGGCAACAACGGCGTCATCACGGTCGAGGAATCTCAGTCGTTTGGCGTTGACGTCGAGTTCGTCGAAGGCATGCAGTTCGACAAGGGATATGTGAGTGGATACATGGTGACCAATGCTGAGCGCATGGAAGCCGAGTATCACGACGCGCATATTCTCATCGTCGACAAAAAGATTAGCTCGGTGCAGGAGCTGGTTCCGGTTCTCGAGAAAGTTGCGGCAACAGGCAAAAAAGAGCTTGTGATTATCGCAGACGATGTCGATGGTGAAGCATTGTCGACGCTGGTCGTAAACAAGTTGCGCGGCGTGTTTAACACGGTCGCGGTCAAAGCTCCCGGATTTGGGGATCGACGCAAGGCCATGCTCGAGGACATTGCGATCCTCACGGGCGGCCGCGTGATTAGTGAGGAAGTTGGACTCAAGCTTGAGACCGCTGAACTCACGGATCTTGGAAAAGCTCGTAAAGTGGTCGCAAACAAAGAACAGACGACGATTGTGGAGGGTCATGGCGATAAGATGAAGATCGCGGAGCGCGTGAAACAGATTCAGGCGGAACTTAAGAACACGACGTCGGATTTTGAAAAAGAAAAATTACTCGAGCGTGTCGCTAAACTTTCCGGCGGTGTTGCCGTTATCAAAGTTGGTGCCGCAACCGAGACCGAAATGAAAGAGAAGAAGCATCGCATCGAGGACGCGGTTTCCGCAACCAAGGCGGCTGTGGAAGAGGGAATTGTTCCCGGCGGCGGTGTTGCGCTTGTCAGATCGATCAAGTGTCTCGATTCGCTAGAGCTCAGCGCAGACGAAAACGTCGGTGTGAACATCCTGCGCCGCGCGCTCGAAGAACCACTTCGCATGATCGCGCAGAACGCCGGCATGGAAGGTGCGGTGGTTGCGGAGAAAGTCAAAGCGGGCGTTGGATCCTTCGGCTACAACGCGCTCACCGACGTGTATGAAGATCTCGTTGTCGCGGGTGTCATCGATCCAGCCAAGGTGACACGATCAGCTCTGCAGAACGCCGCGTCGATCGCGATTATGGTGATTACCACAGAAGCGGCGGTCGTTGAGTTGCCAAAGAAGGAAGAGTCTGCACCAATGCCAGGTGGTGGAATGGGAGGGATGTACTAGTTCGAATATAAGTCTAATAGGTCTTTTTGGACCTATTGGACTTATTGAACGGCCGAGTCGCAAGACCCGGCTTTTTTTGTT
>CAYJWY010000026.1:0-14296 GCA_964374035.1 uncultured Gammaproteobacteria bacterium
GCGGCTGAATCAATCGGCAAAATTCCTGAAAGTTTGATTCTGGTGGGCGAGGAGGGACTCGAACCCTCACGAGATTACTCCCACGGCGCTCTGAACGCCGCGTGGCTACCATTACACCACTCGCCCGGAAAAAGAGTCGTAGAGTTCTTGGAAACTTCAAGACCACGCGACTCCACGACTACTTCAACGCTTTCTTTGTTTTGATATACCAGTCACGAATGTTCGCGAAACGATCTTGTGGAGTGTTGATCTGATTGATCACGACGTTTTGAATCGACTTGGGAGTCGCGTAGGGATAGGTGGATTGATAGAGAAAGACCGCCGGAACATCCTTTAACAGTTGTTCTTGCATGGAACGATACAACTTCGCGCGTTCGTCGATTGATACGGTCTCACGAGCTTTCTCAAGCAGTGCGTCAACCTCCTTATTCTGATAACTGGCTAAGTTTAACCCATTCTTGTCGATTTGGGAAGAGTGCCAGAACAGATAGGGGTCCGAGTCTGTTTGAAACAAAACGGATCCAAGAAGGAGTTCGTAATTGCGAGGTTCTATGACTTCACCGGCAAATCGCTCAGGTGCAATGGCAAGGATATCTATGTTGATGTTTATTTTTGCAAGTTGTTCTTTAATGCGTGTTGCAACCGCACGGTATTGCGGACGGTCGATGGTAGTGAGTGTAAGTGTCAGGCCATCTGGCAATGCCGCCTTGTCCATGAAGGTTTGCGCTTGCTCGAGATCCAGTGACATGGCGCGAAGATCTTCTTGGTAACCAATCATACCGGGAAGAATCGGTGTTTCCACGGCGCGAACCGCTTCGCGAAAGATTTGATCGACGATGGCAGAACGATCGATGGCGTGAGCGATGGCGGTACGAATATTTACATCTTTGAGCTGTTCATTTGTGGCTTGATTCATGTACAAGGCGACTTCCTGTGGAAGATAGGGACGATGAAGATTCAATGTTTTCATTTCCTTGATGGTGGCCTCTTTCTCAAAGGCAATGACGCTCACGCCTTCTACATATTTTTGTTCAAGTGCATCGAATGCTTCGTCTGCATCGCTATAAAATTTAAACGTCAGACGCTCAATACGCGTTGGCGTATCGTAAAATTTCGTATTTGCTTTGAGGGTGAATGAACGAATGGAACCGCGCTTGTCTTTTGAGAATTCTGCAAATTCATAAGGACCACTTCCAATCGGTTGGAGATTGAGTGCGGCCAGCGGAGCATTTTGCGGCAGGATTTCCGCCCAGACACTGGCGGGAAGAATACCCACCGCGAGAGATTCAAGAAACGTTTCGGAAGGTTTTTTTAAAACGAACGAAACGGTTCGATCATCGTCTTGATTGACGGTAACATTTTGAAATTGTGTGATGAGTGGACTGCGATAGGCGGGATTTTGAATTGCGCTGATGGTAAAGAGCACATCTTGCGCACGAACAGGATCTCCATTGTGAAACATGGCATTTTCACGAATTTGAAATGTGTACACGGTTTGCTCCTCATTGACCGTATAGTTCTCTGCCAGATCAGAAACAGGCGATGAACCCGGAACGGATTTCATTAGTCCGGAATAGACAAGAGAAGAAAGATCCGCGTCAACGTCGCTTGTTGAGGCATAGAGCGGATTGATAAATTGGGGTTCTCCGATCAGTCCTTCCGTATATTCGCCTCCGAGCGTTGGAATTTCGATACGATGAGAAAGAACATAGGTTAATGCAATACTCAAACACGAAAGCACGATCAAGCAGATCGCAAGCAGGCTTACGCGTTTTTCTGCCGGTGATAGGATGCCTCCAAGCTGTTTCCACTGTTTCCAAGAAGGAAATCGGCGTGGGGTGGAAACGGAAAGAACCTGTCGCATGGTCAGGTCCTTCGTCGGATCGGACGATGGTTTTTTTAGACGTTGTAAAAATGGACGTGTATCTTCGGACACAAAATTACACCAGGGCATTTGCAAGCGCGACGCTAAAAAAGAGAATCGCGATCACAATCGTCAACTGATGAAGTTTTTTTTCTGCTCCACGTTTGGTGCGAAAGACGTTTCCACCACCACCAAAAGCCGCGCCAAGTCCCGTGCCCTTGGCTTGCAAGAGAATCGCCGTTACAAGAAGCACGGCAAGAATGATTTGAGCGATGTTCAGGATCATGGAGTCGTTCATAGTGATACGCGCAGGCATGATTAACGAAAGAATCCTAGCAGGGACGCGCATTGGAGTCAATCCTATGGTATACTTTTTAGTGGTTTTATGGAAACGGAACAGCAAATTCACAAAACACGCAATTGGATCGCGACGTTCGCGACGTTGTTCGTCCTTTTACTGGCCGGACTGTTTGTGTGGCGCGTGCTCTATTTTTCTTCGTTGATCAAAAAAGGAGACGTTGATCTGGATCGTATCGGTTATCTCGACGCATTTTCAACAAATCAGGCTCTCGCCTCTGCACCACTTCCAGATGGCGAGTTTGATCTGGTCACCGACGACGATCCATCGTTGGGACCGGTTGATGCACCGCTGACCATCGTTGAGTTTGCTGATTTTGGCTGTCCGTATTCTCGTCAGGTCAGTTTTGTGATTCGCAAAATGATTCAAAAGTATCCTGATAAAATTCGTTTGATCTATCGCGATTTTCCCATCGTTGATTTGCATCCCATCGCGCAGAAGGCCGCCGAAGCATCTGAGTGTGCGCAGGAGCAAAATAAATTTTGGGAATTTCATGACAAGCTGTACCAGAATCAAAATGATTTGTCAGAGGAACGATTTTACGAACTTGCCAGAGAGGTGGGGATGAATGAAAGTCGATTTCGTAACTGTTTGAACAGTGCTCGATATGCCCAAGAGGTTGCGACCGATTTGGAAGAAGGGTTTGCGGCCGGCGTCCGTGGCACACCAACGTTTTTTATCAATGGCAATCGCGTTGCCGGATCGATTCCCGAGAAGGTTTTTGAAGAAATTATCGCAGGCGTGTCCAACAAGGCGTATGAGCCCTAGCATACAACGCATTGTTTTGTGCGTTGTTGTTGGATCGACGATGTTGTTTCCATTCATTTCTTTTGCACAAGTTCAATCGCCGACCAATGCTGAGTCGACCTGCAGTTGCTGGTGTTCGACGGAACAAGGAGCAACAAGTCTCGGAACAAAAACAATCATCCAATGTAAAGAGGAGTGCGTGAAACAAAAAGGTTCGTACCTCACCTGCGCCACAGATCCCTCCGCGTGGCCGATCAACGATCTGCGTTGTTTTACACGGGAACAATGTACGGGTAAAGAAGTGGATGGAAACTATGATGGGGTGTGGGATACGCGACCCAATCCAAATTGTGCGACGGATTATCGCTATTGTTTTCCCAAATCAGGCAACACAGAAGTGGAATTGAACATTCCCATTGGAAATCTCACAGCGGTCGCGGATCTTGAGCCGTACCTTTCCAAAGGATTCAACTGGTTGATTGGCATTGCGGTGACCGTCACCATTGTCATGGTGATGATTGGTGGGTTGCAGTATTCCATCGGCGCGGCAACGCCCGAACAGAAAGCAAAAGGAAAAAAAGTTATTTTGAGTGGAGTGACAGGATTGGCACTTCTTTTGTCTAGCGTTCTGCTCATTCAAACCGTTAATCCACAACTCCTGAAATTGAATGTCCCAACATTACCAATGATCAAGCGTGTGTTGTTGCCACAAGGCATCAGTTGTGGGGATTATCTCCTTAAGAAGTATCAGCTTTCAGCCACGTCGGGTAAATGTGGAGATGTCAGTGATGTGTTGAAGGATGAGAAGGGGACCGATCTTCCTGTTGGCACGCAGTGTATGTGGAGGGGATGTAGCATTGGTGGCCAAAGCTGTATTTTTTCTGGAGACGGCGCACGATGCATTTCTTGCAATCTTCTCACGGAATCTCTTCGTGATACCACAAAAATTACGCCTTCTTCGGGCGTGTGTGGACAGTTTACGTATCCAACAACCATGGTGAATAACAGACCGGTCACGTTTCAATGCGGGTGGACGAAAGATAGTGATCTCAATCGTGGGATTGCACCAAAAGCCTTACGTTACGGATCGTGCGCTTTGTACAAGATTGATTGTACGAGAATCACCAAGTGTGAAGATTATGATACAGAGATTCGTCCGTTTAATAGAAATAGCAGACAGCCTCTTGAGGACATTGTGTATCAAGATGATGTCTTGTGTGGCATGGGTGGTTGTGGAGATTTTGGGTTGCAAACGGTGTGTGCGGAAAATTTTTGTCAGATTGCGGGTGGATGTAAGTATGATGATTCAGCATGGTTAAAATATGACTGCATTCCGACAGGACAGAATTAGCAGATATGCGATTGGGATTTTCCTTTTCACGTTTTTGAGTTTCCTTTTGATTCCTATGCTTGTCCATGCTCAAGGTGTTTCCGAACGACAATGTGATTGTTTTTGTGCGACCAAGAAAGGAACAAAACCACCGGGTTCGGGAGAGGAGATGGTCTCTACAAGCACAGAAGAATGCAAGGCCAAGTGTAAGACACAAGGTGATAGAGTGGCGGTATGCGCGTTTGCTGTTGATCAGTACCCAAGTCAAGATGACAGTTGTTTTACGCAAGACGAATGTGAAAAACAAGTAAAAGCTTTTTGTGGCGATGGATCGCAATCTGATGCATACAGCACGATTGAGTGTGATAAGGATACACGTGATACGTTTGGTGAAACGCAACCACCTGGGTGTATGCCGAATTCGCATTTTTGTTACCCACCAAAAAATGCCACGAAGGTTCGTTTAAATATCGCGATCGGGACAACCACGGTCGTGAATGATATTGAGAAATACGTTTCGATTCTTTATCAATGGCTGGTCACTGTCGGTATCACGTTTACTATTGTGCTCGTCATGATTGGTGGATTGCAATATACCTTGGGCGGTGCATCGAGCGAGCAAATGAAGAAAGGAAAGGATCGCATCAAGAACGCCGTGATCGGACTTATCTTGTTGTTGAGCTCTATTTTAATCATTGAAACCATCAGCCCTCAGCTTTCACGCATTTCCGTTCCGCGTCTGCCGATGATTAAGACTCGAGAGATTGCAGATTCTGCGAAGAGTTGTGAGACGTTATTTACAGAGGAAAAGTTTAAGATTCGATGGGATGAATCACGCCAAAAGAATCAAAAAAGATACATTCCTTTTAACGGCAAGAATAATCCCAGGTGCGGAACGATTGGCGAGGTTGTGGAAGGACCCGGAGGTGTGAATGTCAATGCCGGATTAACCTGTAATTTTAGAGATTGTGGAAATCCAGATCGTGCTTGTCTTGGAAGTGGTTGGAACGCAAGATGCCTGTCTTGCGGACAGATTTATGATGGATCTACAGCATTGATAGGAAGCGGTGTTGTTCCCTCGGCGTCCACGTGTGGTCAATTTACAAAGGGTGTGACGAAGGGAACATCTGAAATGCCTGATACGATTGAACAGTGCGGTTGGACAAAAGATGGAGATTTAAATGAGGGAGCACTTGGTGGTGGTGTGTTCAAGGTTGCTTCCAATGGAGCTTGTGTAAATATCGTGATGGATTGCAGTACTATACGAAAATCCGGTCTCTGCAGAAACTATCACACCGTTCCTCTCACTAATGATGCTGAAGGCGGCGAACAGCTTTATAGTGCTGATTCAGAGTCAGACGAGTGTTTCACGTTTGGTTCCTGCGCAAATTTTTCTTATAAATCAATCTGTGAAGAAAATCCATGCAAGATTAAGGGAGGTTGTGAGATAAGAGGGGATGGAGTTTGCTGGAATGTAGGTTCATCGATAAACTATGATCCCTTGCTGGAGCGACCATGACATGATAGAGTGCTGGGCGCTTTGAACTATCTCAAACCCAGCACTCTTTTATGTCTCAAGATTACATTTCCGTGAGAGGTGCGCGTGTGCATAATTTGAAAAATATTGATGTTAAGATTCCGAAGAACAAACTCGTGGTCATTACGGGGCTCTCGGGATCGGGAAAATCTTCGCTCGCGTTTGATACTATTTATGCCGAAGGTCAACGACGTTACATGGAGTCGCTTTCAAGTTACGCTCGTCAGTTTTTAGAGCTTCAAGACAAGCCGGACGTCGATGAGATTCTCGGTCTTTCGCCAACCATTGCCATCGACCAAAAATCTTCGTCGCACAATCCACGCTCAACCGTGGGGACCGTGACGGAGATTTATGATTTTTTACGCGTCCTGTTTGCGCGCGCCGGTCGTCCGCACTGTCCCACGTGTGGCAATCCTGTGAGCGAGCAGAAGCTCTCCGACATTGTTGCGCATATTGAGACGATGCTTGGCGACAAACAGCCCGTGCTTCTTCTTGCACCCGTTGTTCGACAACTCAAAGGTCAGCACAAACACATTTTGCAGGCCGCAGAACACGCCGGATTCAAACGCATACGTTTCGACGGTTTACTCATAGAGATCGATGAAGCCGCGTCTTTGCGCGTTGATAAAAAGAAAGCGCACGATATCGACGTCGTCATTTGTTCTTTTGAACCTGGCGCGGCGTATGTCAAATTACAGATTGAACAGCTTGCGAAGAAAGCGCTTGAATACGGAAATGGATTTATCACACTCGTAAACGACGAGACCGGCGATGAACGTTCGCTCTCGCAAAGTTTTATGTGTGGGCATTGCGCAACAAGCCTTCCAAAGCCAGAGCCTCGACTCTTCTCGTTTAACTCGCCCTTTGGTGCTTGCGCAGAATGTACGGGCCTGGGCGAGAAGCTCGTTCTTGAACCTGATCTCGTGATTCCAAACAAACGGCTCACGTTTGAGGAAGGGGCCGTGCGTCCATGGACAAAGATCGCGGGCAATCAAACGAGTTACATGCGCATGCTCGAGAACGTTGCAAAGAAGCATCGTATCTCGTTGTCTACACCGGTGGAGAACATGCCCAAGAGTAAGCTGGATCTGCTTTTGAACGGAACGGGCGATGAGGAATATGTGTTCGATGGAGGAAGCGTGACGTTTCCCGGAATTTTGATGCAACTTGAGATGAAGTATAAGGAAACGGATTCCGATTATGTGCGTCTCGAGCTCGAGACATATATGCGTCGCATGGTGTGTCCGTCGTGCGAAGGAAAGCGTCTGAAGAAAGAAGTGCTCGCCGTTACGATCGAAGGTAAGTCGATCGCGAACGTCGTGAATATGCCGATTGAGGATGTGTTTGGGTTCTTTGATGATTTGGTTGGAAAGGAAGAAAAGACCGTGAAGGGAAAGACTCCGATCAAAAAAGCCCAGCTCGTTTCCGGACTTACCGAAGAAGAACGCCTCGTTGTCGGACGCGTTGCAAAGGAAGTGCGTATTCGCCTTGAACAGCTCACGCAAGTGGGCCTTGGGTATCTCACGCTCGACCGCGCCGCGATGACCTTGTCAGGCGGTGAGTCGCAACGCGTTCGTCTTGCAACACAACTTGGAACACAGCTTTCTGGCGTCATTTACATTCTCGACGAACCGTCGATTGGTCTGCATCCTCGCGATAACGATCGCCTGATCGAGACGATCAAGAAGCTTCGCGATCTCGGCAACTCTGTCATTGTTGTCGAACACGACGAGGCAATGATCGAAGCCGCGGACTATGTTTTTGATGTGGGACCTGGAGCTGGTGAATACGGCGGAGAGATTGTTGCGGAAGGAACGGCGGCGCAAATTAAAAAGAATAAAGATTCGCTTACGGGTCAGTATATGATCGGCAAGAAGTCGATTCCTGTTCCTAAAAAGATTCGCAAAGGCAATGGCAAGTCGATAAAGATCCTCGGCGCAAAAGCCTTCAACTTACAAAACGTCGACGTCGAGATTCCGCTGGGTGAGCTTGTGTGTGTCACGGGTGTTTCCGGGTCTGGCAAGTCGACGCTTGTGCTCGATATTCTCGGCAAGGAACTTTCGCGTTCGTTTTATCGCGCGAAAGTGTATCCGGGAGAACACAAAGCCATTAAAGGAACCGAGCACATCGACAAGGTCGTTGCGGTTGATCAGTCTCCGATTGGTCGCACACCGCGATCGAATCCAGCAACCTACACCGGTGTGTTCACCGCGATTCGCGATGTGTTTACAGCCGTGCCGGAAGCCAAGATGCGCAACTTCGACGCTGGTAAGTTTAGTTTCAACGTAAAAGGGGGTGGACGCTGTGAGCCGTGTTCGGGAGAGGGAATGCGTCGCATTGAAATGCAATTTCTTCCTGACGTGTACGTCGAATGTCCTGAGTGTCACGGCACGCGCTACAACGTTGAAGTCCTGGAAGTTCACTACAAACAAAAGAACATCTCAAACGTCCTCAACATGACCGTGGAGGAAGCTCGTCGTTTCTTTGCGGATCAGTCTGGGATCTTTGACAAGTTAAACATCTTGCACGAGGTTGGACTGGGCTACATCAAGCTCGGCCAACCTGCAACGACGCTCTCGGGAGGTGAGGCTCAGCGTGTAAAGCTCGCGACCGAACTTTCACGTCGTGCAACTGGCCGCACTCTCTATATCCTCGACGAGCCAACAACCGGTCTGCACTTTGACGATATTCGTCGACTTCTGGGTGTCTTGCACCAGCTTGTCGACAAGGGCAATACCGTTCTCATCATCGAACACAACCTCGACGTTATAAAAGGAGCCGACTGGGTGATCGATATGGGACCTGAAGGAGGTGTCAAAGGAGGAAAGGTCATCGGTGTTGGAACGCCAAAAGATCTAATGAAGATCAAGGAAAGCCTGACAGGTCAGTACCTCAAAGCGATGCTTTCCTAGAGACAAAAACGAGAAAAACCTCGTTTTTTCTTAACATTTTTGCAAATTTGTCCTGGCAAACGTTGACAAAAAGCCATTTTTCGAGTATACTTGCGCGTTATGAATCAAACACCTATGTTAAAGAAAACACTCATTTTTACGGCACTTATCGCTTTTGCGATTAGCCCGTTTCTTCCAACCGTCCAGGCGAACGTTGGCGCTTGGAAGGATAACGTCGTGGAGGCGACTTGGGATTACGATCTCTACCGAGTCGAACGCCTTTCTACCGTTTCTACGATGGAAGGTCCGTTTGAACTTGGCGGCGCCGTCTATTTCACTGAGCCGGCCAAAAGCTGTAAGGGCGCGATTTGCGACAAGGTCGATATCACCATCTACAAGGATGGCCGGTCTTTCTTGATTGTGGACGCGAACGACAACATCTCAGATAAAGCTTGGCGCACGGCGCAGGATGATCGTTTCGTTTTTCGAACGCCATCCGCCGACGCGAAGAATTGGTTTGTCGTGTCTGAATATAACGCAGAAACAAAAACCATCACAAAGCTTCTCGAGCCGATCAAGACTCCCGACGAAGTGAGCTTTATGACGCTTGCAACGGATGGAACCCGCGTGTACACATCGATGTTACAAACGGATCCAAAGACTTCGGCGATTGAGTCGAAGCTTTCCGTGCATGATTACGCGAGCGATTACAATCGAAAAGATTTTGCCTTCACGCTCTTGGCACCCTGGCAGGAAATTCTCGATGTGTATGAGGACAATGTGCTCGCAAAGTTTCACTTCAACGACGGTTCGCAACAGTTGGTCGTGATTAACGAGCGAGCTCGTACTGTCACAGAAGTGCCGCAGTCTTGGGGAGAGGCGCACGAAACGATCCTTGCCGCCCACTTTCTTGCAAACGGCAACATCCAGTTCTTCAAGAACTATCGTATGTTCACCTATGCAATTGGCGACAAGAACGCTGTGGAACCTGGCGGAGCTGTCTTGAACTGGTCGGTGAATCTCGACAACGCCTACCAAGTGGCCAACCATCGTATGGCTTGGATTAACGAGGATGATGATCTCTACGTCAGTGACGTTGGCGGTGTCATGAATTTTGGGAAGGTTGTGAACAAGGAGTTTGCTCTCACCAAGAATGCTGTTTACTTCCATGGCTTGAACGGGTACGTCGGATTTAACTTCGACACTCGTTCCTGGGCCAAGCACGCCTTCTTGGTCACCAATCAAAAAGATGACGTGCTCATTGGAGTCGACGACAAGAATAATATCTGGTACGAAAATACCTCAACCGGCCGCGTCCTCAATGTGGGATTTGGTACAAGTCCGTTTCTCACGGATCGCAATCAAGCCTTGTTCCGAGGTATGGACGCAGAGATTTATCAGGTAAGCTTCGGTGCGATTCTCGATCTCGCCCCAAAACAAATCCAGGCTTATAAAGCCTTCAACGAACCAACGATCTATCTTGTTTCCAATAACAAGATCTGGTCCGTTCCAACACCATCCGTGTTCCTCAGCTGGTTTGATTCCTACAACAAAGTCACGGGCGTCTCAAGCGCAACCTTGTCCGCGTACAAGCAATTGTATGTGAACGCAGGAAACGCAAACTACGCTCCTGGCACGAAAATCAAGTCCACCGCAAACGCACGTGTTTACGTGGTTGGTACAGACGGAGCCCTTCACTGGGTGACGTCCGAAACCGTCGCAAACTCCATTTGGGGAACGCGATGGAACAAGGGGATCATCACCCTGCGACCAGAGGGCCTCTGGAACTACCAGATGGGATCCGATGTGAATTCAATGAACGAAATCAAATCGATCTAACCGATCACCCCTCCTCTCGCGAGAGGAGGGGTCAACAAAAAACCTTCGACGCGAGTCGAGGGTTTTTGTTTTGCTACTTTACGTATGTCTCTTTCATCTTGCGCTTGAATCGATCTTTGAGATTGAGCAAGAAGCGTAGCTTTGCGCGTCGAACCTTTGCGGTTTTGACGAGCTCGATTTTGGCGATGACCGGGGAGTTGATCGGGTAGATCTTTTCCACGCTGACGCCGTCGCTGACTTTTCGAGCGGTCATGGTGCGGCCGATGCCAGCACCACTCAGGCCGAGGATGATTCCTTCAAAGACCTGAACGCGTTCTCGCGCCTCACCTTTTGGCGAGATGTCGACGATGCGCTCGTGGATGCGGACGGTTTGTCCGGCTTTGAGTTCGTGGAGGCCTACGAGTTTGGCTTTGAACGGTGGTTCGACAGCTTTGACAGCTTTGACAGGTTCGACAGGTTCGACAGATTTGACGCCAGCTGAGCTGGGCTCTGCAGGCTCACTGTCTGCGAGAGGCTCACTGTCTGTGACGGGCTTGGTCATTTCTGGAGCGGCGGTTTCTGCAGGAGCAGAGGTTGGCTCTTCTACGATTTCAGCCTCAACGAGAGGTTCTTGTTTTTGTTCGTCTGACATAGATGGGTAAATAAATTCAGCAGGATCATAACGAAATCGGGCTCAATCGTCAAGAGACTGTAGGAAGTCTTGCCAAAATCGTGGTAACGACTTCCTCGGGCGTGTGGCTCGTCGTATCTACGACCAAGTCGTAGTTTGAGCGGTCGAGGTAGTTCACATCGTAATACGTTTGATAGCGACGTTGGTCCGAGGCGAGGCGTGTTGCGATGCGGTCTTTGACTTCCTCCGGCGAAGCGTACGGTTTCTCATCGCGACGCAGACCCTTTTTTGACGCGTCAAAAATGCGTCGGGCGGCAACGTCCGCATCGACATCGAGGAAGACTTTGAACGACTGGGGAATGAAGTGCCAGGAGAGTCGCCCATCAATGATGAGGTCGTCACCTCTTTTACCGAGCTCGGTTTGATAGACGTCGACGTCGTGATCGGTGAAGGCCTCGCTCTCGCCGAGTTTGTTGAGCTCGTCGATCGAGATGCCGCGCTCTGTGGCCATCTTTCCTCGAAGATCTCCCATCGAATACCAAGGAATGTCGAGACGTTCGCTCAACATTTTTGCAATCGTTGATTTTCCCGAGCCTGGAAGTCCCGCAAGTGTGATCATCATAGGGTTGGCTGTGTTTCGAGAATTTGCTCAAGTTCGTTGGGAAGGGGAGCTGTGAAGGTTTTCTCTTCGCCGTTCATGAGGTTGATGGTGAGTGCGTGGGCGTGCAGGAAGATGCGATTGAGTTCGATTGGGCGAATGTTTTTCATGTAGGTCTTCTTGTAGAGCCGATCGCCGACGAGCGGGTGATCGATCGCGAGGAAGTGGACGCGGATTTGGTGCGTGCGACCTGTGAGGATGTGGACGCGCACGTAGGTTGTTGTCTTAAAGGTCTTCAAGACTTCGTAGTCGGTGATCGCGTCCTTGCCGTCTTGCAACTGTGCGCGCGCAACCATGCGTCCTCGAACTTTCGATCGTGCAATTTTTAGTTCAATGCGATCTTGGTTTCGTGGCAATTGTCCGTAGACAAGCGCGAGGTATTCTTTTTTCGTGGTTCGATCTTGAAATTGTTTCTTCAAGTGCTCGTAGGCATCTTTCGACTTGGCAATCGCAAGGACACCGGACACATCTTTGTCGAGTCGGTGCACAATACCAGGTCGTGCTTCATCATCGCCAACGTCCTTGATTGGTGGGTAGCGCTCGAGCAGAGCGTCGACCACACTTGGGTCATTATCGAGTTCGTGCGCGCGATGCACAATCAGCCCGGCAGGCTTGTTGATGATGAGGATGTCGTTGTCTTCGTAGAGGATTTCGAGCACGGGTGTTACGCGAGCTTCTGGGACGACATCGACGTGTTCGGGATAGCTGACAACATCACCTTCTTCGAGCGCGAGGTGTGGTGTGACGGGTTTGTTATTCACGGTGACAACGCCGGTTTTTATCAATTTTTGAATCTGTGATCGCGACTGTTTGATCAAACTGGTCAGAACAATATCAAGACGCGCTTCGGCTTCCTTTTGTGTGACAACATGCTCAATCATAGGCAATGTGTTGAGAAGCCTTAGGTGTAGAAACTTGCATAGATGAAGCCGAAAAAGATGATCAAAATCAGAGCCGCAATAATAAGCGCTGTCAGGCCGGTCACGCCTTCGTTGTCCTTATCTTTGATTGCGAGGCGCAGAAAGATGATTCCTACAATGAGAATAACAAAGCCAAGAAAGAGAAATGACATAGGATTGTTCGAAGATCGTGAGCGGATGAGAACTATCAAAGTCCATGTGCCCTTTGACGTGGCTCTCTTCGAGTTTGAGCCTGAGGGCTCAGCCATCAGAGTCGAAGACAGGGCATTCGACTGTCGTTGGGAAGCACACTAACGACAGTCGAATGGTAGGGACGGATGGACTCGAACCATCGACCACCGAGGTATAAGCTCGGCGCTCTGACCAACTGAGCTACGTCCCCATGTGAAGAGCCACTCTATTATACACTGTCGCTGTGTCAACCCCTCCCTTCGCCAAGGGAGGGGCTAGTTTTTTCCTCGCGAGAGGAGGGGTCAATGGGGTATAATGTCGCCGTATGAACCCATAGCGAGTTTTCATTCGTCATCCTGAGTGCACCCAAAGGATGACAGACAACGATGAAATCTTGTTTGTTCCTAAATTAAGAGAAGATACAGGATAACCCACACTGAATTCTATGGATTTTGAACCGAATTCGTTGACCACATTTCTCGCAATCGTTTGGTTTATTGTCTACTGGGTGCTCGGTGGTGTCTTCTTTGCTGTTTTGGCGATTTTGAAACTTGGTCGACTGAAAAAAGTTCGATTCAGCTGTTTGTTTACGGTTCTCGCGGCGTTTTGCGGCTATGTCGCCGCCTTTTGGGGAACCCTTTACGGTGATCAGGCGATTCGTGTGTGTTTACAACAAGCCCAAACGAAGGCCGAGGTGATCACATCGCTTTTTGGTTGTGGATTTTCCGCTGTGTTTGGAGCGTTTCTCGCAGGCGCCGCTGTACTCACGTTTGGAGGGCTCGTGATTATGTCGATGTCAAAATCAAAATCCAAACCGTGGATTGTGCTTGAACAAACAGAAACCGGACAAGATGTTGAACAAGAAACACCGACGAATGCGGAGCACGAGGGAGAGAAGCCGCGCATGAGTAAGTTTTTTTGAGATGAATTTCATGTGTTTTTTATAAATTTTCATCGATTGCAAAAATCGTATGGTGAATCATCATCATGTCGAGTGGGTTTTGCGTATTGCTGTGGCAGGAACTTTTTTTGGTCATGGAATGTTTGCTTTGCAACAAAAAGCCGGTTGGTTTAAGTATTTTTCTGCTGTCGGTATCACAAATCCCGACACGATTGGAACAATGCTGGTCTTGATTGGTGTTATGGATATTGTTCTTGCTGTTTTGCTACTCGTCAAACCTGTTCGACTAGTACTGTTGTGGATGGCTCTTTGGGGTCTTTGGACAGCTTTGATTCGTTGGCCGATTGGCCCTGACCCTGTTTGGGACTTTGTCGAACGCTGGGCAAATTGGGGTGCACCACTTGCCCTGCTTCTGCTTCTTGGTTGGCCAAAAAAGAGGAAAGAATGGTTCTAAAAACACCCCTCCTCTC
>CAYJWY010000027.1:0-12911 GCA_964374035.1 uncultured Gammaproteobacteria bacterium
GTCCCAAACCAGGCGCGCTACCAACTGCGCTACATCCCGGTAGCGCAGGCAATATAGCAGAGCCTTTAGATTGATTCAAGTGTCGTGTATACTACTCGCAATTATGCTTCTCAAACGTTGGAGGGATGTTCGCATGGAGATCAAGATCTTTGTTGGGCTCTTTTTGCTTTCAATTTTTTCTCTGTTGTTGTTTGGTTTGCTCACGGGCGCGTTCAACCACCCTCGTGAAGTGTGGATGGCATTGCTCATCACTGTTGTGTTGATGGGGTTGTCTGTTGCTCCCATCGAGCGACTCATGGCTCGCTATGTTGAGTTGGAAGAGGAAGTGGACGAGTTGACGGCGTCGCTCATCGCGGCCGAACAATTAAAAAAAGATTTCGTCTCTATTGCTTCACACCAGCTCAGAACACCGCTCACCGTGATTCGTTTGTATAGCGAAATGCTCACAAAAGAAGCGGCGAAGTTTTCGCCCAAGCATCGCAAGTATTTGAGTACCGTGAGTTTCTCAACAGAAAAAATGGCTCGGCTCATCAATGAACTCCTGAATCTTTCTCGCATCGAATCCGGTCGCATCCGCGTCGATCCGGTCTTAACGGACGTAGCGATGTTTGTGAAAACGATTTTGCTCGATCTCAGATCCCTTGCAGTCATGCGTCTGTGCACACTCGAATTTTCGAAGTCGTCTACCAAGATGCCAAAGATTCCTCTTGATCAAGATCTTCTGAGACACGTCGTGACCAATATCGTGGAAAATGCGATTAAGTATGCGGGACAGCGCAAGAACAGTGTCAAAGTCTGCGTTTCACCCATCATGAAAAGCAAGAAACCGTTTGCGCGCATCTCCGTGCGTGACGAGGGGATCGGCATTCCACGCAAAGAACAAGCACGTCTTTACGAAAAGTTTTTTCGCGGAACAAACGCGCGCACCGTCATGACCGAGGGAACGGGCCTGGGTCTCTATCTCTGCAAAGTAATCCTTGATCTCACGGGCGGAGCACTTTCCTTCACCTCGATAGAAGGAAAGGGGTCGACGTTTCACATTGACATTCCGTTTTCAGGTATGCGTTATTCTGACATCGGAGATCGTATGCTTCACACGGAAAAACAACATCATAGCGATCGCATCATGTAACGATTTCTCTAAACGTGGTATATCTTGTGTATATGCAAACCGCACACATTTTGCTCATTGAAGACGACGCATTGATTTCTCAGGCTTATAAAATCGGCCTTGAGAATGTTGGGATGCAAGTGGATATCGCCGTGGACGGCAACGAAGGCTTGAAAGCGATGCAAGAGGGGACGTACGATCTTATTTTGCTTGATATTATTTTGCCAAAGATGGATGGATTTCAACTGCTAGAGCAAGTGCAGAATGTGTTGTCGAAAAAAAAGATTCCCGTGATTATTCTCTCGAATCTTGGACAAGACACCGACATCGAAAGGGGAAAATCTCTTGGTGCCGTTGATTTTCTTGTCAAAGCCAACAATTCGATGGACGCCGTGCTTGAAAAAGTGCGTTCGCATCTTTCACACGCGTGATCTATGTTGAATAGGAGGCAGAACGGTTTTTCCGTCCCCGAGCTATGCATTGTGATCGCGATCATTGCTTTATTGATCGCGGTCATTTTTGTTGTCACAAGTCCAAAGAAACGCGAGGCTCAGGCGCGTGACGCAATGCGTCAAAATGACGTGCAAAACATTCTTTCCGCGATCAAATTGTACGAGCTGGATCATGACAGTTCCCGCTTGGAGGTTATTTCAAATTTATCGGTTGGAGATGTCTCAATGATCACGTTTGGTGACCCAATATCGAGCTGTAGGGCACAGCAGATGGCTTGCAAAACACCCGTCACAACCGACGGACTTTGTGTCAACTTATTCGAGCTGTTTTCAGGGAAATACCTTTATAAAATTCCTGTGAGCCCTTCCAAAACACAGACTTGGGACGAGGGAAATCAAGATGGGGCATTTGGAACCGGCTACACCCTTGAACGTGCTCAAACAGGAAGACTCATTATTCGTGCTTGTGAAAATGAAGGCGTGAAAGAGATTTTTGTGACGCGTTAGTTGAGATGATTTTTTGTGGATAACTTTTTATCTACACGATTCAGTCAAAAAGTGATACACTTTGTATGTTGCTAGATGATATTCCTTTCGTTCAAACACCCATCCCCAGTTTTTTTATGGAAAAGTTTCTTTCAAATGTTTTTTTTCAGCGTCGGTTAAAAGGAATCAATAAGTTTTTTTTGCTTGTCATGGTTTTCTCCATTTTTTTCCTTTCCGTTTCCCCCGTGCAAGCCGGACTCGGCTATTCGCCTGGAACAACATATGTCGAAGGTATTCAACCAAATTCCAGTATCACTCGTTCGATCAGTTTTTCACGAAGTAATGCCGGTATTGAGACCGTACTCGATATTTCTCTCACAGGTGCAGGAGCCCCGTATATTTCAGGACCAAAAGATTTGACGTTTGGTGTTGGCGAACAGGAGGCTTTCTACACGTTTACGATCAACACGAAATCCCTCCCCACAGGATCCTACGATGTTCAAATAAACGCAGTGACACGACAAAACGAACTCGATGTTGTTCAGAAAAGTGGAATAAAAGGTCAGGCTTCCGGACAAACAAAAATCATCTTGGCTGCCTATCCAAAAATTAACTTTACGGTTACCAACGTTGCCAGGGAGGAATATCAGATTGACAGTGTCAATCTCAAGCCGGGCGAAGAAAAGCAACCTCTTGGTTTTACGTATCATCTTATTAACACAGGAAACGTAGCGGCTCGACCAACCAGTATTCGCATTGCGGTGATCAACGTCGATGATCCAACATACCGTTATGAAGAAACCATCCCCGGGGACATTCTGCCATTCGTGGATCCATTTACAACAAAAGATGTCCCCGTGCTTACAAAAGCAACGCTTCCTACAGGAAGCTACAAAATGGATTTTATCTTTTCGGGACGTTCAGGCATTTTGCACAAAACTCTTGGTGTTCCAACTCAGATTTTCCCTCCAGGAACACTTGCGCAGAAAGGTATCCTCACAGCATTTTCCATGGACAAAGCGCAGTACGATGAAAACGAGTTGACGCAGTTTAATGGTTCATTTGAAAATTCAGGCCAAATTGGCGTTTCCGCTTCGCTTGTTGTGGAATTGAAGAAAGATGATAAACGACTGGATATTCTAAAAACCGAGCCCGTTTTTATTCCTCCATACCAGACCGCACAATTTTCTCTTGAAAAGCGATTCTCCGAGAGTGGTACGTATACCGCAAAAGGAATGGTCAGTTTTGGAATTTTTAACAGCAACGCCATTGAAGTCGCCTTTAAGGTTGGGGGAATAGAAATCATGTATGTCGTTGCCGGACTTGCGGCGTTCTCCGTTCTCGTTGCTTCCCTTCTCTTGTTTATAAAACGTAGAAAACAAAAACACTCCAGGAGTGGAACTATGCCAAAAAACCATTCATAATTTATTTCTTTAATACGTAATCATGTATGAACGAAAAAAGTTTCCCCATGATCTCGGGCCTCGTCGCGCTCTTAATGGTCATCCTGCTTGCGGTGTCCATGTTGAACGCTCAAGGTTCGAGTGAAGCGAGTCCGTCTGTTGCAAGCCCACAACCCGTGGCGGCGTCCAAGGCTTCCTTGCGCGAAGCAAGCAATCAAGTGTCCCAATCTGTGGATTTACCTTCAACGATCAAGTCAACAGTCACCATTCTTAAATAACCCTTAGTAACGTAACTCTATGGCAGATCCAACCAGACAGGGCAGTTCAAACCTCATGGTGTTTGGATTCCTCTTCACGCTCATTGCTGTCGTTGCTCTCATTGCTCTTCTTGTCACAAAGTCTGGCGCTGACACAACAACGCAGGAATTTAGTATCACAAATATTAATCCAGCCATTCCAACCCTAACTATCTCTTCAACAAGTTTCGGAACGGCCTATACGCCCGTTACGCTTCTGGAGAATGTCGGAAAGACCATCTACGTGCACGGTACTGCGTCCGATCAAAATGGTTGTGGACAAATCGACGTGGTTAATGGTTCTGGTCTTGGTGCAGGTGTGACCGACAGCTCCTTGTGGACGGGTAGATTCTATCGAACGAACCTTGCGGGTGGACAGGACTGTACGCCTAACCAATCGAACTGTTACTGGATCACCATGGAAAATGCAGATTTGGCTGTAGCCGGCAGGGATCAGTGTACGGATGCTGGCGGAGGTTCTGACCAAGCGCTTGAATTCGAATTTGACCAGCTTGTTAATTACTATGCGGACGCAACGGATGCAAATTCTGTTCCAGATTACAGTGCAACAGACTGGACGGCGTATATCAGCATTATCGATGACCAGGGAGGTTCTACGTCCGCTACAGCTACAACAGAAGTTGCCACCCTATCCGCTCTTGACACCGTGACCTCAGCGATCACCTACGCGGCAACCGCATGGGGTGACACAACGCCACAAAAGAGCATCACCATTGAAAACACGGGAAACTACAACGCTCTTGATCCAATGATTAGTCAGGAAGCCGTTTGGGCTTGTAACATCGGTGTGATTCCTATTGGAAACGTGAAGTGGTCGATTGTGAGTGATCAGGATCCTGCGTACGATCCAAACACAGACCAAACCACATTGACAAACGTTGCAACAGCGATCAACTTGAACATCACAAAGAGTCAAACAGGTGTTCCAGGTCCTGGTTCTGAAGGCACATTCTACACACGATTAACCGTTCCAAACCAGGGTATTGGAGGTACATGTAACAGTACGTTGACGCTCGGAGTCTAAAAATCAGATGATTTCAAAAAACCACTCCGTCAGACGGAGTGGTTTTGTGTTATACTGGTGTCATTATGATTGTGTTGTTGGTTCGTTTGAAATCGTCTCCTTTCGTGATTTTTTGTCTGCTGGTTTTTGGATTCCTGTTTCCTCACCCCATCTTAAGTCAGGAAAACGCGATTCCAGTTATTACGAGCATCACGATTGCAGAAACATCTCTTGGAGATCAAATTTCCGCACTGAATCTGACGGAAAATTCCACGACGAGTGTGTACATTCATGGCTCAGCAACCGATGCGGATTCTTGTCAGCAAATCGATGCGGTGAGCGGATCTTCATCGTGGCGAGTGGTATTTTATCGCAGTGATCTTGCTCAGAGTGATGCATGCACAGCAGATGATCTCAACTGCTATCAAGCTCTGGAAAGCGATAGCAATCTCACGAACTGCGATAGTCCAGAAGATACAACACTTGATTACGAGATGCAGATTCCCATTGCGCATTTTGCGGATGCAACAGATGCAGACTCCTCTCCAGATTATTCAACGACTAACTGGACGGCCTTTGTGGAGGTGACCGATGATTTGCTCCAAAGCACATTTGCAACATCAACAACGGAAATCAACACACTGAAAGCACTCTCTGTGACACCGATGGTCAACTATGGAGTTATTGGGTTTGCAGAAGAATCCACAGAACAATCCGTGACCATTACCAATACAGGAAATGATAATGATTTGGATCCGATGATCAGCGATAGTGAGGGCTGGATCTGTACGATTGGAACGCTCACTTCCGACGCTGTAACGTTCAACACAACACCTGGGCTTGGCTGGGCAGCCGGCCTCGCTGTGACAGCAACACCCGCAGATGTGAACGATTTGAGCTTGATAAAGTCCACGGGAACAGTCAATCCAACAGCCAATGTCTATCTCACATTGAAATTACCTGAATCCGGACTGGCTGGATCTTGTTCAAGCACGCTTGTATTTGGAGGAGCCTGATTATCTGATCAATAAAGAAATAGCCGTGAGCGTCAGAAATGCCAACAGAGATCCGTAGACGAGAATTTTGATCTTGCTCGTTGTTTTTTGAAAATTTGTATAGGAACTTGTATACGTGCCATGTTCGTCTCTTGTCGCGATTTTTGTAAAACTTGCGTTTACATCATCTTTGAGCATGACAGGGATGTTGCGAGGTTCTTCCGCTAATAAAAAAATATAAATCCCTGTTGCCGCAAGAAAACCAAACCCAAAACCCAGAACCATTGGGTGAAAGATGAGTGAAATAATCATGGATTTAAAATGGAGAAGGGAAGCCTGTGCCGCAAAGGAGAGATTCGTTAACATAGAGGAGATCGTTGAGATATGAACATACGCATTGAAAATTATGTGGGACGCCAGACACTCTTGGTTGCACAACTCATTTTGTGTCTGATTATGTTACAACTTTTTATCGTCGATTTTGGAAACGTGGATGGAGTTTCGATGGAACCCACCCTGGTTGATCAGCAACCGTTTTTGATCAATCGCGCGATATTGTTTTTTCGTGCGCCCAAGCGTTATGAGGTGATTCAATTTTTTCACCCTTCCCAAGAAAATTTTAAGGTTGTCAAACGTGTTGTTGGACTCCCTGGCGAGACCATTGAAATTCGTCCGGGTGAAATTCGTGTTACGACCGTTGAAGGAAACAGGATTATTCTTTCTGAACCCTACTTGCGTGAACATACTGCCACCATCGTTCAACCAGGACAAAATCGTCGTTTTGTCATTCCTTATGACACGTATTACGTTCTTGGGGATAACCGTGTCTTCAGCTCAGATTCTCGCATCTTCGGTGTTGTGCACCGCTCCAAGATTTTGGGGGTTTTGTCTTACATTCCTCAAAAACAGAACTGATTAGAACGTAGAGGTGGTTTCCTTTTGACGCATCACGATCGATGCCGCATCGATCCATGGTTGTTCAAGAAGTGTCGCTGTGCGACGTGATGCCGGTTCAAGAATTTTCAGTGCGTTGCGTTCTTTGAGAAGGATGTGTTGTTGATCATCGAACCAAGCAACGTGTTGCGTGAAAAGATTGATCTGTTGAAATTCCGATTGTGTTGTTGTTCCAGTGTTCAACACACCTAGGAAAAATGGTGCAACATCAAAAGTCGTGGACGGCTGTTGGAAGAGAGCTGAGGCGAACGCATACTCCTCCGACTCTTTTTTTGTTGTGAGGGAGTTCATTTTTCCTGTGGGAACCGTATAGCTGTAGAACAGTCCGTCGCTCGTGTTTACAAGGAGCACATCCTCTTGTGTTGGATGCCATTGTACCTTTAAGGGTTTGTTGATGTCGAGTGTCTGGCAAGAAAGATGTTTGATATCGACAAGAAGGGATAAACAGATACGAGAGATTGTGTCACGTTGCATGACAATTGCCACGCGCGTTCCAGTTGGATTTTCCGTGACAGCCTGAATTTGTGCCAGCGGGTCATTGAACTGGATACGCTCGATCGCTGTTTTAGAAATAAACTGAATTTCTTGTTCACGAAAAAGAAAAGCAAAGTTTGGTGAGAAGTTGACACTCCAGTCACCAGGAAAAAACGCAGACAATCCATCAGAGACTCTCAGGGAAAGCATTCCACGTTTTCCATCCTGGATGGCATTCTTCACAAACACAATTTGGGTTTCGTTGTTCCATGTAAGATCTGAAAGAGAGGATGGGATGGTCCTTTGAACGATGCGTATGTACAAGAAAATTCCACCGAGGATGATGAGCGCGAGTGTGAGAGAAATGGAGATGGCGAGAGTTTTTTTCGCTACACGAACCATAGCAAGGTCATATTATTCATGCTAAAATGATTCTATATGAATTGTGTAAATTTTACAAAAAAAAGCCAATTTTTTGTTGTAAAAATCTTTTTGATTCTTACCTGCGCCATGTTCCTACTGGCAAGACCCTCCGTTTCCTTTGCGTTTGGCATTTCTCCTGGGCAAGTTGTCGTTGAAAAGATGTTGGCAGACACAACAGTTGACTCAATGATCATGCTTTCGCGCGCACGCCCAGAAAAAGAAGCGTACGTGAGCATTCTGATTGATGGCCCGCAGAAAGATGCGATTCAGGCTCCGTCGGAACTGATCCTACCCGCAGGCATTCAGCAGGTTCCGTTTCCGTTCACAATTTCTTCCGTCGGCCTGCCTCTCTTCCAAGATTTTTTGGTGACCATCAGGTTTACGCTCAAGCCTGACGAGACAGATACGCAGGGTGCAGGTATGAAACTGGAACTGGTTGCAAAGGTTCTTTTTTCGGTCACAGACGAACCCATCAATACGTTGACAACAAATCAAGTCAATCATTTTGTATCCGCAGAAGCCGGCAAACTGAAAGTCTATGTTCCACTTGTGAATACGGGCAACGTACAGACGCGTCCGAGTTCCATGCAAATCACCTTGTACAAGCAAAAAACTTTTAAGAAAGTACGTGTCCTTCAGCTAAACCAAGATGACTTTCCCGTGGCGGCTCCATTCTCTCAACAGCATGCATATGTGGATCTTGTTCATCATCTGGCCACAGGGAATTACCTGATTGAGTCCGAGATCGTCCATAACGGCAAGGTTATCTTTCAGAGCCCGCGCGTTCCTATTCAATTGATCGAAGGACCTTTTCGCATAACCACCTTGATTCGCCAGAGGTACATCCAAATGTTCCTTGTTGTGTTTGTTCTCAGTGGCATCGGTCTTGTGTGGTTTTTTAACAGAAAACAACGTTTCAAATAAGTGTTTATGAAAGGACGTTTCATGACGAAGAGAACGCATTTCTTCTCTGCGATGATAGGCGTTTTGCTCATTTTTTTATCCTATTTCGTCTGGTCACATGAGTTGTTTGCTTTCGTAACGTTGGAACAATCCGTGCGTATTATTCCTGGTCCCACCAGAACAGCAAGTGGAGATGTCGACGATGTTGCCTTCGGTGTCCAGCCGATTATAGCCAAACCTTCGATCGCCATTGTTTCTGCCGTGAGTGATTACGAAATTGAGTTTCCTATTAATGTTTCGATAATCTCCGGTGGAAAGATTCGTATCATTTTTACGGGAAATTTTTCGTTTACCAATCACTGTAGCACGCCGCCATCTGTCTCCGAAAATAATGACCTCAACGGTTCTTATGACGGTGTGGTCACGATTGCTTCCATACGGTGTGACGATGTTGAGGATGCGATTGATGTCACCATTCATGGATCCACACTTGAAGCAAATACAATAACGCGGCTTATCGTGCAAGGCGTTGTGAACGCGTCGACCGCTCGTCCATACGGAAGTTCAAGTGGTTATTTGGCATGGATACAATCTTATGCACCAAGTGGGGAATTGCTTGAGGAAAAAACCTCGTCACCGATTTATTTGGAAGCTAAGGGTGCGCAAAACATTTCCGGAACAGTTTTTTTGGATAATGGATCCGGTGCTGAGGGAGGTAGAAATGATGGCTTGATGAATGGCTCTGAGTTGGGCGTTGAAGGAATCCAGGTCTGTGTGATTGCCAGCTTTGGTCGTCTTTGTGACATCACGGATCAAGACGGTAGATACAGGATTGGTTCACTGAGAGATGGCGTCTATCGTCTTGATGTCCCCGAACTCTCGACAAACATTTATCTCACGACCACGGTGCAACGCGACATTCGACTTGCTGGTGGAAATAATGACAACGCGCAAGATATTCCGTTGCGACTCGTTGATCGAAGTATTACGGTGAACGTCGCGGGAATTCCAAACGGGGAAGATGTCGATGTGTATGGTTTTGATCCATCTGTAGCGGGGGGCGGTGGATCAAGTCGACAAACGATTGCGTGGAACGGCAACACTGTTCGTACGGTTAACTTGGTTGCGCAAGATGGACCCTGGGAAGTAGGTGTGACCTCAACAGCCACGAAACGCAATAACAGTCCGTTTACCTCTCCACGACCACAAACCATTCGTGTGAACGGCGTTGGAGCCTACGTGATGAATTTTGTGATTCCGACGCTTGATCAGAAAATCTTAGGAAGCGTCGTCGATGGCACCGGCGCGCCAATGGGAAACGCGCTTGTGACGGCACGGCCATCTGATCTCGTTGTAGGACGTGATCAAGAACGCACAACAGAAACCAAACGCGACGGAACGTTTGTGTTGCCTGTTGCGAGCGGTGTGTATACGCTGTTCGTTTCAAAACCGGGCTTGGTAAGCACGGATGCCTTTGAGGTAACCGTTTTGAACAATAATCGCAACGACGACGCGAACGCCACGGCGGATGTGTATCGGGGCGGCATCTTGATTGTGAACGATGGAGGAGCGGACGGTCGTAACGATCTGATTTTGAGGATGGTCAAAGGCGCGCGATCGATTTCTGGAAAAGTGTTGAACGCACAAAACAGCATTATCAGAAATGCCTTTGTCGAAGCACGTCGCGTTTCGATGGACGGCGAATATCTTGGACAAACGGTTCGTACATTCATGAACGCGAACGATGCCTTTGTCTTGTTTGTCTCGGATGGTCGGTGGCATCTACGTGCATTTGCCCAAGGCTACGGAAAAATTGCCTCGCGGTTTGTCACCGTTGCCGGTCTGGATGTGTCGGGAGCGAATCTACAAGAAGACCCGTCTATGCTCGCCACCGTATCTGGAACCGTACGAAAGAACGGCGTGGGAGTCGGTGGAGCGTTTGTCACGGTCTTCAACAACGACGGAGCGCAGGGAACGACCTCGGACAACCTGGGCCGGTATCTGTTAACGCTGAACGAAGGATCTGGCTATGCGATTCAGGGTTTTCTCCCGGGCGTGGGATCCATCTCGCCGATCACGAATCTCACCCTCAATGGTGGATCGACAACGGTGAATCAGGACCTCGATATCAACGAATTTGGAACGATTCAGGTTACCATCGCAGGTGTGACGGATGCCTTTGTCGATGCAAGAGATGAAGACGGCAATGGCAATGGAACGTCGACCAACTTGGAATCCGGCATCTACGAATTAAACGTGCCGTCAGGAACGTATATTGTGCGTGCGCACTCGATGAAGTTTGGTTTGATTAGAAGTGTTGGTGCGGTGGAGGTGCAAGCTGGACAAGTCACAGCGTTGAATTTTCCTGTCTCACCAACGCACACCGTATCCGGCTCGGTTACTTCGGATGTTCCGTATTGCGCAAGTTTTGCGCATGTGATTTTTTCACAGAGCGTAAGCGGACGCACGATCACACGTCAAAGTGATGTACTCGGCGCGTACGCTGTTACGTTACCAAACGGCACATATCGACTCTCCGCGACAAAGCCAGGTTGTCTTTCTCAAACGGATGCGACGGTTGTTGTTGCAAATGCGGACGTGTTGCAGGGAACGAACATTGCATTGACGGCATCGGACACAATGATCCGAGGTCGAGCGATTTTGAACGGAACGAACGTCACATCTCAGACCGCGGTCGTCGCAAAAAATAGCAATGGTAATGTCGTCACAGCGAACGTGGACGTCACACAAGCACAAGGAAATAATTTTTCGTTGCCCGTTCAAGCAGGCACATGGACTCTTACGGCGCGTAGTGATGGTTACGTTTCAGAGCCACTTGTCGTGCGTATCACGTCAGGCAACGACGAAGCGGTGGGTCTCTCACTGCTTCCGATCGACGGTTACGTTCGTCGGCCGTCCATGTCGATGTTTACCATTCCGCAACAAGGAGGTTTGGTGAAGGACGCGTTTTTGGGAGATGGGTTTGATTTCGTTTTTCCTTCTGGCGTCCTGGGAACCGAAGGATCAAGTGGTGCCGTGCAAACAAGACGCACAACAGCATTGATCGCACAGACAAGAACGGCTAAGGTTTTGAATGCGACAGGATTTGAGATTCAGCCTGAAAATGCTGACGGAGAGCTGATTAAAACTCTCGCGGCTGGAAGCGCGGGTGTCCTCGCGGTGGTCCCTTACGATCCAGCAGACGTGCTTGTTCTTGGAGTGAACGAAGAAGATTTGGTGCTCGCGACGTGGTCTGAACAAGCGCAAGAATGGATTCCCTTGGCTACAACTGTGGATACAGTCCGTCACCGGCTTTCGGCGCTGATCACGCACTTTTCTTTGTTTGCACCGATCGCTTTTATTCCTCCCGTGTTTCAGGGTGGGGGAGGTGGCGGTGGTGGAAGCGCCGGTGGTGGTGGATCACCGAATGTGGTCGAAGACGTGAAAAAATTGCTTGGGGAAAAACCGCCGGTTGAGAAGCAACCCATTGTCAGTCAGCCCATTGTGATTCTGCCGACCACAGCATCGCAAGATGCAGAACTCTCAGAGCAACCCTCATCGCGTGGCCGCAAAATAGTGATCACACCGACACAGGCACAACAAGAGCGCATATCTCTTGATTTTCATGTGCTTGAAAAAAGCAAAGTCCTCACGAGTGGCGACGAACTCGCAACAGAAGGATCGATCGAGTATGCGGGTCAAAACAAGGCTCTTGTTTTGCATTACCAGATTGCGGACCCAACAGGGCGCGTGATTTTTGACGAGTTGGAAGCGATTCCATCAAAAAAACGCTTTCAATTTTCGAAGACTTTTTTGTTGAGCAACGTCATGATGTCTGGAACATACGAGGTGCTCGCGAAGTTATCCTCGGATGATCGTCTCATTGATGCAATGGACACCTTTCAAATTGTCGAGCAAACGCAGGGAGCATCAACCCCCGTCTTCCTCCTCAGACGTTCAACTCTTGTTGTTGTAGGGGTGCTGACAACGGTGGTGGTGATGCTGTTGATCGTGGTGGGGAGATGGTTTTGGCTCGTCGGAAAAAAGAAAAAACGGTCCGCTTAACAGCATTGCCACTTTTATCGCGTTTTGATACATTAAGGCGGCTTACGAATGAATGTTGCTCAAATTTAGAGAACTGCGCCGGGCTGGAGGGAAAAAATTGCCGACCGCTAGATAAATGCTAGTGCGAGGTGATTTTTTCCCGAAGCCCAAGCAGATCGCTAAATTTGAGCAACATTCATGGGCGTGTAGCTCAGCTGGTTAGAGCGTTACACTGATAATGTAAAGGTCGGAGGTTCGAGTCCTCCCACGCCCACCACTCGGACATCCAAAATTGCGCAGCTCCTTGGGCTTCGGAGGGAAACCACTTCACGGTAGGTTTCCCTAC
>CAYJWY010000028.1:0-11339 GCA_964374035.1 uncultured Gammaproteobacteria bacterium
GCGCAGCTGCTTGGGCTTCGGACAAAAATCATTTCGCGGTAGGGATCCCTCCGCTCAACGGTCTTTTGTCCTCCAGCCCGGCGCATCTGCGCAAATTTGCGTGTCCTGCAATTTGTAACAATTATGCCACCTTAGCTCAGTTGGTAGAGCAACTGTTTTGTAAACAGTAGGTCGCCGGTTCGAGTCCGGCAGGTGGCTCCATTTTCTATGGATAAAAAGACTAAGGGAACCATAGCTGAATAGGCCGTCGCAAAATATCTCATGGAGAGAGACTATGGGATTTTGTTCCCAGCTAATGAAAATAGTCGATACGACCTTGTGGCTGAGGCATCTGGACAGTTTTGGAGAATCCAGGTAAAGTATTCTTCACCAAAGAATGGCATGCTGAGAATAAATTGCATCAGTAGCAACAACTGGTCTGAGAAAGTTTACACCTCCCATGAAATTGATTATATCGCCGCGTATGATCCTACGAACGGATCCATTTACTTTGTGCCTGTTAATGAATTAAATGGACGTCAAATAAACTTGAGGGTGGAGGGAGCAAGGAATCATCAAACAAAAAAGATTAAGTACGCTTCAGAATATTTGTTCACTCCACGTTGAATATATGCCACAAGATAACGCCATTAAGCTCGAGTGCACGACCTGCAAGCGAGTTGGCTATCGCAGTAAGAAAAATAAGAAAAAGCTTAAGGAGCGTCTGGAGCTCAAGAAGTTTTGTAAGTGGTGCACCGGTCACCAGATGCATAAGGAAACGAAGTAAACATCTGCTTTCACAAGCAGGTGTTTTGTTTTATAATTTGCCCATATGAAGAAAGATCCGATCGTGATTGTGGGAGGTGGATTTGGTGGGGTGTATACCGCCAAGCGCCTGCTCGCCTGTGGTTGTCCTGTTATCCTCATCAGCACCAGCAATCATTTCACCTTCACTCCACTGCTTCACGAAGTCGCGACCGGCTCGCTCATTGCGCAAGATATCGTGTTCGAATACGAAAGTTTTTTTCACAATAACGATTTTGAGTTTGTGGATGGAGCCGTGAGCAGGATTGATCCTGAAAAGAAATTCGTCGTCGTAGACGGAAGGGAAATTTCTTACAGTGATCTTGTTCTCGCAACAGGTTCGATAACGAACGAAAAACTGATGAAGGGAACACAACACGCGTTTGCTCTTAAGCGTGCTGAGGACGCACTTGCCATTAAGCACGCAATTCTCGACAAGGCGCAGAGTGCACAAAAGCGTGTTTCCATTACGGTTATTGGCGGTGGACCCACGGGTTGTGAGCTTGTCTTTGAACTTGAACGATTTCTCGTTGCTCTAAAAAAACGACATCCAACACTCGTCTCCTCGTTGCGCCTTATTCATGGTGGTGTTGATCTTGCCGGACGTGTGCATCCCTCTGTCCAGGGGTACATCAAACACCTGCTCAAAATTCGCAAGATCGAGGTCGTTTACGAAGCTTACGCTCAGGATATTTCAACCACGCAAGTCATCACAACAAAAGGCACGTTTACGTCTGATGTGACGATTCTCACCTCAGGCGTTCGGCCGAACACACACTTTCTTAAAGGGATTTTGCCTATGGACGAACAGGGAAACATCCGCGTCTCGACGTCGCTTGCGGTCGATGGCCTCGAGCATGTCTATGCGCTTGGTGATATTATTTCCATGGATAACATTCCCGTGCCAAAACTGGCTCAAACCGCTGTTGAAGAAGCAAAAATCGTTGCACAGAACATTCTGCTCCATCGCTCCGGAAGCCCTTTGAAACCCTACAAGCCTGAAATCAAGGGATTCTTGCTCTCGCTTGGCTATGGACAAGGTGCGGGAGAGGTGTTTGGGGTGGTTGTCAAAGGAGTTCTGGCTTGGTATCTTTGGCGTACGGTTTACTTATTTAAGACGCCTGGGGTGATGAATAAACTTCGTGTCGCATTCACCTGGACACTTGGATTATTCCAGGGTCGAAATTTAACATCGCTATGAAAAAATTTTACGGTCTCGCTTTTATTCTCGTTCTTGTGGGTGCCGGTTGTGTTCCAGGCGCGAGTGTTCGAACAACCCCTGAGCCTCAAGCAGATGGCAGTGGACAGGTTCAGCAGGAGGGAATAGCTGTGGTAGAGGTAGATCTTCTTACCGACGGCTTGTACCAGCTTGATGTTGCAAAGAGTTCCATTCGATGGCAGGCTTCAAAGGTTCGACTTGGTCATGTGGGAACGATTCTTCCTCGCGAAGGGTTTGTCCGCATTGATCAGGGAACCGCCACGGAGGGAAGCGTGCTCGTCGACATGAATACGCTGAAAAATCTTGACCAAGAAGGGGAGCTCTTGAAAATGCTTGAAGACGATCTGCGCTCTCCAAACTTTTTCGATGTTGCGCAGTTTCCGACATCGAGCTTCGTGGTGAAAACGATTGAACCGATTTCCGGTCTCGAGGGCGTAAACTACCGCATCGATGGTCAGATGACGATCAAGAACGTGACCAACGACCTTTCGTTCCCGGTTTCGGTTAAGGAATTTAACGGCGGACTTCGCCTCACCGGCCGAGCGACGATTGACCGAACGCTTTATGGCATCAAGTTCGGCTCCGGAAAGTTTTTCCAGAATCTCGGCGACGCACTCATTGATGATAATTTTTATCTTGATCTCGACCTCACCTTCCTGGCTCAAGAGGAAGCAGTTCCTGCGGGCGGTGAAGGCATCAAGGGCTCCTGAGCAAACCAAAAAATCGTCCGGCGTACTGCTGGACGATTTTTTATCACGTCGTTCGCGAACCCACGTCGTTCGCGGACGACGTGGGAACGACGTGATTTATTGACACACCGCGCATTCCTCTGTGGCCAGATCGCGTGTCGGTTGCGTGACACCTGCCTCGATTGTGCTGATGCGTCCGGCTTCGATCGCGGAGGCGGAGCGCAAGTAGTACAGACTTTTCATCCCGCGTTTCCACGCAAGCATGTGGACATCGTTCAAGTATTTTCCACTGATCGGTTGGGCAAAGAACAGGTTGATGGATTGCGCTTGGTCGATGAACGCCTGACGATCCGCGGCTTGCTCCACCACTTCGCGCATGTTGATTTCGTAGGCCGTGCGGAACGTGGCCTTTTCTTCGTCGCTGAGGAAGTCGAGGTTCTGCACCGAGCCTTTTGCCGCGATGACTTCCGACCAAACGTCCGCGGTATTTTTTTCTTTTTGCACGAGCAGTTGCTCTAGGTATTTGTTTTTGACAAGGAAGCTTCCCGAGAGCGTTTTTTGCAGATAAGCATTTCCCGAGATGGGTTCGACGCACGGCGTTGCCTCGCCGCAGATGAAGCTTGTGCTCGCGGTCGGCTGGATCGAGTTGGTGTAACTGTTGCGTTGCGTTCCGCCGTCGAGCGGAAGGCCGCGTTCCAGCGCGAGTTTCTCGGAGGCGTTCTTCGAGAGTCTGCCGATCATTTCGAACAACTGTTTGTTCGTGAGGCGCGCTTGCACGCTCTCAAAGGGAACGCCTTTGGACATGAGGTAGCCGTGGTAGCCCATGACGCCCAGTCCAATGGATCGTTCGTGCTTCACGGAATTTACAGCCTTTGTAAATTCTCCGTGCGACGCCATTTCGCAAAAGGTTTCGAGGTTATTGTCGAGACCACGCACAAGATCGTCGATGACTTGCTCGGCGCGCGTCATCCACTCTTCGTATTTTTCGAGGTTGAGACTCGCAAGACAGCAAACAGCCGTGCGATCGTTGTTCGTTGGCAGAACAATCTCTGTGCAGAGATTGCTTTGTCGCACAAGCAGTCCTTTCTCTTTGTGGTGCGCAGGAATGTATTTGTTCACGGTGTCGATGAAGAGGATATAGGGCTCGCCGGTTTCTGCACGAATCGTCAGAATTTTGCGCCAGATTTCTTGAGCATCGAGGTGTTTGCCGGTTGGTCCGTAGTGCGGATCATTCAGCTCATAGGTGACTCCCTTTTCCAGTGCCTCCATAAAAACGTCGGACACAACAACACCATGGTTGATGTTGAGACAGCGTCGATCCATGTCGCCGCCCGTTGGTTTACGCAGTTCGAGAAAATCCTCGATGTCCGGATGGTCGATGCGAAGGTAGGCCGCCGCCGCACCGCGACGTGTACTGTTACGAGACACGGCGAGCGTCTGGGAATCCATGATTTTGAGAAACGGGATAACGCCTGAGGACTTGAGGCCGGAGGCCTTGAGCGGAGCGTTTTGACCGCGCAGTTGCGACCAGTCCGTGCCAATACCCCCGCCATACTTGGCGAGAAAGGCGTTTTCTTTGTAGGAGTCGAAGATACCCTCAAGCGTGTCGGGAACCGTGTTAAGAAAGCAGGAGATCGGCAAGCCTTTCGATGTGCCGATGTTCATAAGCGTTGGTGTTGCCGCGACAAACCAGAGTTGCGAGAGATAGTCGTAAAGTCGCTGTGCGTGCGGCAGATCATTGCGAGCCATGCCGGTTGCAACGCGCGCGAAAAAGGTTTGTGGGTTCTCGACGATTTGATCCTCGTCGTCACGAAGAAAATAGCGATCGCGTAAATTCTCAAGACCGAAGTACGAAATGAGCTTGTTGCGACTCTCGACCATCTGAATGCGTTCCTGCACGCAACGATCCGCGGTGTAGTGTCGACAGTTCCAGCTATTCTTTCCTTTTGTTTTTGCAAGAATTTCGTTTAGCAGAAGATTGCGCGCGGTCGAAAGATCGTTGTTCGACAAGGCGTCAATCACGGCGGCCTGTGTAATTGGAAGGATTGTTGTTTGCAACATAGATTACCAATCGGAGATTACAGCGCCTTTCGCATATTCCGTTGCGCGGTTTTCAAAAAAGTTTGTGTGTTCCTTGGCGTTGACCATCACCTCGAGCCAGGACAGGGGATTGGGAACGTTGTAAATTTTATCGAGTCGTAGTTCAATCAGTTTTTTGTCGGCTGTGAAGCGAATGTATTGTTTGACTTGCGCGGGCGTGAGCCCTTGGACTTCGCCAAGGGAGAATGCGGCATCGATGAACGCGTCTTCGAGTGTGATCATTTCGCGGCACGCGTCGTAGATGCGTTTGTGAAGCTCTGGCGTCCACAGCGCGGCATTTTCATTCATGAGATCACGGAAGAGTCGGCAGACGCTTGTGGAGTGCAGTGATTCATCACGGATTGACCAGGTGACGATTTGGCCGACGCCTTTGAGTTTTCCAAGACGCGGAAAATTCATGAGAATCGCGAACGAAGAGAAGAGGCTCACGCCTTCGATGAATCCACCGAATACGGCGAGGTTCAGCATGAGATCTTCGGTCGTCGAGATACCGAACTTGTGGAAGTAGTCGTACTTGTTGCGCATGTGCGCGTAACCGAGGAAGGCGCTGTACTCACGCTCCGGCAGGCCGAGCGAATCGTTCAAGTACGAGTACGCCCAGACGTGGATGCTTTCCATGGCCGCAAACGCGCTTAGCATCATCTTGATTTCAGGTTTGGGAAAGGCGGGGATGAGCTGGGTGTTGTAGTTGTTGTTCACCTCGATATCGCTCTGGGTGAAGAACCGCAGGATTTCGATAATCAGGTTCTTCTCGGCCGGATCCAAGCGAAAGCGATAGTCATTGATGTCGCTTTCCATCGGCACCTCGGTTGGCAGCCAGTGGGCTTGATGTTGTTTTTGGAAGTATTCAAAATAATGCGGATACTCAAAAGGACGGTACACATCGCGGGGCGTAAGGAGGGGACAGCTTTGTTGGAGACCCATAATTTTTCAGAAAAAAAGACGAGACCCACGGCTCATTACATGCTCGATTATAGCATAGAGCCTTTTCGACTCGAAAGTGGATAAGTACAAGATATGGTGTTGTGAAATGAACTTGGTGCACTAGATGTTGTGTCTATCAAAAAGAAAAACGAGCCCGTGCGGTTCGTTTGAGAGATTTAGTGAGGGGCGAATTTGCTTGGATTCGGGTGGCCGGCGAGCTCGGCGAAGGTGCGCAGGCAAGGTTGAAATATGTTGGTACTGCCAAAGGTCGTGAACAACGCATGGAGCCAGAGCGGGCTGTCGACGTATTGACAGAGCATGCCAGCAAATGAAACACCCCATGCGTTTGCAAGTCGGCACTGTGCGGCATAGGCCGGTGACTCATCATGCCACATATGTGTGCAAGCGAACGCTTGCGTGACTGTTGTCAAACCGCGTTCGAAGTCTCTGCGCATCCTTGCGAGTTTTCGATAATCTGCGTCCCCGTGGATCCACTGTTTGTAATGTTGGAACTCGTGATACATGAGGAGCATCGCGTCGATGATCTGGTCGTTGGTCTGAAGCCCTGCCAGCCAGGTTGGATTCAGACTTAGAACGAGATTCTCGTTCTTCGTTGGGAATTCGACTGAATCTCCGACCAGCTCGTCCCCGCGAATGATTTGAAATATCGCGGCGATCTCAGGACGAGTTTGATAGTTCAGTATGATTTCCCTTTTTTCCAAGACGCGAAGCAAGTCAACGCGAATGTCCGGATGCGGATGCTGTAAAATCAGCGCCTCCACTCGAAGTGACAACGAGATTGGATCCCATCCCTTGAAGATCGAGTTATGGCCGTCGTGAATGACAGGCGGAAGTTTTTGTACCTCCGGACGATTCGTTGCGATCGCCACTCGGCTCGGCGGTGGCGGCAAGGGCCAGTCATCATTTTGCGTGACGGCGCTGACTGGCGGGCTCTTGGTTGAAATGATGAGCTCGGACCTGATGTACTGATGTCTGGTGTAGACGAGTACGAGGATCAGAGCGGTGCCGAAGAACATCCATTTCCAAGGAAAACGATTCTTCATTGTTTTTCCTGTCAGTAAGTATGACAACCAAGAATCTAGCCTTTCTAGCCATTTTTGTCTAGATGCTTATCCGATCTATTGACATTCCATTGACTTTATCCTCGATCTGTGCCATACTGACCCTGCTTCTCTTGTTCGGTCCGTTAGGTACTTCGTAATAAGAGTAAGTGTTTAAATCATTTGAGCATTCGCTCTTGTTATGAACAACAAACTATTTGTTGGTTCGCTCCCATGGGGTGTTGATGACGCCCAGCTCGGTGAGATGTTCGCCCCTTATGGCGAAGTCGTATCCGCTCGCGTTGTCACAGATCGCGACTCCGGTCGCTCCCGCGGATTCGGCTTTGTCGAATACGCAAGTGGAGACTCCGCCCAGGCAGCTATCGAGGCACTCGATGGTTCTATGGTCGAAGGCCGCGCCATCAACGTTTCTGTTGCTAAGCCTAAGGCTTAAGCTCGGAATCAAAAAACACTTCAGCGTAAGCTGGGGTGTTTTTTGATTGAGGGTTTTGAAAGTCTTGGAGTCATAAAGTTTTGGAGTCGTGCAGTTGTGCGAACTTCAACGACGTTATGACTCCAAGACTCCACGACTCTAGCGTACACGCGTGTAAGCCAGGCTTCCATGCATTTTTGTGAGTAAGAAAAACTCGGCTAATGGCCGAGTCAGACGGATGCTATCCGAGTTGTTTTTCTACCGATCAGAAGGCTAAGCAGAGGAGGTGTCATGATTGTTGTCATAAGAACCATGATCATGCTGGCACCGAAGAGTTCTTGTGTGAGAATATGTTGTTGCAGTCCGATGGTCGCGAAGATGATTCCAACTTCTCCACGAGGCACCATGCCGACCCCAACGATTAGCCGATCGGATGTTAAAACGCATCCACACGCAAGTTTGCCCAGAACGGCAATGAGCGTAAAAGCTATCCCATGAACTAGAACCGATGCATTTAGGAAGACTGTCGGATTGATGATGCATCCCGCATAGACAAAGAAGATGGGGCCAAACGCGGTGATCAGATTGTCAATGAATTCCTCCACGGGTTTAACCTGTGCGTCGTGTTCTTTTCGTTGAAAGTACACTTCCTCAAGCGCGACTCCGGCAAAATAGGCACCGATAATGGCCGCAAGTCCGATTGCAAGTGCGGCCGCACCGTAGAGAATCATGAAGGAGATCACGATCGCTTCTCGTGCCTGGGCGTCCAGGGTTGCGAGTTTGGAAATGAGCCGTGGGGCAAGTCGATGACCAACAATAGGGACAATGACGATAAACAAACCAGCGCCTGAGAGTTGAAGAATGGTCGTGCCTATATCGACGGAATCTGGTTGATTCAAGGTGATGCAGATCGATAGGACGCACAGTCCCAGCACATCATCGATCACAGCGGCGCTGATGATGGTGCGTGCGTAGGATTCTTTGAGTACGCCAATTTCGCCAAGCACCGCGGCGGTGATTCCAACGGACGTTGCCGCAAAGACTCCACCTTGAAATAGCGCAACATGAAGATCGAAATCTGATGTGGTTAGAAGATAGGCCGCTCCCAATCCCATGGGTAGGAGAACACCAATCACCGCCACCTTCCAACCGAACCGTGCGTCGTCGAGAATGCTGTGAAGATTGCCTTCGAGCCCGGCTTTGAACAACAGAAGCATGGCTGCCAGTTCGGCCAGACCTCTGATAAACGCAATACCATCTTCTGAGCGCAGATCGGTTATGGTTTGTGTTCCGGTAAAAAGGATGCCGATGAGCAGACCGCCCAGCAGAGCTCCCAGAACACGAGGCTGTTTCATTTGTCGAGCCAGAGCTCCCATGATGACCGACAGCAGAATCGCCCCGCCGATCCACAACAGGTGATAGGCAAAATTTCCATGCATGGAGATCTCCCTCAGTCAGGTTGCGCACCAAAGTCTAGCAAATAAGACATTGCGTTGTACAGTGTGTGGTGATCCTATTACGCCGATTGTTTGGATTCGTCTATTGCTTTTTCCTCAAAAAGATATGAGAATATGGGCATCTATGAAAAAGCAATTTCTCGGTTTCATGGTCTTGATCCTGATCCTTATCCTTGCTGTGGCAGGCTTTCAGCTGTTCTCGACAACGGCACCTGTGAACGATGATAACAAACTCGATATCACAACCTCGTTTTATCCGCTTGCGGAATTTGCACGTCAGGTCGGTGGCGAGTTTGTTAACGTGACAAGTATTACACCCACAGGTGTAGAACCTCATGATTTTGAACCAACACCGCAAGTCCTTCTGAACATCTATCAGTCAGATCTTTTCATTTATAACGGAGGAGGAGTTGATGCGTGGGCATCAAAATTTGCATCAGGGTCACCTGGTATTGAGTCACTCAACATCAGTGAATTTATTTCAACCCTGTTGCCGGCTCTCACACAAGCAGATGCAGAGAATCCGGCTCTTGAGGAAGAAAGATTCGATGAACATTTTTGGTTGAGCCCAAAACTTGCTCAACAACAGGTGATCATCATTCGCGACCGATTGATATCCATCGATCCCGAACATTCGCAAACCTATCGAACGAATGCAGAATTGTTTTTTGAACAGTTGGCCATGCTCGATCAAGATTATCAAACGGGTCTGGCGAATTGCGATCTTTCCGTGGCTGTAACCTCTCACGCCGCATTTGGTTATCTCGCCCGGGACTATCGCTTTGAACAGATTCCGATTGCCGGACTTTCGCCTGATGAAGAGCCTTCTGCCGGTGACATGGCCATGATTGCAAAGGAAGCGCAGGCAAGAAATGTATCGTATATTTTTTTCGAAACCCTCGTAAGTCCTAAACTTGCACAAACACTTGCGAGTGAAATTGGTGCAAAAACACTGGTGTTTAATCCGCTTGAGGGCCTCACTGATGAGGAGCGATTGCAGGGCAAGACATACCTCTCGATCATGAAAGATAATTTGGCAAATTTACGAACCGCCATGGCATGTCGGTAATTCATCCTGCCATCGAAGTGTCGCATCTCACGTTTTCGAGAAACAACGACGTTCTTCTCGATGACTTTTCGTTTACGGTTCAGCCTGGGGAATACGTTGCCGTGATTGGTCCAAACGGTGGAGGCAAGACGACGCTCTTGCGGATGCTACTTGGACTTACCAAACCAACATCAGGAACGATCAAGATTTTCGGCGAGCCTGTGACCTCATCGAGGGCGCTTAGTCACGTCGGTTACATTCCACAGCGCGGTGGGTTGATCGACGCGATGTTTCCTGCGACCGCCGAGGAAGTCGTACGCGCCGGACGCACACAAGTCCATGGTTGGTTCAAGCGATTTGATGCAGACGACGAGAAACAAGTCGACGCGGCTTTTGAAGTGATGGGACTCGCGCATTTGCGACATCGCGTCATTGCGTCGTTATCGGGAGGCGAACGTCAGCGTGTCTTGCTCGCTCGTGCACTCGCATCGAATCCAGGCCTGCTGATTCTTGACGAACCTGTCGACGGACTCGATCCGTTGTCACGAGAAGAATTTTACGGAACACTTAAACGTATCAACAAGGGAGGAACAGCGATTCTTTTTGTGACCCACGATGTCCACCGGATTTCCAAAGAAGCGGACTCGGCGATTTGTTTGCGCCATGAACTTGTGTGTCACGGAAACAAGGCATGTGTGATTTCTGGAAACCAACTGAGAAACATGCGACACCATTCACGTAAGGAACTCGTAGAACATCACGGCGACTAATATGCTCGAACTTTTTCAATACGATTTCATGGTACGTGCGTTTCAAGCAGGGTTGGTGCTCGCGGTCGTTGCTCCAACGATCGGCATTTTCTTTGTCGTACGTCGTTACTCTGCCATGGCTGACACGCTTGCCCACGTTTCACTTGCGGGTGTTGCCGGCGGACTTTTGCTCGGGATCTCTACGGTGTGGGCCGCACTGGTTGCGTGCATCATTGCGATCTTCGGCGTTGAACATTTGCGAGAACGTCGCGTGCTTTCTTCCGACACGGCTGTGTCACTCTTTTTGTTTGGTGGCCTCGCTCTGGGTGTTGTTTTGATCGGACTGCATCCGGGCGGGGGAGTAAACGTAGCAAATTATTTGTTTGGAAGCATTCTCACGGTATCTAGCTCGGACGTGATCCAGATTGCGATCATCGGTCTCATCACGCTGGCGATCACGGCATTCTTTTGGTCCTCATTCTTTAGCATTTCTCTGGACGAAGATGTCGCCCAGGGCACGGGACTGCGCGTGCGTTTCTTTAATCGTATGCTTGCTGTTCTTGGCGCGGCTACGATCGCGATCTCGATCAATGTCGTGGGTGTGCTCCTCATCGGTGCCCTCATGGTGATCCCTGTTCTCGCGGCAATGCAGTTGCGCATGGGTTTTCGACAGACGTGGATGTGTTCGGTTTTGATTTCGGTGATGTCTGTCTTTTTTGGACTGATTTTGTCGTTTCTCTTGAACACGGCAAGTGGCGCAACGATTGTTCTTTGTTCGATTGTGTTTTTTCTTCTCGCGATGTTCACCTCAACGATGCGTGTGTCATCCTGAACGGAATGCTGTCATCCTGAACGGAATGCTGTCATCCTGAACGG
>CAYJWY010000029.1:0-10589 GCA_964374035.1 uncultured Gammaproteobacteria bacterium
CCTGTGGAAAATCTGGGGACGAACCCTGGATTTTTTGTTATACTTCTTAACGAACAAGATCTTTTCAAAATTGGATGAGCTGCGCCGGGCTGGAGTGGAAAAATCGCCGACCCGTAGCACACGCTACGGCGAGGTGATTTTTCCGCGAAGCCCAAGCAGATCGCCAATTTTGAAGAGATCTTATGAGAATCGGCATTGATGCACGGATGTATGGTCCAAACGTGGGGGGCGGGGGTTTAGGTCGATATGTGGAGCAACTTGTGCGCAGATTGCCGCAAGTCGATCAGACGAACCGCTATGTTTTGTTTGGGGGGGCCGGGGGCCGGGGGCCAGCTTCCGGGTTTGAAAAAATCGAGACGGATATTCACTGGTACACGCTCAAAGAACAGCTCTTGCTTGGCCCGTTCATCGATCGCGAGCACCTAGATCTCGTCCACTTCCCGCATTGGAACGTTCCGCTGAATCTGAAGACGCCCTTTATTGTCACGATCCATGACTTGATCTTGCTTGAACAGCCGCGCTCGGCTCGGGCGACGACTCGTCATCCGCTGGTTTACGCGATCAAGCACTGGGCTTACAAAATTGTGTTGCGCCATGCGATCGAGAAGTCGCGACGCATCATCGCCGTGTCGGAGTATACGAAGTCGGCGATTCTGAAATGGTTTCCCAACACAAATTCTGCAAAAATCAGCGTCGTGCTCGAGGGACTCACAGATTTACAAACCCTCCCTCCCTCACTCCCTCACTCCCTCACTCCCTCACTCCCCGACTCCAACCCTTACCTCCTCACAATCGGCAACAGCTATCCGCACAAAAACCTTCCGCGCCTGATCCATGCCTTTGAAAAACTTGCCCTCGTCTTTCCTGATCTGCGCCTCGTTCTCGCCGGCCGTCGCGATGTTTTCTTCAACCGCGTCGACGAGCTGATCACTGCCTCGACCGCACGCGACCGCATCGACCACATCGCCGACCCAGGCGACAGCGACCTCGCCTCGCTTTACAAGCACGCCGCGCTCTTCGTTTTCCCATCTCTGTGCGAAGGCTTCGGCCTGCCACCGCTCGAAGCAATGAAGTTTCGCGTGCCTGTCGTGAGTTCTGGTGCGACCTGCCTGCCAGAAATTCTCGGCGACGCGGCTGTGTACTTCAACCCAGAATCGGTCGAAGATATGGCAAATGCGATCGAGAACCTTCTGAACGACCCAAACAAACAAAACGTCCTTCGAAAAAAAGGCTTCGAGCAAATCAAACGCTACGACTGGAACCGCATGACCATGCGCATCGTCGACATTTATAACAACTGTGCTCAATAAAAAACCCACAAAACGCGCCACATCCAAAACCAATAAAAAGAGGGCTGTCGTTTTTGTGTCGGCAACAAGCAAAATCGATGACCTGAAATTAAAAGAATCATTGCGTCGAGCGCGACAACGTCGAACGCTCACACATCTCTTCGACGCGGCTGTTCCTGAACACGTCCGATACGAAGGCGTCGTGAACACCAACGAACAATCTATCGTCACTCCCGTAGAAATCGGGAAGCACAACCTCTCCCCCTTCATTTTGCATCTCGCCAGTGCGATGCCGTCTCCCGAAGAACTTCTTGCGCAGGAAGATTTCACACCAATACGTTTGAACCTTTTGCATGCCATGCGACCGGAGCGGATCGAACAAGTCGTTGTCAATCATGTGAACGATCTCGTACTCGAGCAACACGAAATTCGCTCGCAACTCGCAGAAGACTACGCTGTGTCATCACCATCAATGATCTACGAGCCATTGCTCATCGATCATCCGCGATCCTTCGATGTTCTGCTCCCCTATGCGCGAGGCATCCGCCTTCCCCCAACGTTCACCCTCACGATGCAAAGCGCGTTTGAGCCCGCACCCATGCCAGACGACATCTTTTCTTATTTTGATTTGCCCGAGGACGAGGAAGAGTCGATTGTTCTAAGAAACGAAGATGACAGTGATGTGCTGGATCTCGACATCATCGAGTCCGAGCTTGAAACGGACACCGAGTCGGTGCCCCAAGGCTTCAATTCTGGTGATTCCACATCCCATCAACCGTCCGCAACCTGGATGCCATTTGGATGGAAACGAGCCATCGCCGGATTCGTTGCTATTTCGTTTGTATTCGTCTTGCCTCTGCACGCCATGAATCTCGTGCAAGAACTTCGTGAGGCAAAAACAACCATCGAAACATCCTCGTTCAATGCGGTGAATCTTTTCAACGATGGAACCACGGCGGCTTCGCTTCAAGACACCGCGCTCGCACAAAACTTCTTCACCGATGCAGGGCGCAAGTTCGCCCAAGCTCAAACAACCATCGACCAACTCGGTGCGGGAACGCAACTCTTGCTGAGCGCGGTTCCAACCACGCGTGGAAGTTACAAAACCGGTGAGGCTCTTGTGAGCGCCGGCACATCTCTCTCCCGTGCCGCGTCGCGACTCACGCAGGGTTTGGAAGAAATACAAAATGACGTGAACCCAACACCCGTCTCGCGATCACAACTCCTTCGCACGTTTATGAACTCCGCCCTCCCCCACGTTGAAGACGCCAACAGAACCATTGAACAGCTAAATAGCAATGATATTCCCGAGGCCTATCGAGATCAATTCACACAACTGCAAACCTCACTTCCGCTTCTGATGGCAAGCATGTACGATCTCGAGGAAATGGCGCGGTTTGCCGAGACGGTGCTTGGGGCACAAGGATCAAAACGCTACCTTCTCATCTTTCAAAACAACACCGAGATGCGTGCAACCGGCGGTTTCATGGGAAGCTTTGCGGAGATCAAAGTCAACAACGGTGTGCTTGAACACTTGAACGTACCTGGCGGTGGAACATACGATCTGCAAGGCTATCTGAAAACCTCACTCATCGCACCAAAGCCGCTTCAACTCCTCAAAGCCCGCTGGGAATTTCAAGACGCAAACTGGTTCCCGGATTTTCCAACAAGCGCACGACAAATGATTCAATTCTACAACGATAGCGGAGGACCAAGTCTCGATGGGGTCATCGCGGTAAACGCGCAATACGTCGTTGACTTGCTCAAACTGCTCGGTCCAATCGAGATGCCCGACTACGATCGCGTCATCGACAGCGAGAACTTTATGTTCGAGGCGCAAAAAATCGTCGAACTTGAATACGACAAGGTTGAAAACAAACCCAAGCAGTTTATCGGAGATCTCGCCCCGATGCTTATCGATCGCGCGGTTGAAACATCGTCAGAGCGCTTCATGGAATTTGTCGATATTCTTGGAAAGGGTCTTGCAAAACGCGACATTCAAGTCTATCTCACCGACGATACACTCCAGCAAACCATCCTCGCGCGAGGTTGGGGCGGCGCCATACTACAGACAGCCGGAGATTACTTGATGATCGTTGACTCAAACTTGGGTGGTGGAAAAACGGACGCAGTGATACGTCAACGCGCAAACCTTGATGTGCGTATCGACGACAACGGAACCATCACCAACACGCTGACAATCACGCGCACACACAATGGACTCAAGAACGCTCTTTTCTCCGGTGTCAACAATGTCAATTTTCTCCGTGTCTATGTACCAAAAGGTGCGACTCTTCTGAGCGCCAGTGGATTCTCCATTCCTGATGTGCGTCTGTTCGAGGAACCTTCAGCAAACTGGACGATCGATGACGATGTGTACTACAACGTCGCAAAGGAAAAAATAGATCCAGCAAGCGGAACCGCGATCTTTGAGGAGTCCGGAAAAACTGTGTTTGGAAACTGGGTGCAAACCGCACCAGGTGATACCTCGACCGTACGCTTTGTCTACACCCTTCCCTTTTCCATCAACACATTGAATGCGCAATCCTGGAACGATCAATTCAAAAAACTTCTGGGAATACCAAAAACAGAACGCTACACGCTCGTTGTTCAAAAACAGTCCGGCGTCATGGATCGAACCACGGAGGTTCGCTTTGAGACACCGTTCAATCTTTCAACGATCTGGTCTTCCTTCGATGATCGCGCAACGTTTACAAATGAAAGCGATACCTTCATCGGTCTGCTATTGCTGGCCAACACTCTATGAGTCGAACCCACAAACGACGATCCGTGCGCGATCTCACACGTGACCTACGTACCATCTACGCAGGCGCTGACGGCAGTATGCCGGATCTCTCAAAGCTTTCGCGAAAACGTCGCTCAACCATGACGAGCGTTCTTCTAAAAATCATCGTCTTGCTTTTTGGACTATCCGCACTTGCATGGGCTGGATTTTTTCTTTTCAACAACGGCGGGTTGTTTCAATCAAACGAATCACTCAAGGTTGAAATCGAAGGGCCCGACAACATTAAATCAGGCGAGCCTGTTAGCTACACCATTCGTTACAAAAATACAGGTGATGTCCCCATCGCGAGCCTTGAAATGAAACTCAATACACCAAATAGTTTTTACGTACTGACAACGGCACCGGAGCCAACCGATCCGCAACAGTGGACAATCGGTGCACTCAAGGAGGGATCCGATGGTGCCATCACCCTCAACGGTGTCTTCCTTTCAGAGGTTCCCAGTTCACAGCGTATGCAAGTTCTCTTCACCTACAAGCCGGCAAACTTCAACTCCGCATTCCAAAAAATAGAAACGAAAACAGTCCAAATCAGCGAATCGGTTCTTAAGATGACTGTCGGTGGGCCGCAAAAAGCGCTTGCCGGCGACAAGATTGCATACACGCTCAACCTTCAAAACACGGGACAGGTCGACGTATTCAATGTACGCGTCTTCCCCGAGCTTCCGGCTGATTTTACGATCAACACAACCACACCGAACCTTCCGGAAACAGAAGGCTACTGGACACTTGATCTGTTAAAAGCCGGTGAGCTGAAAGAACTTGGTATTGCGGGAACGTTTACCACCACTGCCTCGGGAGAACAACAAATCGGCGCACGTGCAAGTTTTGTAAAAGAAGAACTCGTCCTTGATCAAACAAAACAAACCGTGACAACCGATGTGCTCGGTGGCGCGCTCGCCTTTCGTCTCATCATGGACGGCTCGGATAAAGATCAAACGGTTTCTCTGGGAAAAACACTTCGTGGTTCAATTGATTTTTCAAACAATGGTGTAGACGCGGCTGAGGACGTTCGCTTCACACTCAGGGTTGAAACCCAACAAGGCACACTGCCGATCAACTTCGTTTCTGCGCTTGTCTCAAACGGTGTGCGTACAGGATCGACGATTGTTTGGACCGGCAAAAACATCGATGCACTCAAACGTCTTGAACCAAAAGCAAGTGGTGTGATCGATTTTTCTTTGCCCATCATCGAAGCCATCGACAACAAAAACGCGGATCGTTTCACTGTTACACTTTCCGCAGAAATCGGCCGCGTTGGCTCGATCACCACCGCGCGCACGATTGAGGCGACTCCTATCACCGTGCTGATAAACTCAAACGTACAGGCAACCGCAAATGCCCGCTATTTTTCAACCGATGGTGAAGCAATCGGCGGAGGTCCGCTTCCACCAAACGTTGGACAAACAACGCGCTTGCGTATTCAGTGGAATCTCACAAATTCATTACACGCTCTAAAGGATATCGTGTTTGAAACAACCCTCCCCCAAGACGTGACCTTCGACGAAAAAAAACAAACCGATATCGGCGAGCTCACCTTCAACACCACAACACGCCAAGTCCGCTGGGTTATCCCAAAACTTCCTGTCGATATTCCTACCGCCGAAGCATGGTTTGATGTTGCAATCACCCCAACCAAAGAAGACGTGGCAAGCTTCTTCAAACTCACGAATCAAATTTCCTTCGTTGGAAAAGACACGATCACGGGCGACGAGCTGAATCGAAGTCTGGATCCATTGTCAACGGATCTTGAATCGGATGCGCTTGCGAAAGGAAAAGGAGTTGTCACAGAGTAATCCGCGCAAACTCAGACCTCGACACGATGTGCATCAACGAAAAACCGCCCTTCGGCGGTTTTTAAAACATACGACGAACGCGACGAGCTGTGTTGTAAACCGCATAGGTCAGTGGCTTCATCACTACGTCATAGGTTCCTGGATACACAAGTTCCTCACCGCCGAACCCGCGTTTGAATCGGCTGATCCCTTCCCATGGATGATTCTTTGCATCAAGCGGGCACACACCCCACCAGTCATACCAGTGCATGCCTTGGGCTTTTGCATCCAACAGAAGTTTCCAGTGCAAAAGGGATGAAGCCATGAGAGCGCGATGTTTGTGTGAGGACGCTCCATGCAAATACGTTCGCGTGTCGCCGAAGTCAAGCATGATCGTCGCGGCAATCGGTGTCTCGTCGAGGTAGGCGGCCGCTAGAAAGACACGAGGAGTTTTGTTGTGCAGATGATCGAGCATGGTGTGGTAATAGGCACGCGCGTGCAAACGAAACGATCCGCGTTTGGATGTCTCGTCAAAAAGCGACCAGACTTCTGAAATGTTCACGTCTTGAAATTTGAGCGAGAGATCTTTCTTTTCTGCCAGACCAATATTGTAACGCGTCTTTGCGTGCATGCCTTGCCGTAACTGTTCCTCACTGAAACGTAAATCGTTGACAACGGTGTGTGCCGGTTGCACGTCAATCGTTTTTTGCAAACGGCTTTTTGGAAGCATGATCAGCGGATCGAAAGCCGGATCGAAACGCAAGAACACATTGGCATCCACAAGCTTTGTCATCATCTCTGGAAGCTTCGAGACTTCTTCAACAATCGGCCCGCGCGCGATGTAGTCGTACCATCCCAGGAGAGGAAATGTATGGCGAACCGTTTGCGCCAGTCCCACAACGCGCTCTGAGACATCGAGAATCTCACGATGCACATGACGTCCAACAGCTTTCTGAAACTCGCCCCACGCGAATGATTGCAAAAATCGTCCCGAACGCGGACCGTTTGTCAACACGAACGCGTCCCATTGTTTTTGATCAATCTCAATGGACATATCAACGGGCAAAGGATTTTAACGCAATGCGAATACGCTCGTCAGTGGTCTGTGCGACCACGCTTAACAGAATACGCCGCACATCATTTCGTGAGTAGCCCAATCCCACAAGCGCCTCGACCGCGTCTTGATCGAGTCCGGAAACATCGGTCTGGTCCGCGAGCACGCCTTTTAATTCGAGAATAATTTTCTGCGCCGTCTTCTTGCCAACGCCAGAAATGCTCGTGAGAAAAGCGAGATCGGCGTTCATAATCTTTGACTTCACAATTCCCGTCTCGTTTGAACACACAATCTTCTGGGCAATGCGAGGCCCTACGCCGGAGATCGCAATCAGCTTCCAAAAAAACTCAAGGTCGTCCATGCTGAGAAACCCAAAAAGCTCGTGTTCGTTTTCACGAATGACTTGATGCGTATAAATCGTCGTCACACCAGAAAACGTGACAGCGACGTTATCGGGCACAATGACTTTGTAGCCAATTCCGCCAGACACAAACACGAGGTAACCGACTCCGTGATACTGAATTTCACCTGTGATGCTCACAATCATAGAATAATCTACCGCCCGTCTTCGACTCCGAGGTCGCTCAGACTCGAGCAGGCTCAGGGTGTAGTTAATTAATCCCCCTTCATAAACAGTTTATTGTAAAACGCGGTTGCACGCGTCCCAAGCTCCTTCTCGATCGCAGGCGCAAACTTGGGCATTTCGCCTTCTCCGAGAATGGCTTGATGAATCGTTCGCATGACGCGACCAAACTCAGGACCCGAACGCATACGTAGGAGCTTCATGAGACCAACGCCGTCGAGACCGACGTCTTGAAAGTAACGATTCCGCTCCTCCTTCTTTTTGCGCTCTCGAGCCTCGTATTTCTCGAGACGTCGCTCGGGGAAAAGCTGATGTTCGGAAATGAACACGTTGGTGAGATAGTGCGCGTCATGAAACATCCCGCCGCCGTTTGTGCGCATCGAGCCGCAAACCCAATCAAGAAAAATACAGCCACCGACGAGATCGAGAAAATCATCGCCATCGTAGTTGTTGGCCTTGGCCAGATGAAGGAGCCAATGCGTCATGGCGAGATCAACCTTGTGGAACGCCTCGAACTCGAGATGACGGCCGATGATTTCGCTTAACATGGAGCGGTCCCGATCGGAGAGTTGATGGGCGTTGGCTACACGTTCAAGCAACGACTGTTGAACCGGAGCGTACATCATGCGATCGTGATGCGGATAGCTCACGCGAATTTCATGCGCTTCATAAAACGCTTGTTGTAAATCTCGTTCAGACAGATGCGCGTGATCACTCTTGAAACGATCAAACAAGAGCCGATAACGATCAAGCGCCTCGTGACGTTGCTGTTGATCGATCGCGGGATCCACAACGTATTTCGATGAAAAGCCGTAACGTTCCCCTCGCGAACCAGCCGGAGAAAAAAACATGATCGCGTGCATCTTTGATGCGTCATGCACCAAAATAAACGATTCAAAAAACGCATGCTTCTCTTTCAACATCTCCTCAAGCTCATCGATCTCGCCCTCATACCCCTTCATCCGTCGAAATTCCTCAATGTCGATCAAGTGCATCTTCTCCTCGACAACGGCGTAAAGCACGATCAACATTCGTCGAAGATGCGCGTCCATGAACGGCCCCTCGGCGTGCGAACGAGGATCTTGCGGCGTCTTTAGAGATTCCTTGAGAATGGGCTCTTGCGCGGCAATCGCCTCAAGCGTGGCGTTTGCACGACACATCAATCCTTGATCAAATTCAAGACGTGCGATGACCTCATCGAGATATTCCGTCTGTGAACGCTGATGAACGGACTGGTATCGCCACATAACGCATGTATGTTATCACGGAGCGATCTTAAGCTCACGGTGGATGAACGTGTCGGTCTGTGCCACCACATCCTTAACGCCACGCATGCCGTCGATGATCTGATGAGCTTCGGATCGAAACGGAAGAACAAACGTTCGATGCGCAGGCACCGCGACGGACCAGTGATAGGCAACATCGTAATCTGGTTGACGCTTGAGCCGACGCGCGAGGGCCTCCTCTTCGGTCACATCGAGCCACAAACGCAGATCAATCAATGCGCGAATCCGTGCGTCCGCAAATAGATGGAGTCCCTCGGCAAAAATAACCGGGGCATTTTTGAATAGGACGTTACCGACGCGAGCGCAACGTCCGCGATCATAAACAGGAATGAGCAAATCGTTACCCTCGCTCAATGCTCGAAACGCCTCGACAACCTCGTCGAGATACAGACTCTCAGGCAGATCCCAATTCGGGCGACCGTCGGGAAGTTTGGGACAATCGGCCGCGGACTTGTAGTACGCATCAAACCGAAAACGCTTCACGCCGCCCTGAGCTTCGAGATGATCGACCAGCGTCGACTTCCCTGCTCCGGAAATACCAGAGAGTCCGATGAAAAACGGTTTCATAATTCCTTACGAATTCACAAACGCGACAACCGTTACTCCCAACAGTTCACTTGGATTCAACGAATCACGAAACGCTTCCACAAAAGAAACCGTCCGAAGATGCGCATGAACGGCGTTTCGCATCGCGCCGGTTCCACGTCCATGAATAATTTTGACAGCACGTTGACGGCGCATAAACTGCGCGTTTAAAAAATAATCCAGCTCATAGATGCCGCTTGAAAGATCGCGCACATCGTGCAAATCCAGTTCGGGCGTTCCGCCAAACTCCGCAGCCATCAAAAACGATTCAGAGCTGTCTTCACATGCCATAGATTAAGAAAAAGATTCAATCGCGCGCTTCACATCGCTGAGTGACACGCGTCGCTGTCCCGCTTCGTTGTGATAACCCCAATTGCGATCAAGTCCAAACGTAAAACCACCAAACCGTTCAAAAAGTTTACGAGCAAACTTCGACTCCTGCACATAGATCAATCGTCGTGCCCGTTCAACAACAATCAACGCCGTGGGTTTTCCGATCTCGAGGGCGACGATACGAGAAATGCGCGCGCGCAACTGCGCGTCCGCCGAACTCTCGATCACAAAAAACTGTTTCCATGTCGCGCGTCGTAACCAAGCATTATACGCGGCCTGTTCCTTACGCGTTTCCGTCGCCGGATTCACCAGTTTGGCCATGAGCGAATCATGAAAATCCAGCACCAACTTCATTTCTTTTTTTGTATACCCTTCTTTTTGGAGTGCCCACACATATCCGCGGTCCATCACGCCAATGCCGCGAATAATCTTTGGATCATAACCAAACTGCTTGAGACGCACGTCCGTCACACGAAAAAATTTCAAAAATTGTTCAAGGGAGGATGGCAACATCTTGCCGGTCTTTGGATCATGTGCGCGATCTAAGTCGGTGTAGCTGTGATGATCAATAATCTTCAACACTACACCTAATTTACGCAGTCTCGACTCCGTTTTCAGTCCTGGCATCTCAACAATCACCACCGTCTGATAGCCTCCTTCTTTCACCAAGCGCACAAAATCGTGCTTGCCCTTGTCGAGAGACGCGCCATGCAGTTGCCCGGACGTCAACACCGGCAAACCGATCTTTTGGGCAATCTCGGCAATCAGCATAGCCTCGGCATCATTAGGCGGAATAATCAACACTGTTTTTTGTAAATCCATATGAATTCATTGTGGGTTATCCTGGTTGTCTGTCATCCTGAGTGCATCCGAAGGATCTC
>CAYJWY010000030.1:0-10548 GCA_964374035.1 uncultured Gammaproteobacteria bacterium
AGGCCAGTTTTTCTTATTTCTTATTTTTTCTTTAAAATCCTCAATTTTTATTTTTAAGGCGTCAACACCCAAATCTCTCAAACTCTCATGTGCGCGAAGTTTGCCGGTTTCAACCAAACAGACACTGGCAAATTTGCGCATATGCGCCGGGCTTGAGTAATATATACATTTGTTCGGAGGTATACCTCCGGCGAAATGTATTATGTCAGAAGCCCAAGCAGCTGCGCAAATTTGCGTATCCGAGTGGTGGGCCGAGAAGGATTCGAACCTTCGAAGGCGTAAGCCAGCAGATTTACAGTCTGCTCTCGTTGACCACTTGAGTATCGACCCGAGATTCTTCCAAAATTGGCGATCTGCTTGGGCTTCGGGAAAAAATCACCTCGCGGTAGGGATCCCTACCGGTCGGCTATTTTTTCCCTCCAGCCCGGCGCAACTCATCAATTTTGAAAAAATCTCTTCAGATGAGGAGTGAAGCGCGACAGGATCATAAGCAATTCTTCGGGGATTGTCCAGCGGTAAAAAAGCGTTATTTTCTTGCGAGCGTCTTCTCATATCCATCAACAAGTGCTCGCATGATCTCTGAGGGATGTCTGGTCACTTCGAGGACGCGGCCGGTCGTGCGGTCAATTTTTAAGCCGTCGACACGCGAGGCGATCTCAAAGACAGCGTCGCCCATGTGCTGGCGCATCTCGAGCACGGTGTCGCTGATGAGCTCGAAGAATGCGCGTTGGTCGCTTGGCACATCCGAGTAGTCAATCGGTTCGAGGCGTGTGGCTCGACGACGACGAATCCAAAGGTGGCCAAGTAGCCCTGTGAACACACTCACTGCGAGTGTGAAACCGCCGTACAGAAAAAGTTCGTCTTGATAGAATCCACCAATTTTGGGCTCCACAATAAACTCAAACATCGTCGTGGCTGGAACAAGTTGATCTTGGTAGGTAATAGAACTCTTTGCTGTGTAGCGGCCGGAAGGTGAACGCACGGGAATTTGAATCGTCTTAATGAAGCTTGCCGTTGTTTCAACCGCAATTGTATCCTCCGCAACAACAACCACGTTACCCGTTGGATTCGCAATTTGATAAAACACTTTCACGTCAACTCGCTCATCACTCCCGAAATTTAAAAGCTTCATTGAAATCGGCAAGAGCTCTCCTGGTGCAACCTTTGCAACCAGGCCAGCGCCTGTTGTTTCAATCCTCGGATGATTGATCGACGTTGTTGATTCCTGCGCTCTCAACATCAATGGCAAGGCGGCGCAAACAACCAAACCGATCAAGCCTGTGAACCATCTGCTTGTAAGAGCACGCGCCATCATATCTGTTTCTTTTTCAATTTCACGAGCAAACGTCGACGTCGAATCTGAGCAAAAATACGTGCGACCAAGACCGCGACGATGAGCCCCGCAACAAAGAGGAGTACGTAGATGACCGGCGAGCGAACGGAACGTTGTTGCGCCGGCGTCGAGAGCACATCAAACAAATTTTTTGCGTTTGTAGCTGGTCGTGTGGCTGTTTTTGCTGTCGAAAAATTTTCTATGGGAACCGTTGCTGTCTGCGGTGTTTGCGTCGATGTCGTCTGCGTCGAGTCCTTTACCACAATCTTCAGACTCGACTTTGAGGTAAGCGTATTGACACTCTTTGCATTCAACACAAACGCACCCGAACCAATCGCCATCGTCCCCTCGCCCGCACGTCTAGCTCGAACCGTGATGGTTCCGAGTGTTTTTGAGGAAGAAAAGCCACCTGGAAACCCGCCAGTTTTAATGAGCTGTCCGTGTGTATTATCGACTAAATCATACCCCGGCTGTACAAGAGGAATCCAACCCGCGTCGAAGATAAACGACGTCACTTCAAACAAATTCGAGGGAAAGAGGAGATTGATTTTGGCGGTGTACAGTGATTCTGTTTCAGGATTCACAACAACAGGAAAAGAAAACGTCTTGCCGGCTTCAACCGAAACCGCCTTCGAGGAAAGAAGAATCGAACTCGCGCGTGCATCGAGTGGACGCAGGAAACATGCGAGCAATATCAGACTGAAAAGGATTTGTCGTTTCATAGAGACGTCGATCCCCAGATAACCATGAGCGTATTAAAGTCGAGAATGTCCACGGAACAATCCGCGTTCAAGTCAGAAGGATTGCCACACTCCTTGGATCCCCAGCCAATCATCATTTGGTTAAACGCGATTAAGCGCTGACCGTTGATGGTGGCTTCATCTGGTGAAGATCCCGTCGGAACATCGGAAGGTGTACTGGGTGGTGAAAGCGGCACGGGAATCAAATCTTGAGCCTGATCTGTTTCATCGTCTGGTTGTGCAAGTGACACAACGCCTGTACGCAGACGAAGCTTGCGCCAATCGGTCGCCACAAAAAAATTGGAGGCTGTGCATGAATTGGTATTCTTACAATTCAAGCTAATCTTGCTCTCGTCGATGAGCACGGTTGCGTATCCAACGAACACGCCGTCGTCATCAATCGTCACGCCGTTGAAATCGATCCAACCGAGCGTTTCGCTCCAGGCATAACCTCCGAGAACCCCTTCCGACGTAACGGTGACTCTGCTTGTGGGTGAGGCGTCGAGCACGATCCATCCCTGATTCTCACTCCAAACACTTCCGGTGAGACCCGCGTCCGTCACACGCACGTTGCCCTGGACGGTTCCAAAATTCAACCAGCCTATGGTTTCCGCCCACGCATACTTCGCCACAGGATCAATCGTGCCGTTATTTTGCTCCGCAAACGACACAAGCGGAGTGAACAGAAACAAGAAAACGGCAAGCAGGTTCAGAAATCCCTGAAACTTCTGTGGGTATTCAGATCGCATACGCATACGGGCTATTCGACAGGTTCATGAGCGGGCTCATCGGTAGGATCTGTCGCGGGGATTTCGTCAAGTACGGGAACTTCGTCGACATACGATGCTTGTGGAGCCGCCTGATCGTTGTTGCTCTGAGCATTATTCTTGGACAAGAGCGAATCTAATTCAGTCTTTGTGAGACAGGTTTCATTTCCAGCTTCTCCAACACAGAGTGTGCTCTGATGGGAGATGCTTACAAAAATTTCCGAGAAGTATCCGCGGATCGCACTGACACGCGAAGCGATAATGTGCACGATGGATCGTTGAGCATTGCTGATTTTTTGCAAAATAAGAGCCAAGGGATCTTGTGGCGATTCTGACTGAACGGTTGCCACATAGGTGGCCGCGTCGGTTGTGATCTCTTCACGAGCATCTGACATTGCATCCCGTTCAAAATTTTTCACAAAGGCGGAAATCATGCCGACCCCATCACCGTCATAACCAGAGAATGCCTGAGCGATCACCACATCGCCGGACGCGGCCTTCATAGCGGCTCCGGACGTTGAAGACGAGGTGAGATAATCTCCCGAGAGAATCGGTCCGTTTTCTGTCACAACCTTCACAGGCACACGTCCGGAAAGCGCAACATACACAGGACGAGCACCCATTGGTACGCCGGCGTCACCAATCACCATTCCCGGAGATGTCGAAAGAATCCCGATCGCCGTTGGATCATGGGCACGCGTGGAGGCTTTCACACCGGACTCAAGTTGAGAATCAATGCTCACAACAGAACCAGGATTGATCGTTCTGTCCGTCGTGTAATATACTTCGGCAACGTCTGAACCCTGATTTTTAAACGCACGCATACTGGATCCGGCATCCACATGAGCCGTCCCGTTTGCATTAGTTGAGGCATATTGAAGTTGTGCTGTTCCTGCTGTTGGGCCATTGACAATCGTCACAGCTAAAACAACGAGTTCATCAGTCGTGCCAACTTGTGGGGTAATAGTTGCGCTCGCGCATGATGTCGAATCGACTGGACTATTACTACCAAACGTTCCTCCTGAAACATAACACGTGGCGCCGGCTGGAGCGGAGATCGCATAACTCACATCGCGATTTGAAGAGGAGTTAAAACTGCGAAGGCTAAACCAAACGGACCATGTTTCTTGTGCACCAATAGCAAAGGACAAATTGGTATTTTGAAGAGATGTGCTGGTTGTTGTCAGATCGGATGGCTCGGTTTTTGACACGAGACCTGCTTGAGGAGCTCCCGCATCGCAATCCTTCCACGCGCTTGCTTGATAGCAACGAAACTTACTCGTGTTCGCGTTGTAATACATTGCACCGTTTGTTCCCGTAGGATCTCCCGACGAACTCTTCACGTCAACGACGAACAAATCTGGCGTTGTTGATCCAGCACCGCCAGCACCGATCTGCACATTTCCTGTTGTTGTTGTGCCAGCCGTTTGTAAATTTATGTTACCCGTTCCGCCTTGAAGGTTGAGCGTTGTGGCGCCTGTCGTGTTTCCAAGCGTGATCGTTTTTGCGGATGCCGTTGTTCCAATGTTTAATGCCCCGGTTGTGCCAGAATCGATAGAGAGGCTTGATGCCACTGCGCTTGCAACCGTTCCCGCTCCCACGAAGGTGAGGTCATTGATATCTAGGTTGGTGCCCTCGACGACAACGGCTCCGGCATTTCCTCCGTCGTCGATGGTCACCGAGCCTGTCGTCGATGAGACATCAAACTCAAGCGAGTCCACACCAAAGGTATCGCCGTTGTCACCCAAATTCACGACGCCATTTGCATTCAATGTCCCGTTTGCCGTCAACGTGCTTGAAGCCAAAAGCGTTGTAAAGGCCCCTGTGGACGCCGAGCTTGCGCCAATCGTTGCGCCATCAATCGCTCCTCCGTTGATGTCGACGGTTGTTGCGGTGAGCGTGCCCGAGTCCGTGAGTTCGCCGAGCGTCACGCCTCCGTCGAGAAGCGCGAACTCCGAAGATGAGAGCGTTGCGCCGCCGACCGTGACATCATTACTGCCGATCGCAAGAGCGACGACGATATCTGCGTCGGAAAGATCCATGGCGGTGGCAACTGTTGCTCCGACACCGGTGGTGGTGATCGAGAAGAGCGAAGCAACATCGCCTGTTGAGCTGTTGTCGAGAATAAGTTTGAAGTCATTGACGGCTGAGTTGGAGGTGAGGATGAGGTCGGCGTCGAATGTTGGTGTGTTGGCGATGTCGGAAAGCGTAAGTGTGTTGTCGGTCACGTCGCCTGTGACGAGACTGCTTGCGAGATTCAATTTGCTATAAGCAATCGCGGCAGACTCGCTTACGTCAGCGTTCACGATCGTTGCGTCCGTAATGTCGCCAGTAACGATACTGCTCGTGAGTGTGAGCTTGGAATAGGCAATTGCGGCTGACGCATTCACGTCGGCGTTCACGATAGAGCCGTTTGTGATTTCAGAACTGTCGATTGCTGTGCCAAGCGTTGAATCGATGGTGATCATATCGCCCAGGGCGACAAGGCCGCCACCAGACAACCCGTCGCCAGCGGTCACGGTAAGCGACGCATTCGCAAGATCAGCATTGGTAATCGCTCCGTCGACAATGTCGCCTGTGACGAGACTGTTTGCGAGGTTGAGTTTGCCATAAGAAATTGACGCGGCCATATCAATGTCGGCATTGACGAGTGTTCCGTCGACAACTTCTGTTGTATCGATCTCTGTTCCAAGGGTACTTGTCAGCGTAACGGTGTCACCGAGAGCAACAACTCCACCGCCAGCGAGCCCATCACCAGCCGTCACGGTCAGCGAGGAATTCGCGAGGTCTGTGTTGTCGATGGTGTTGTCAACGATGTCGCCGGTGACAATGCTATTGGCAAGATCGAGCTTGCTATAAGCAATCGCCGCGGCCGCGTTGATGTCGAGGTTCATAATCGAACCGTTTGTAATTTCAGAACTGTCGATTGCTGTGCCAAGTGTCGAATCGATCGTGATCGCATCACCGAGGGAAACGAGGCCGCCACCAGACAACCCGTCGCCAGCGGTCACGGTAAGCGACGCATTCGCAAGATCAGCATTGGTAATCGCTCCGTCGACAATGTCGCCTGTGACGAGACTGTTTGCGAGGTTGAGTTTCGAGTAGGCTATTGCAGCGGCCGCGCTGATGTCGGCGTTTGAAAGCGTTCCATCAACAACTTCAGAAGTATCGATGGATACACCAAGCGTGCTGGTGAGTGTGAGTGTGTCGCCCAGAGCAACGAGACCGCCACCAGCAAGACCCACGCCGGAAACAATGGTAAGCGACGGATTCGTGAGGTCGGCGTTGTCCACGGTACTATCGACGATGTCCGCGCCAACAATGCTGTTTGCAAGATCAAGTTTGGAGTACGCGATGGCTGCGCCCACGTCGATGTCTTCATTCAACAATGTCCCATCGAGAACATCTGAGCTTGCGACACTGTCGGCAAGATTGAGTTTGGAATACGCAATAGCCGCAACCGCATTGACATCCGCATTCAAAATCGAACCGTTAATAATTTCGACGCTGTCGATTGCTGTGCCAAGTGTCGAATCGATGGTGATCGTATTACCCAGAGCAACAACTCCGCCACCAGACAAACCGTCCCCTGCTGTGACCGTAAGGACTGCATTTACAAGATCGGCGTTTGCAACAGTTCCATCAACAAGATCTACACTAACGATACTGTTAGAAAGGTTAAGTTTGTCGTACGCGATTGCGGCTGACGCATTCACGTCGGCGTTCACGATAGAGCCGTTTGTGATTTCAGAACTGTCGATTGCTGTGCCAAGCGTTGAATCGATGGTGATCATATCGCCCAGGGCGACAAGGCCGCCACCAGACAACCCGTCGCCAGCGGTCACGGTAAGCGACGCATTCGCAAGATCAGCATTGGTAATCGCTCCGTCGACAATGTCGCCTGTGACGAGACTGTTTGCGAGGTTGAGTTTGGAATAGGAGATGGCGGCGAGTCCGCTGATGTCCGTGTTAACGATGGTACTGTCAACAATCTCAGAAGAATCAATGAAGGTGCCGAGAGTGGAGTCGAGCGTGATCGCGGTACCAAGCGCGACAAGGCCACCACCGGAAAGACCGACTCCAGGAAGAACGGTGATGAAAGGATTCGCGAGGTCGGCGTTTGCGATTGTGTTGTCGACGATATCCGCACTGACGATGCTATTTGAAAGATTAAGTTTGCTATACGCAATAGCCGCAACCGCATTTACATCGGCATTCACAATCGAACCGTTTGTAATTTCAGAACTATCGATTGCGGTGCCGAGCGTTGAGGTAATGGTGATTGAGTCGCCCAGGGTAACTAATCCGCCACCAGACAAACCATCCCCTGCCGTGATCGTGAGCGAGGCGTTTGCGAGATCGACATTTGCGATGGCGCCGTCGACGATATCGCCGGTGACGAGACTGTTTGCGAGGTTGAGTTTACTGTACGCGATGGCGGCGGTTGCGCTGATGTCTGCGTTCACGAGCGTTCCGTCGACAACTTCGCTTGTGTCGATGGAAAGACCGAGCGTGCTCGTCAGTGTCAGCGTATCGCCGAGCGCAACAACTCCGCCGCCGGATAAACCGACGCCGGAGAGAATCGTGAGGGATGCATTACTGAGATCGGCGTTTGCAACCGTTCCATTGACGAGATCGGAACCAAGGATGCTGTTTGAAAGATTAAGTTTGGTGTACGCAATCGCTGCGGCCACATTGATGTCTGCGTTCACGAGCGTTCCGTCGACAATGTCAGCGCCATCGACGTCTGCGTTAAAAACTCCGTCGACAGTGAGCGTGGTGAGTGTACCCACACTTGTAAGCGAAGAATTGACGACCGTGGGTGCCAGCGTTGTGCCAACCAAATCTATCGCCGCGTTGACACGAACCGTGCAATTGATGTCGCCAGGATTACAGGAAGGGGCGAGGGTTTCACCGGGCACGTAGGGACTAAATGGGGGAGCCGCAAACACAACACTTGCGGACGTTAAAAATAACAAAAGTGTAATGAAAATCTTATTCATAAAAGCCGAGCATGTGGTTCATCATGTACCGATAAATTATATCACAACCACAAACATCTCCCGCCCAAATTCTATCCACAAACAAAAACGACTCCTCGCATCTCATGAAGATGGTGGGTCGTTGCATTTTTGTTATTGAGCCGTCGACAGGGATCACACAGGTGACCTCATCCTTACCATAAAGTTCCCATGATAGAAATGACTACGGCATGCCTAAGCTTAGCGGAGAATCTTCATTCTGAAAAGAGTTTGGAGCTTCTCGAGGTGGACCCGTTTTTTCGCCGTTTCAGTGGCTTGTCTGATGTTCAGTTGTGAATATGTTGTATACGGTAATTAAAGATGGAGTTCCGCAAGTGTTCACTGTTGTTTTGCGATGAATTCAATCAATATCGTGTCCTGCCGCACGGAGTTCTTTCACTAGTGCGGCCAGTGTCGGGGCGGGATTTTCTCTCTCCACGCGTGGAACGCGTTACAGCGCCGTACGTCTTCTGTTGAAGAATCCGGAATACTTTGAGGAAGCGACTGCATCTGTTCAGCAATGGTGCTCAAGGTGACGTTGAGCGTGCTTAACGCCGTTGGTGATAATTGTTGTTTACCAACTAGACGATCCAATGATGAAATTATTCTATCAGAATTGCGAGCTCCAGAGAGGAACGTATGGAACAATGATGGACTCAAGTTTGCGCAGGGCTCCGGTCGCCATGAGAATAGCTGTGAGGACGAGGATGACGCCGAATACTTTTTTGAGCTGTCCAGATCGTTTTTGAATGAAGTGGCGTCCGGCAATCGCGCGTTTGCCTCCGTAAGCGATCGCGAGCATTGGGATGCCCGCGCCCACCGAATACATAAAGAGTAATAATCCTGCCTGGACAATGTTCCCTGATGATGAAGCAATCAGAAGAATAGATCCAAGGATTGGCCCTGCGCATGGCGCCCAGACGATTCCAAGAAGCGATCCAAGCAGGAAGGCTTCACCCGGTTGTCCGAGTTGATTTGCCTTCGGTCCACGATTGCCGAGCCACGATGTTAATGCGGACGTCCCACGAGAGAACAAATCTCCCAACGGCTTCACAAGAAGAACGATTCCCATGAAGCCAATGAGCCAAATTGCCAACTGATTCAGGAAAACGCGGTCAATGGGTAACGTATTGCCGAAGGCACCAAATAGGACACCGAGCACAGTGAACGTCGTCGACATTCCAAGCACGAGATAAACGGGATACCACTTATGATCCTTTAGAACACAACCAAGGACGATCGGCAAAATGGGGATGATGCACGGCGACGTGACGGTGATGGCGCCGGCGGCGAACGCCAGTAATAACATCCCCATAGAATTACGATTGAATAAAACCGCTGAAACTTTCTGCCGTCACGGGCCCCGGTCCGAGCTGCTCCGTCTTGCCGCCCTTTGATGTCTTAATAAACGTTGCCTGGCTTTGAATGTTAAAGATTTTCTTTAATGCGACTTCCGTATCAAAATTGACTTTAAATCCCACTAGATTCTTGTCTGTGTTTGTCTTAAAGACTTCTCTGATAATCGGCTCGTTCGCGACGCAAGTCGAGCACCAGCTAGCATGAAAGTCTAGAATAACGGTTTTGCCGTCGGCAATCGCTGAATCGTAAGCGGATTGCGAAAAGTCCTGAAACCCCCCAGCGACATATGTGGACTGGGTTGCGGCTGACGGCGAGGAAGATGCGATGACATTTGTCGCCGTTTCTGATTGAGTTGCGTCCGTTCCCGATGGACGTTGAAAGATTGTGTATCCGAGCCCGATTACGATAACGATACCGACGATCGCGATGAGTGTATTTTTCATATGTCGCCATCATGACGGCATCCGTTCATTGCGTCGGTAACAAATACTACAGCCCGTTGTGGATAACAATTTTTCCATGGTCATCGACGCTCACCTTATTTTCTGCTTGCAGATCGTTCATCGCGCGCGTCACTGTTACGCGATTCAGCCCGGTAAGTTTGGCGAGGTGCTCGTGCGTAAGCTGTCGCGCGGACGCATCTCCTGAAAACCACTCGAGGAATCGTGAGGCGCGCTTCTTTTCATAACGCGCAATCTCATGGAGAACTTTTTCTTTGGCATCAACAAGATTCTCGGCGAGTTTTTTCTCGTAATCTTCCAATCGGGTCCCGAGCATCGAAAGCGCCCGCATCATCACAACGGGATATGCGGCGATGATCCGTTGGAAGTCCTGTGAGGAAAAGGCACAGATACGCGTCCCATCCGCCGCTTCGGCAAAATGAGAAAGTGGCGTGCTCTGCATGCCAATATTACCAAACAGCGTTCCTGGCCCTATCACATCAAAAACAAAACGTTTTCCGTCGCGTGTGTGATAAAGAGACACCTCGCCTTCTTTCACGAGAAATAGCCGCATCTCGTCCATGTGGGGCGTATATAAAAGCGCACGGCTGGTATGTCGCGTGTCCTCGGCCGAACCCGCCAGCCGCATGATCTCCTCATTGGGAATTCCAGCGAGAAAATCCAAATTTTTTATATACCAAACGCGATCCATAGAATTCATTATTGGTTATCCTGTATCTTCTCTTAATTAAAGAACAAACAAGATTTCATCGTTGTCTGTCATCCTGAGTGCATCCGAAGGATCTCTTGTGACAAAGACGTTGATAAAATCCAGAGATCCTTCTGGTGCACTCAGGATGACGAATGGAAACTCGTTGTTGTCTGTCA
>CAYJWY010000031.1:0-9779 GCA_964374035.1 uncultured Gammaproteobacteria bacterium
TCAGCGGTCTTCCCTCCTCCAGCCCGGCGGATCTGCACAATTTTGAATGTCCTACAATGTGTTTACGTTTTCGGAACGGAACAATGCTCATAAAATGACGTGAGATGTGCCTGGCTGGAGGGCGGAAAGCTCGTGAGCCGACCGCGCTGGTCGGCGAACGAGTTTCCAACCGAAGCCTGGCGCAGATCGCGTTATTTTATGAGCATTGTCGCCGAGGTAGCTCAGTGGTAGAGCAGTGGACTGAAAATCCACGTGTCGCCAGTTCGATCCTGGCTCTCGGCACCAGAAAAACAGAGTCACCAATTGGTGGCTCTGTTTTTGGATCACGAGAGTCAGGATCGAACTGGAGGGATGGTAAGGGAGGAAACCTCCCTTACATGCCGAGGGTGACAGGCACGTCGTTTGTCAACGACGTGCCGCCATAGGGGCGCAAGCCCCTCTGGAGAGCGAAGCGACGTGAGTCCTGGCTCTCGGCACCAGAAAAACAGAGTCACCAATTGGTGGCTCTGTTTTTGGATCACGAGAGTCAGGATCGAACTGGAGGGATGGTAAGGGAGGAAACCTCCCTTACATGCCGAGGGTGACAGGCACGTCGTTTGTCAACGACGTGCCGCCATAGGGGCGCAAGCCCCTCTGGAGAGCGAAGCGACGTGAGTCCTGGCTCTCGGCACCATAAAATACGATCACTTCCGTGATCGTATTTTTATATCCACAGGTTGTTTTGACACCCCCGAACCACGGGCTAAGATGAGCCACGATTCACACAAGATTTTCACCCTATGCTGATCATGAAATTTGGAGGTTCTTCCGTTGAAAATGCAGAGCGTATCACAACCGTGCGTGATCTTGTTGTCTGCGTTCGCTCTGAGACGGAGCCACTTTTTGTCGTTTGTTCGGCGCTCGGTGGAGTCACGGATCTTCTTTTGAGCGCCGCGCGTAAGGCCGGGCTTGGCGATGTGTCCTATCAAGACGACCTCGACCAACTCATCGTTCGTCATACAGCGGTTGCCAGCGAGCTGTCCGTGGTTGACCGCCAGGTGGTTCGCCAACATCTCGCCGATCAGTTCACTGAGCTGTCCGACGTCTTGCGCGGCATCTATCTCATCGGCGAGTGTACCCATCGTTCGTTGGATCTGGTGGCCAGTTTTGGCGAGCGCCTGTCGTGCTACCTCGTTACGGAAACGATTCGTGCGAGCGAGCCGGCTTGTCAATTTGTTGATGCACGCCGGCTTGTCAAAACCGACCAGACGTTTTTGAACGCGACCGTTCAGTTCGACCTCACCAACGAAAACATTCAGTCGCTTCTTACACACCCCGCGCGCATACACGTGATCACAGGCTTTATCGGTTCAACTGTTCAAGGGGAGACAACCACGCTCGGTCGAGGAGGTAGCGACTACACGGCATCGATTTTCGGTGCCGCTCTGGGCGTTGATGAGATTCAAATTTGGACCGATGTCGACGGTGTGCTCACAGCGGATCCACGTGTTGTTGCGTCTGCCGGTCGCATAGAATCCATGACGTATGAGGAAGCCATGGAGATGTCGCACTTTGGCGCTAAAGTCATTTATGCTCCAACCATGCAACCCGCGCTTGACGCAGGTATCCCGATTCGCATAAAAAATACGTTCAATCCCACGTGCGATGGAACCCTCATCTCTTCCTCACTTCCTCACTTCCTCACTCCCTCACAAGTTATCACAGGCATCTCCTCGATCAATCAGATCGCCTTTCTTCGTCTGTACGGTTCCGGATTCATCGGTGTCACTGGTACGGCTGGTCGACTCTTCAGTGCCATGGCTCGCGCGCACATAAACATCATCATGATCACACAGGGCTCGAGCGAACATTCGATTTGTTTTGCGATTAAGCCTGAGCATGTGCCTCAAGCGGTCGAGGCCATTCACCGGGAGTTCGAGCTCGAGTTTTTACAGCATAAAATTTCCGATGTGGTGGTCGATCGCGATTGTTCGATTCTCGCGATTATTGGTGAGCGGATGCGACAAACGCCAGGTGTGAGCGGTCGTGTCTTTTCCGCGCTTGGTGACTCGCGGATCAATGTTCTTGCCATCGCCCAGGGTTCGAGCGAGCGAAATATTTCAGCGGTGGTTCAGCGCGAGGATGTCGATCGTGCCGTTCGCGCGATTCATCAAGCATTTTTTGCTTCTGGACAAACATCTGTCTACCTGGTTGGAACCGGAATGATCGGTTCTGAATTGCTCAGACAAATACACGCATTACCGATACGGGATTTGCGAATCGCAGGGGTGGCAAACTCAAAGGAAATGCGATTAGCAGGTCAAGTCGTTCCAACACAGTTGGATCAATTTATCGAATCTATCCTTTTGGACCCATCCGGACGTAAAATTTTTGTGGATTGTACTTCCAGTGAGGTTGTTGTTTCCTATTACAAACAGCTTCTTCATGCGGGAATCTCTGTGGTTACTCCAAACAAAAAAGCCGCCAGCGGACAACTCGCTCAGTACCACGAACTTCGTTCTATCCCTTCAAACGCACGTTTTGTTTATGATACAAATGTCGGCGCAGGTCTGCCCGTCATCAGTACGATTCGATCACTTATGGAAACAGGCGACAGCGTCTTGTCAATTCAAGGCGTGCTCTCCGGAACGCTCAGCTATCTCTTCAACACCTACGACGGCACAACGTCTTTTTCCTCCCTTGTTGTGGACGCGCAAGCGAAGGGTTACACGGAGCCGGATCCACGAGAAGATCTCAGCGGGATGGACGTTGTACGCAAGCTTGTGATCCTCGCTCGTGAGATTGGTCTTCAACTTGAGATCCGGGATATTGAGGTCGAGAATCTCGCCCTGCTCACTGACGCGGCCTTTCTCGAGCGACTCCAGCAGGCACGTTCGCGAGGAAGAGTTCTGCGTTATCTTGCAACAATTCAGGATGGGCAAGTGCGCGTGAAGCTCGAAGAAGTGGATGAAACGCATCCCTGTTTTCATCTTCAAGGAACGGATAACATGGTTGTGATCACGACCAACCGTTACCACACCCAGCCCCTCGTGATTCGTGGACCCGGCGCCGGAGCAGAAGTGACTGCCGCGGGCGTGCTTAGAGATATGTTGAAATGCAAACAATAATTTTATGTGTCATCCTGAGGAGTAAAGCGACGAAGGATCCCTTATGAGATCTTTCACTACGTTCAGGATGACGCGGAAATACATATGGAAAAAATCCCCGTTGGAATTCTTGGCGCAACCGGAAGTGTTGGCCAGAAATTTGTCGAACTTTTGAAGGATCACCCTTGGTTTGAAATTCGCGCGCTCTGCGCTTCTGAGCGATCAGTTGGCAAGCCGTATCGCGAAGCCGCAAACTGGTTTCAGTCGAGTGAACTTCCTGAGTCAATCGGCTCGATGATTGTCCAAGCGTGTGAACCCACCATGAATTGTCGCGTTGTCTTTTCGGCACTTGATAGCGATGTCGCTGGCGAGATTGAAGAAACGTTTGCACGAGCGGGATATGTCGTCGTTTCAAACGCAAAGAATCATCGGATGGATCCGCAGGTGCCGCTTTTGATTCCCGAGGTGAATGCCGATCATCTTGAGCTCGTGCGTCATCAGTCGTTTGCAAAAGGTCTGATCGTTACAAATCCGAATTGTTCGACGATCGGTCTGGTGCTCGCGCTCAAACCTCTCGTGGACGTCTTTGGCGTCGAACAGGTGTCTGTTGTCACCCTGCAGGCGGTCTCGGGTGCGGGCTATCCGGGCGTTGCGAGTCTCGACATTGTTGACAACGTCATTCCGTTTATCAGTGGGGAAGAGGAGAAAATGCAGACCGAGCCCCTCAAACTGCTTGGACGCAGGGTGAATGATCAGATCGAAAACGCGCGTATCCAGATCAGCGCACACTGCAATCGTGTCGCGGTGATCGATGGGCATACCGAGTGTGTGAACGTACGCTTGAAGGCAACAGCAACCCGCGAGCAAATCATTCACGCGTGGCGATCGTTTCACGCCGAGCCCCAACATCTCAATCTTCCAACCGCGCCCGCACACCCCATCTATTATTTCGACGAACCTTCCTATCCACAACCACGCAAACACCGACTGCTCGACAAGGGCATGGCTGTTTCGATCGGACGGCTTCGTCCATGCAATTTATTCGACTGGAAATTCACGCTCATGTCCCACAACACGATCCGTGGCGCGGCCGGCGGCGCCATTTTAAATGCGGAGCTTCTAGTAAAAAAAGGTCTTCTATGATTCTGTCGCTTGTCGGTATGTCCAACGTCGGGAAGTCCTACTGGGCCAAGCGCCTCGAAGAGGAACAAGGCTTCCGCCGTTTCAGTTGCGACGAACTCATTGCGCGAAAGCTTTCCGTTGACGATTTAAGCGGATGGATGGGTATGCCGTTTCACAATGGTTTCCCCGCGCGTGAAGCTCACTACCTTTCCCTCGAAACCCAAGTGCTCTCTTCGATTCTCGACCAAGTCGACGAAGCGCCAAACACGGTCATCGACACAACAGGGAGCGTGGTTTATCTGTTGAAAATATTGATCGATCGTCTCAAATTTTCAACACGCATTATTTATTTGAAAGCTCATGAGAGCGATCTTTCTGAAATGGTCGAGCAGTTTTTTGAACATCCCAAGCCGGTTGTTTGGGGCGATGTGTTTTCGACATGCGCGGATGAATCACACGAGCAAGCTCTACGACGCTGTTATCCAGCACTGCTCACTCATCGAGCGTCGCGTTACGATGCCATGGCCCACGTGACGATTCCAAGACAACGACTGCGAAGCAACGGCTACTCCACCGATCAATTTCTCTATGATGTTTTACAGTACCAACGATAAATCGCACCGCGTCGATCTGAAAACGGCTGTGCTCTCAGGCCTTGCTCCAGACGGCGGTCTCTACATGCCCGAGTCGATTCCAAAACTCGACGACGCATTTTTTGCTCGCTTACCTACACTCACCCTTTCTGAGATCGGCTACGAAGTCGTCAGACCGTTTGTCGAGGCAACGATCAACGATCGTCAGCTGAGACAAATCATGAACGAGACACTTACGTTTGACATCCCTCTGGTGCGTGTGGACGATCAACACGTCCTGGAACTCTTCCACGGCCCAACGCTCGCGTTCAAAGACGTTGGCGCACGATTTATGGCAAGGCTCATGGCCGTCTTGCTCGAGGGCGACGAACGCGAGCTGACCATTCTTGTGGCAACGTCCGGCGACACAGGCAGTGCGGTTGCTCACGGCTTTTATCGCGTACCAGGCGTGCGCGTGATTATTCTTTTTCCAAAGGGGAAGGTGAGTCCGTTTCAAGAGCAACAGATGACATCGCTTGGAGAGAATATTATGACGATCGCCGTCGAAGGGACGTTTGATGATTGTCAACGACTGGTGAAAGAAGCATTTTTGAGAAAAAATTTATCTGGGCTTCCATCTGCAGAATTTTATGAACGCACAACAGATCCTTCGCCGCGTCTTGGATCGGCAAACTCCATTAACATCGCCCGCCTCCTTCCTCAAATGATTTATTATTTTTGGGCTTGCGCCTTGCAAACTGCCACGCGTATCTTCTGCGTCCCATCCGGCAACTTCGGCAACCTGACCGCCGGTCTCATGGCCAAGCGTATGGGTCTGCCTGTGAAGAAATTCATCGCCGCAACAAACGCAAACGATGTCATCCCTGAATATCTCGAGACGTCGATCTACCGACCGCGACCATCCATCTCAACCATCTCAAACGCGATGGATGTCGGGAGTCCATCGAACTTTGCACGCATCCTTGCGCTCTATCCGGCTCTCGACGATCTTCGAGAGGATGTGATTGGACGCAACGTTACCGACCAACAAACCCGCGAGACGATCGCGAGCGTCTACAAAAAAACGCGATACCTGCTGGATCCGCACACAGCCGTTGGCTTTTCAGCGATCAGACAATTGGGTCTTGAGGGGATCGTCCTTGCTACCGCACATCCAAAAAAATTTCAAGAATCAATCAAGGAATCTCTAGGATCGGTTGTTTAACAAGCAAGTTTTTGCGCTCAGTCCATTGACACAGCCCCCCTTTTCAGCACATACTTTTCATAGACCCACCAAGAAAAGGAAGGTGCTTGATGGATGTTCTTTTTCATCCTCATCGGTGTCTCTCACTGATCGTGTCACTTCTGCTCGTGTTCACCTTCGGGTGTTCAGAGAAGAAGAAAGACGCCGCGGTCTGCGCTCAGGCGGTCGACAGCTTCGACCTCTACCTCAGCGGTCCTCAGAAGCTGATCGACTCGGTGTGCGCACCCTGTCACCAGAACAACAAGTCCTCGATGCGGCTCTATCCGGGCAATCACGAGCACAACACCGCAACCCTGCTCGAGCGGTCTCGGCTCGAGGTGGAAGGTGTGCCGCTTCCTCTGATCAAAATGACAGGAGGCGAGAAGCATGGGGGCGGTCAGGTCACAACGAGCGACTCGAAGGAGTATGAGGCTTTTGCCGATTGGATCGACATGGGCATGAGCAAGGCGGACGGCGTGACAAATACCAACTGCACGACCGACGAGAGTCATCGCGAGCTCTGGAGTCGCCTGGTCTTGCTCAGCGATACCCAGACAGTGCACCGCGCCTACCAGCAGATCGCCGGCGTGCATGCGAAAAAGGCTCTGCTCGAAAAGGTCGGATCGGGAAAGCAGTCTTTGCGATCGGCTCTGCTTGCGATGTTGAAGGAGTCGTCCGTGGAAGCCTGGGTCAAGGAGCTCGAGGACGCGGACAATCTGCACACGCGCAAGTATTGGGGCTACAGCGATTTTCTTTCAGGAGATCGCTATCCCAGCAAAAACTTCTGGGAGACAGAAGGATTCAGTGAGCAAGAGAAGTATGCGTGGCAAACGTGCGCTGAGCAGGCGATTGGGCAGGAAGCCGTGAATACGATCTGGCAGTTTTTCAAGAGCGGCCGACCGTACACACAGCTCGCCTGCACCTCGATCGCGGTCAATCCGTGTTCGGCGCGCTCCTATGGGATGGACCTTTCCATCTTCAAGGACCCGCGCGACTTTAACGAGTTTGTGATGTTGAATCCGCCGGATGTTCCAAACAGCGGCGGCATCCTCGCGTCCAACGTGTTCGCGGCGCGTTGGCCAACCACGCCGACCAATCGCAGTCGCAACCGTTCCAGGTATTGGTACTCGCGCACACTGAACATCGACATTCTTGCCCGTGGCACGCGCCCCGTAGATGTCAACGCCGTTGCCGCATTCAACCCCGTCATGAATGAAGATGGATGTACGAAGTGTCACGAAGACGTGGATCCAGTCGCGCAGATGTTCGACATGAGCTGGGACAATATGGGCATCGCCGTGATTGAAGACAACGAAACCCACGCGGATATGTTTGCCCCAGGCATCGGACAGGATCATCCACTTCCATTTTCCGAGCGCGCCCAGGCCCTTTCCTGGGCTGGAAAGCTTGTCTGCACGGACCCGGATCTTCGTATGCAGTTTCGCACCGCGGCGATTCGTCGCTACTTCACCGCGATCACCGGTGTGACGATTCACGCACGACCTACGGATCCTGAGCAACCGTTCTTCGAGAGTCTGACCCAGGGTGTCAAACAGCAAGAGCGGTTTCTTTCCTCGCTTCGCGAGATCATGGAAAAAAAGCAGGACGACATTCGTGAAGTCGTCGTGGAGATTCTCCTAAGCCCGTGGTTTCGCACTTCAACGGTTTCTGGAGACGTAACGCACGAAGAGTCCGCTCAACTCTCTGTGCTTGGCCGTCCCTGCACGATCACCCCGCACGCACTCAATAGGGTCGTTGAGAGTCTCGGGTTCAACTGGATGAACGAAAACGGATCGCCCTACCTCACCAGCGCCGACCACTTCTTGTTCTATACCGGCGGCTCGGATTCGGATCAAGTGCTCACGCCGCTGTGCGACACCAATGGCTTTCGCGCCCTGGTTGAAGATCGCCTCGGTCACGAGTTCGCCTGTCGCATGACCAGCGCGGACTTCGAGCAGGAGCCCGACAAGCGCGTCTTCTTCCCGCTCGTGTCGCCCGACGATTCACCAACCTACAAGGGCGAGCTCATCCCAGGCATCATCGAGCGGATTCAGGCAAACTTGCAACATCTCTCCGATCTCTTTGCAAGTCGTGTGCTCACGCCTGAGGAACTCTCGGACTGGACCGACTTCGCGATCAGCACGCAAGCGGCCTGCCTCAAAGCAATGACAGACGAAACGTGGTCTGAGAATATTCCCTCGCCGTGCCAAACCGAGAATATTCGGACGGATCCGCTGTGCGTGCTTACCATGTGGCGCACGGTGCTCGACGTGATGATCACCGAACCCGAAAACACCTACGGACTGAAGTGAAGGAGACGGCCATGAACAGTCCGACCAGACGCTCTGTGCTCGCGATCGGCGGAGCCCTCGTAACGAAGATTCTGTTTCACAATACACCCGCCTTCGCGGCCTCGCGCAAGACCGGTTCGGCAATCATCCTGTTCCACGCCGGTGGCGGCTGGGATAGCGCAAACGGCCTCGACGCTCGCCTCAAGGGTGGGGAAGATGAGATGGCGGTACGCGTTCGAGCCTTCGGCGAAGAAGCTGGCAGGCAACGCATCATCCTCGCCGAGGGCCCATTCAACTACCGAGTCGACCAGCCCGGGGTTAAGGCGTTCCTCGAAGCCCACGGCGGCAACCTCACCGTGTGTATCGTCAAGATGGACTCGAATGATCACGGCGCAGGAACCGACAACATGGCCACCGGTACGATGGGCATGGAAGATCCCGCGATCGGTGCGCTCTTCGCGGCCAGTTACGCAAACGATGCTCTGCCCACGCCGTTCATCGTCGCAGGTGGAAGCGTCAAGACCGGCTCGCTCGTGCCCGTGGCAAATCTCGGAAGCGTTCGAGAGTTGCGCGCTGTGCTCAGTCCCAATCAGTACAACAATGATGCCGGCGCGCTCTACTATCCAAGCGAAGTCGCAAGTCTCATCGACGCGTTTCGACGCGGTCGACTCGAGGCCCGACTCGCTGGAGCAAAGCTCCCGGCACACATGAAGTCTCTCCAGCAACTCTTGCTCGTCTCCAAGGGCAAGGAAGAGCTGACCAAGATCGCGAAGTCGCTTTCGCAGGAATATCCCGAAGGCATCGATCCTGTCACGGAAGTTCTGCTCGATCTGATCGAGCTTGGCATGGTGCGCGCGATCTCGCTTTCCCAAGGCGGGTTCGACACGCATGGTGACGACCAGAACAATCTGCCTGAGCGAATGGCGAACTACTTCAACCAGGTTTCAAATCTGTGGAAGCGCGCCAAAGAACGTTCGCTTTCCTCGCACCTGTTCATCGTCGGGGGATCCGAGTTCTCGCGCACGCCCAATCTCAACGGCGGGGGAGGCACGGACCACTGGCCGGGTACCAACACCGTGTTCCTGCTCGGCGCAAACGTTCGATCCCAGGTGATCGGCAAGAGCGATTCCGCTTGGTACGCCTCGCCGCTCGATCGCACGACGCTCAAGCCCAAGCGCGAGAGCGACGGCGGTGTTGTTCCCACGATCGGCGACTTCCACAACGCCCTGCGCGTCTACGCAAAGATCAAGCCCGAACTCGCCAGCCGCTTTCCCATCCCCGGCTCCGGCCTCGACCACGAGGCACTGGCCAAGGCCTTCCTGCGCTAACGAACACTTGTCCCTCCAGATCTTGGAGGGATTTTTTTTGATGTTATGTTTGATTATCGCTAGATTGTTGATAGTAGAACCCATAGCGAGTTTCCATTCGTCATCCTGAGTGCACCAGAATGATCTCTGGATTTTAT
>CAYJWY010000032.1:0-9623 GCA_964374035.1 uncultured Gammaproteobacteria bacterium
AGCGTGGTTGTAGAGCCACACCATAAAACACAGATCACGCGTGATCTGTGTTTTAGTTTTATCCTTGTGATAAGATTCCAAGATTGTCGTAAATCGTTTCAACGGCGTCGCGTGCGTCAGGGAGTTCGCGACAGCTTTCTTCGTTGTCGATGGGTCCAGAGAAGTGGTCCATCGCATGCTTAATAATAATCTGTGCTCCAAGTTGTTCTCGAAAAACATCTGCGTGCGACACGGGAACAAACGGATCGTTATCGGAAAAAATCGCCACGAAGGTGTCGCAGTGCGTTTTAATCTTCTCCCAGTCGATCGGTGTTTGAAAATAATTTTTCAACTCATCGAAGCCGAGGTGATCTGTGAAGCCAGCAACGAGAACTACGCCGGCGATTCGCTGACCCGGATCAAGAGACTCGAGGTAGCGCAAAATCGTGATGCATCCCACACTGTGTCCCACAAGGACAAGTTCCTCGTCAGGCACACCAACAACCTCACAAAGTTTGGGAACCCACAAGGCTTGCTTTGGAGCCTGCGTCTCAGGCATGGCCGGAACCTCAACAGAGACGCGTTTAAGTTTGAGCTCTTGTGCAAGCCAAGGATACCAGCAATAATCCGGCATTCCATCCCAACAATGAACAATGATCGTGCGTTTCATAGCGTTGAAACAATTTTTTCTCTATGTTATCTTCAAGGTAGCAAGAATGCTATCTATCAACAATACCTGAATCTATGTATGACACAGAAGGCTATCGAGGAGATGTGGCGGCGGAACTTCCTCCACTCGACCGTGCGATCAACGATTTAAAAGCCGCGAACGGAGATGCATACGGTTTTATGCCCAAACCTGAGGATGCAAAAAATCCTGATTACGTCATGGGCCTCATCAATGCGATTGATGGAAATCCACCCATAAAAGATGCGCTGAAGGCCTACCAAAAATCTCTCATCGAGGGCGTTGCGTATGATGGGAATGTTTGGCAAGAACTGAACGAGCTCACAAAACCAAAAAAGAAAGCGGCATAATATTCATCCAAACAAAACAACCCCTCCTCTGGAAGAGAACGGGTTGTTTTGTTTGGTGCGCGGGAGAGGACTCGAACCTCCACGGCCTTGCGACCATTAGCCCCTCAAGCTAACGTGGCTACCATTACACCACCCGCGCGTATGGCGAGTGGATCATACAGGACGAAAAAAAAACGATCAAGCGTTGAAAACCCGGTCCTTTCCCGTGATGACTTTCAAGGTGTGGGGTTCGATGCCAATGTCGAATCGCAAGGCTTCCATGAGCTGTCCGTCGGCTAACAGCGAGATGAGCCTGTCGGAACGAATCGCAAGCGATTGAAATGGAAGGATGCTTTTGGTGAGACGACGACGACTAAAAAATGTTCGATCTTTGACTTGGGACTGAATGATCGCATGGAGCGTGCCGTCACAGGGATTTGATGTCTCTTGAAGGTTATGAATCTCAAGTGTGCTTTGACTCGTTGCGATAATACGAAACGTGCCATCGTTTGCCATGAGTTCGGCTTTGAAGTCTGCGATACGGATGCCGGTGATAAATTTTCTCCCATTGACGGTTCCAATATCGATGTTCTCGACGCGGCGCGCACTAAGAACATCGCACGCGGCAACACCTTCAGGGACACCCATCATGCGCGCGAGTTCGTTGTTTGGGCCAATGGGAATGATGCCGAGCACTACGTTGCTGTCGCTAAGCACATTCAACACTTTTCGTACGGTCGCGTCATTGCCGACAACCACCACGGTTTGCACACCGCGATCGATCTCATCACGAATCATTTCTTCGGCATTGCGAAACAACGCGAGACGTGAAATCTTTCCGGCAACGCCAAGGTCGGTGAGACGATTCTCAATTTTGAGCAATTCTTTTTCGAATCGCTTGTTCTGCTGGATGTAGTCGTCGTAGAGATAACAGTACATAGCTAGCTCTCATCTTGTGCCTCGATCGGTTCCCCCCGAGAGATCGTGCGACCGGAACGCTTTCCGTTCTCAACCCCGCCCATGGAAATTTTTCCGTTGATGCGCGCGCCGGGGGCGACAGAGATCAACGCTGTGGTAATATCCCCCTTCACTTGTGAAGTCGAGCTCAGCTCGACGCGTTCGACAGCCTCAATATCACCAACAACCTCACCTGCAATAAGTGCGGTCGCGGCGGAAACATTTGCATGAATCCGCGCACTTACACCGATCTGCAATGAGCGCGTCGTCTTGATCGATCCAATCACTTCGCCATCGATGACCACGTCACCGTCAGCGTGAAAATCTCCCTCAACCTTAACCCCCTGGGCAATGATTGTCTCATTGTTTGATGTCGCGTGTGCCATACTTGCTGTGTCTTTCTTAAACATAGTGGTTGGATCTTACACATATCCCCTGCGTCTGTCGAAGGGATATTCCGGAATGCGCCTTCGACAGGCTCAGGCAGTATTGAAGAATGTTACAGGTTGTTTACATTTCCTCCACAACGTCGATTCCCATGAGGGTCAGCCCGTTCTGCAAAACTTGCTGAACAGCCAATAAAAGCGCTAAACGCTGAGCTTTTTCGTCTTTTCCGGTCGAATCGCTGAGAATTTGTACATCGTTGTAATACGAGGAAAACGCCTTGGCGAGCTCGAAAAGATACTGAGCGAGACGACTCAGATGAAACGTCGAGGCGATCTCGAAGAGCTCTTCGGGGAACTGGGCGACGAGCGTGAGCAGGCGATGTTCTTGTGGAAGCGTGAGCTTACTCGTTTTGCGCGACGGTTTCGATCGGCCCGCTTTTTTCAAGATGCTCTCGATGCGTGCGTTCGTGTACAACAAGTACGGTCCGCTGAATCCTTCAAACGCGAGGGCTTCGTCAAAGTCGAAGACGATTTTCTTTTCGGGATCTTGCTTGAGCATGCCAAATCGCATCGCCGCAAAGGCAACAGCGTGGGCAACCTTCTCGACTTGCTTGTCGGACCAATCATCGTGACGTTCCTTCGTTGCTTGTGTCGCTTGAATGAAGAGCGCATCACGAAATTCTTCATAACGAATGACGTTCCCTTTTCGGGAAGCCATCGCTCCGTCCTTGAGCGAAACGAAATCGTACGAGAGATGAATGAGCTCGCGATCAAACTCCATACGCCTGAGCGTTGCAAACAACTGCGCGAGCGCGTGCGATTGACGTGCGTCGACAACGTAGATGGAACGCAGTGGATGAAAGTCCTCTTCTTTTTTCACTGCGAGTGCGAGATCTTTGGCGTTGTACAGAAGCGTGCCGTCGGTCTTCACGAGAAGATTCACACCCAAATCTTCGTTCTCAAGATCAACGATCCATGCGCCCTGCGACTCAACAACGATCTCTTTCTTGATCAGGTCGTCGATAATCTTTTTCGTCTTCTCGATCAACTGACTTTCAAAATACCACGTCTCGAGTGTGAGGCCGAGCTCGTCGTACACACGCTCAAGAAAATCAATCGACCACTTACGCGTCTCTTTCCAAATCGCCGTCTCACTTCCCTTCTGATCTTCCAAATTGTGAAACACGTCAACGACTTCTTGCGCGTACGTCGGATCCGCTTCTAACTTCTCATTTGCCTCCACATAAACATCACGTAAGAAATCGATGCGATCTTCTTTGGCAATATCCTCCCCTTGATGAAATCGCTGAATCGCCCACACGGATTTGGCAACGTGCGCGCCGAGGTCGTTGATGTAGGCAACCGGAATCACGTCGTAACCATTTGCCTTCAACACATCGACCAAGGTCTGGCCGAGGAACAGATTGCGCAAGTGTCCAATGTGCACGTCTTTATGCGTATTCAAGTTCGCGTATTCGACCATGACACGCTTGCCGGCACCAACGTCGGACTTCCCGTAAGCCTCAGCCTGTTCGCTGATTTCCTCGAGGACCTCGTCGCCGAACTGCATCGTGTCGAACAGAAAATTCACATACGGACCAACCGCTTTAACATGGCCGATGTACTTCTTTGGACCGATCTTTGCGGCGAGTTCCACAGCGATTTCATTGGGCTTCTTCTTCAAATTCTTTGCTAAAACAAAGCAAGGAAATGCCACATCGCCAAGCGATGTATCCGGCGGAACTTCAAGCTCATCAATCGAGGGCGAGTACCCCCCACCAACCGCCTGCTTCAATTCCGAAAGCACCTGCTGTTTCGCTTTTTGCATCGTGTACATAATGGAAATCGTAATTCATTGAAATACGTTGGGTCTGGTAACCACAGGCTTTAGCCTGCGCGTATCTCTACACATTTCGCGCAGGCTAAAGCCTGCGGCTACCAATGCGGTCACAAAGACACCTATTGCATTTGTTGTTCGAGCGCTAGGAGTTTCTTCTGCGCCTGATCTCGATTCTCTTTCATCGTGGCGACGACCTGCTCCGGTGCCTTCGTCGTAAAGTCGACGTTTGAAAGTTTCTGTTCCAGCGACGCGAGATACCGCTTCGTCTCTTCGATCTCAGCAGAGATGCGTTGCTGTTCCTTCTCGACGTCCACGAGACCATTCATGTTTACAAAAACGACTGTGTCACCAACAACAACCGAAACGACTTGCGCATCTGTCATCGCTGACTCGACAAACGAAATACTCTCGACCCTTGCCAGACGCTTAAACAACTCAAGCTGTGACTCGATGAGTTCACGCGCCGTCGTCTTCATAGAAATCGAGAGCGTTTGTTTTTGATCGATCTTGTATTCGTTACGCACATTGCGGATCGCAACGATGAGGTCTTGAATGTGTGCGAATGTTTTTTCTGATGCGTGGTCGATGTTGATTTGAGGTACGGGCCAACCGTGAGTCATCAGCATTTCGGAGACCCCCCTTTCTCCCCCCCTTGCAAGGGGGGAATTTAGGTTGGACCAAATCGTCTCGGTGACAAAGGGCATAAATGGATGCCAGTAGGTAAGCAGGCGCTGAAGAATGTAGAGAAGAATATTGTTCGTTGAATCTCCCGGCTGTGTCTTTGCAATCTCAAGATACCAATCCGCAAACTCATTCCACGTAAAATCGCGGAGCTTTTCACCGGCTTGCGAAAACTCGAACTGCTCGAGGTGCTTGGTCACTTCGCTCGCGACGGAAACGAATCGACTGAGGATCCATTTGTCCGCGAGTGTTTGTGGTTGCACGGAATCAACATGACCAACATCTTCGACGGAACTGAGAATGAAACGCGAGATGTTCCAAAGTTTGTTCACGAAGTTGCGCGCGCTTTCAATCTTCTCCGTGTAGTAGCGCGAATCGTTGCCTGGCGAAATACCGATGAGCAAGCTGACGCGCAGAGCATCGCATCCATACTCGTCGATGACTTCGATAGGATCGAAACCGTTATCGGAAGACTTGGAGTATTTCTTTCCATGCTTATCGCGCAGAATGCCGTGGATGTAGGCGTCCTTAAACGGCACATCATCGAGGGCGTATGCGCTCATCAAGATCATGCGCATGAGCCACAAATACTTGATCTCGTAACCCATTTGAATCCAATTCGTCGGATGAAACGTTTTGAGATCGCCGTCCGTCTTGGGCCAACCAAGCGTCGAAAATGTCCAAGATCCGGCACTAAACCACGTGTCGAGGGTGTCTGGATCTTGCTCCCAGCCTTCACCAGTTGGTGCCTCTGTTCCAACGAACGTCTCAAGAGAACCTTCGCTGGCGCTCAGGATGACAGAGGGGCGATACCAAACAGGAATGCGATGACCCCACCAGAGCTGGCGCGACAAGCACCAGTCGCGCAAGTTATCGACGCGGTCGAGTAGTTCTTTTGTAATACGGTCGGGTGTAATCACAACGCGTTTCGATGCGTCACCACCGAGCCCAGTCGTAACAGCCTCGGCAATCATTGTGCGCAACGTTTTACCTCGACCGGGAATCTCTTTGTTCATGTCAAGCCACCACTGCGTCATCGGCAACGCTTCGATGATGTCGCCGTAGCGATCAGATGTGCCGATGCTTTGCACAATGTCTTCTTCGTTCTCAAGAAGATTCTGCTCACGCAGCCAAGCAACAAATTTCGCACGCGCATCTTCGACAGACAATCCAACATACGCACCAGCCTCCGCGGTCATCTTTCCATCATTGCCAATCACAGGAATAATCCCAATCGGATCCCCCTTCGCCTTTTGTTTCTCATACACGGCAAAGTCGATCGCACTGTGCGCAGGCGTCACACCAAGTGCGCCCGTACCAAACGCAGGATCAACAGCAACGTCGGCAATGATCTTGATCTCAAGGGGTTTGCTCGCGCCGACATCAACGGTAAATGTTTTGCCGATAAACGATTGATAGCGCTCGTCGGAAGGATGCACCGCAACAGCCGTATCGCCCAACTTTGTTTCAGGTCGCGTACTTGAAATCGCAATGGGAAAGTCTTTCGAATATTTAAACGTGTACATCTTCGCATCGCGTTCAATGTAAATCATCTCGTCGTCGGAACACGTCGACTGTCCTTTCACAGACCAGTTCACAACGCGGTACCCACGATAGATGAGTCCATCGCGATACATGCGACAAAACAATTCGTTCACCGCCTTGTTGCGCGGCTCATCGAATGTGTAGGCAAGACGCGACCAATCACAACTCGTTCCCATCTTTCGGATCTGACCAAGGATGGTCGACTTGGACGCTTCTGCAAACTTACGAATCTCTTCGACCAGCTTCTCGCGTCCTAACTCTTGTCGCGGATTCTTCATCCCCTGCTGAATCAACGTTTTCTCAACACGAGCTTGTGTGGCGATCGCCGCATGATCCGTCCCCGGAACAAGCAGCACCCGCTTGCCGCGCATACGCTGAAAGCGAGCCATCGTATCCATCAAGGTATTCTCAAGCGCATGGCCCAAATGCAAAATGCCCGTCACATTTGGTGGGGGCATCATAATGGTGTACGGCTCTCCGGAACCATTGTCCGGATTAAAAAACCCACTCTTCTCCCAGGCCGCGTAGATCGCATCTTCGTACTGCTTCGCCTCGTACGCCTTTGGCATTTCTTTTGCCGATCTCTCTTCCTTCATAATGCGCTCAGTGTACGAAAAATGGGCTTGTTTGGCAAGAAAAACCTTCTGTCAGCCGATACGAACGACAAAAAAGAACGATCGGCTGTTTTTGGATCTATGCAGGACAAAATGATCACGGAATCTTTGTTCATTAATTCTGACATTAAACATTTTTTAGCTAAAATTAGACAAAAAATGATTGACAAAAAGAAAAAAATCTGATAACCTTCCTCGTTCGACGTTCATTCACATCAACAAAAGGAGTGTCTATGTTCTCGAAAACTAAACTGACATGCATCCTTCTCCTGTTCGCCGTGACTGTTCTACTGGGTGTCACGTTTCAGCAGAATACTTCACTCAGTCGTGAAAACGGAGACACACGACCTAGTGCAAACGCTTCCACAGACAACTTCCTGACGCTGAATCGGTATCTGGAAAGACTCATTGCAACACATCCGAAGAAAGAAATCTCGATCGAATTCTATCAGCTCATCGAGCGCGGTGAAATCATGACGTCCTGGACCTCAAGTAACGACGCACAATTTCAACTCGTTCCAAGACAGATGATCAAAGTGAACACACGGTCATCGAACGCTCTCATTCCGGTTCTGTTCATCGACCCTCAGATTCTGCGTGAACAGCCCACGCGAAACGCTCAACTGGTCATCTACCATGAATACACGCACTATCGGCAATGGAAAGATGGCTTGCTCCCACAGTCGACCTTCGTCCTTCGTACAGTAGAGTCGCTGAGTCCGGAAGAATTCACAAAAACTTGCAAAGAAAAATGGTACGCAGAGGAGCATGCGTACCAACGAGAGTGTGAGCTCGCTATCGAACTCGGATGGACGGACACGATGCCGTTGTGCAAAGAGCTAAGCATGCCGGCGTTCAAGAACAGTCTCCTTCGTTCATTGATCAATGGGGATGAAACAATGAACGCATGCTCACGCGCGCAGATCGAATTGCTTTAGAACGTCAACGGACGTTCTGTCTCAATCCAGGAATAACACTTCCTGGATTTTTCTTTACTCACTCAATGCGGGTAATTGCATCCGCCGATGTAAGGACCCTTGGACAAATCCGTCAGAACGGCGACGTGGATTCCGAACAATTTACGAACAGATACGGTGTCCAGCATGCTATCCGAAGAAGTCTGGCTCTTCACAGCGACCAAGCACACCGGAACGAACAAGAACAACAGAACAATCAACGCCTTACGAAATGTACACATACGCTTTCTCCTTGCTATGTGGTTAAACAAAAATCCACCAACCAGAATGGCTGACGGCTTTCATCTAACTCTACTAATAGAGTACAGTAATAAAAGGCCCATGTCAATGATCTTGCGCAACAACGTGTGGATAATTCACCTACGTGCAACGACATTGACAAAAAGCCTATTTTGGCGCAAAGTCAGCCCTCGCTCTTTTCATATTCAGGTTCAAAAACTTCGTTCCAAACTCGCGGAGAATCCAATGAACATGGTTCGTTTTCTGAGTTTCCTGCTCTGTGTGCTCGCAGGTCCGAGTGCTTGCGATAGCCTCTCACCATTTATTTCCGACGATGAGCTTGCCGATCGCTTCGATCTCGATGGCGACGGCGTTGCCCGTCCCAACGACTGCGACGACGACGACCCAAAGGTGACGAGCTTCGAGCTCTACAGCGACGTCGACAAAGACGGCTGGGGTACGGGGCGATCCATCACGGGATGCGCACCGAGCGATGTGCTGTCGCTGAAAAACGGCGACTGCAACGACGACGACAAGAACGTGTATCCCGGAGCAATCGAAGTGTGCGACACCAGAGACAACAACTGCGATCGCCAGATCGACGAAGGCTTCAACAAGGTCTATTACCAGGATGCCGACGGCGACGGTGACGGACGCGGAGCCATTGTGAGTTCGTGTCAACAGACGGAGAAACTCGTGCGCACCAACACCGACTGCAACGATGCGGACGATCAAATCTATCCGGGCGCGACGGAAGTCTGCGACGGGAAAGACAACGACTGCAATGGTGAAATCGACGAGGGATTCGATAAAGTCTACTACCTCGACGCCGATGGCGATGGGTACGGACGCGGAGCCGTTACAACGTCCTGTGAAGCAACCCGAGGGTTGTCGCGCAATGACAATGACTGCAACGATGAAGATCCTGAGGTCTATCCCGACGCGCCTGAGATGTGCGACAACAAGGACAATGATTGCAATGACGAAACCGGCGTGGATGAAGGGTTCGATAAGGACTACTACCGCGACTTGGATAACGATGGATTCGGCAAGGGTGTTGTCGTAAGCTCTTGCACACCTCTCAACGGTCTGGTGCGCAACAAAACCGACTGCAACGACGAGGATCCAAACGTCAACCCCGATGCGATCGAGGTCTGCGACAACGTGGACAACAACTGCGTGGGCGGAATCGACGAAGGGTTTGACAAAACCTTCTATCGCGATATGGACAACGATGGTCTTGGTCGCGGAGCGATCATCGTTGCCTGCGAGCAAGCTCTGGGCTTGTCACGGTTTAACACCGACTGCAACGACAACGAGCCTCTCGCCTTTCCCGGCAACGTCGAGGTCTGTGACAACGTGGACAACGATTGCAACGGCCAGATCGACGAAGGGTTCGACAAGGTGT
>CAYJWY010000033.1:0-6497 GCA_964374035.1 uncultured Gammaproteobacteria bacterium
CGCATGAAGTATCGCTACCTGGATTTGCGAAGTGAACGTTTGCAAAAAAATATTCGCCTTCGAAGCAATTGGGTCCAAGCGTGTCGTCAGTATTTGTTCGACAACCACTTCGTCGAAATCGAAACGCCGCTTCTCACCAAGGCAACGCCAGAAGGTTCACGCGACTTTGTCGTGCCTTCGCGTTTGCAACCAGGAAAGTTTTTTGCGCTTCCACAAAGTCCACAACAATACAAACAACTCTTGATGGCGGCCGGATTTGAACGCTACTTCCAGACCGCGCGTGCGCTTCGTGATGAGGATCCGCGAGCGGATCGCGGATTTGAGCACACGCAAGTCGATATTGAGATGAGTTTTGTTGAGCGTGAGGACGTGATGGACATGGTGGAAGCAATGGTGGTGAGCGCCGCAGAGAAACTTGGCTTCACGATTGCGATGAAGCCGTTTCCTCGCATCACGTACAAAGAGTCGATGGCGAAGTACGGCGCGGACAAGTTCGACATGCGCACGCAGGAAGAAAAAGAGAAGGGGATCCTTGCCTACGCCTGGGTCATCGACTTTCCGTTCTTCGAGAAGGACGAGCGCAGTGGTCGATGGACGTTTACACACAATCCGTTTTCAAACCCGCTTCCCGAGTTTCTCGCAGATCACCTCGCGGGCCGTAACATCGAAAACATTCTCACGTCGCAGTACGACCTTGTGTGCAACGGCTATGAATCCGGTGGAGGAAGTATTCGCGCACACGATCCGGCCGTGCTCGAAGCGACGTATCGCAACATGGGGTATGCTCAAGACGAGATCAAGCAGTCCGTCGGTCACATGATCGAAGCCTTTCAGTTCGGCGCGCCACCACACGGCGGCATTGCCCTTGGCGTTGAACGCAACCTCATGAACCTCACGGGCGAAACCGCCCTTCGCGAAGTCGTCGCGTTTCCGATGACGAGTACAGGTCACACGTCCGTGATGGACGCCCCGGATACGCTTCCGGATACAGCTCTAAGCGAGCTTCATCTACAAGTAAAAAATGACTAGTTTAAGCGAAAATACAGAAGCCTGGCCTAAGCCCGGCTTTGACCAGGCTTCGGCTAGGCCTGGATTTGAGGTTGCGCTTGAGAAATATTCTGGTCCGTTGCAGTTGTTGCTCGACCTTATTCAGCGCAACGAACTTCCGATTACGGAAGTGTCGCTTGCACGTGTGACGGAAGATTACCTCGCGTATTTAAACGTTCATCAACCACCAACGGACGAGCTCGCGGATTTTCTCGTGATTGCGTCGCGTCTTCTCTTGATCAAGTCGAAAGCCATCTTGCCGCAAGAGGACGAGCTCGAAGAAGACGATGGTTCGACCCTCGCATTGCAGTTGCGTCTGTATAAATTATTCAGCGACGCCGCCGATCACCTCGAGCATCTCCACGACGAACCGTTCGAATCATTCAGCCGCGTCAAGGCGATGGATGCGTCGATCAAAGAATTCGTGGTGCCAGAAGGACTCGATGCTCCAAGTTTGAAAGAAGCCTTCGACGGACTTCTCAAACGACTTGAACCGTACTTTCGTCTGCAACAAGTTGCGATAGAACGCGTTGTCTCCGTGCAAGAACGCATCGCAGAAATCCACGAAGCCATACTTCATCGATCACGCTTCGCCTTTCATCATCTTCTAGGCAACGGCGCATCGAAGGTTGATGTGGTTGTGAGTTTTCTCGCCCTTCTTGAACTCGTCAAACGTCAAGTCATCCGCGTCGTTCAAGGTGACACGTTCTCCGACATCGAAGTTACTCGGATTGATTAATGAGTTTCCTTCTGTGTCATTCTGAGCGAAGCGAAGAATCTTAAGAGATCCTTCACTGCGTTTATGATGACAAGCAGGAACAGATAACATTATGCTCACCACAAAACTCGAAGCCATTCTGTTCGCGATTGCAAAGCCCGTAACAGTCAAACAACTCGCGAAGCAATTAGCGATCGCGGAGGAAGTTGTGATGGAAGCCGTCGACGTACTGAAACAACAGCGTAACGTCGACGACTCCGGCGTTCATCTCATTGAACAAGAGGGGAAGATTCAGCTGGTGAGCAATCCAAGGTGTGCAAGCGACGTTTTGCTGTTTCTCAAACAAGAAGCCTCGGGTCCGCTCACACGTCCCTCCGTGGAAGCCCTCACGATCATTGCGTATCGCGGTCCCATCACCAAGCCAGAAATCGAACAAATTCGTGGTGTGAATTGTAGTCTGATTCTTCGCAACTTGCTTATTCGCGGACTCGTGGAAGAACGCGATGATGTAGAGCGACTACAGCCCGTTTACACGATCTCGATTGATTTCATGAAAACGTTGGGTCTTGATTCGGTCACGGCCTTACCCGACTATGCATTGTTTCACAACAACAAGCAGATCGATGAACTGTTTTCACAGATAAGTGCTTCGGACGTCCTATGATCGTAAGCGCGCTTGCTCACCTGATTTTTGCAACGACGATTTTGCAAATTGTCCCGATTGATGCATCGGATGTTGAAAACCGAGTTCTTTCAACGCAATCATTCGTTCCTGTTTCGGTTTACAACGCATCTTCATTTTCCACGGCACGTTTGCCGATGGCCAGGAATGTCGATCAGGCTCCAACAAAGCGGAAAATCAACTCGATTGGCGTGGTAACCACAGCAGTGAGCGCACTGGTTCTTGACCGACAAACACATACCGTGCTTTTTCAAAAAAATATCAACGAACCACGATCGATCGGTAGCATCACAAAACTCATGACGGCACTTGTTGTTTTAGAATCCGGTATTGATTTACAACAACGGGTGACTCTTCTTGCAGAGGACTTGCGTTTCGGCGGCGTCCAACATCTCTCCATCAACGACACGTACACCGTTCAGGATTTGCTGTATGCGAGTCTTGTAAGTTCGGACAATACCGCAACCGCGGCGCTCGCACGGCTTTCGCGTTTGTCGATGGGTGATTTTGTTGCACGGATGAATGAAGAAGCGGCCGAGATCGGGATGGAGTACACACAGTTTGTGGATCCAACGGGTCTGTCTGCAAAGAATCAATCCGTCGTCTATGACATCGCACGTCTTCTCGACGAGGTTGCACAGAACGCATGGATTCGTACCATGACACAAACCTCAACGGTTTTCATCACGGGTGGATCCGGTCGCGTCTACGAACTCAATAACACGGATGAACTGTTATCCAGTTTTGTCAATCAACCCCCATTCAAGATCGAAGCGGCAAAAACCGGATTTCTTCCCGAAGCGGGATATTGTCTTGGTACGCTTTTTTCAAATGAAGGAGGGCGTGAGATTATTGTTGTTGTGCTTGGATCAAACAGCGATGCAGGACGATTTCAAGATGTTAAGGCGCTTGCCGCTTGGGCGTATGAGACGTATCAATGGGAAACTTCTTAAGACGATTCACAAAACAGTGTGTCACAAAGACCTATGCGTATTGCTGTTGATGCCATGACGATCTGCGACGACGAGGGGGGAGTTGGTAACGGTATCGAACACTACACGTGGTCGATCCTCTTTGCGCTCGTACGTCTTCAACAAGATCATCAATTTGTTATCCTGGTTGCACACACCATGACGCCTCAACGCATGCGCGTGTTCACAGAGGGTATCAACAACGTCCGATTTTTGCGTGCGTCCTGCATGAGGATTCCGTTTGTCACCCGTCACATTTGGCACGCTCTTCGTCTATCGTTTCATCGTCCCGATATCCTCTTCGCACCGAGCGGTCAATGTCCGTTGTTGTGGCGAGGCAAGATGGTTGCCACGGCGCATGATGTTTTCATCTATCAGCATCCAGAATGGTTTTCTCCCGAGCAACGCAACGCATTCTCAACGCGTATTTGCGTTCCACTGGCCATTGAACACGCACGTCGTCTCATTGCGGTTTCGGCTTTTACGAAACGCGAATTGCATGCCTTGTTTCCCATGACCGAGGGTAAAACCCAAGTTGTGAGCGAAGGCATCGACATTCCCAATTTTCAACACACAACCGCACCACAGCGATTCCCGTTCGATCGTGATTATATTGTATTCATCGGCACACGCGAGCCAAGAAAAAATCTTGTGCATGCGGTGCAAGCATTCGACCGATTTCTTGAAGGACATCCGGAGCAGGCAGAGCTCAGTCGTTTCATCATCGCTGGCGGACGCGGATTCAACTCGCAAAGAATCGAAGACGAGATTGATCGTGTGAATGCATCGTGGAGTCAGATAGAACCTCACGGGGTCATTCAACGATTGGGTCGCGTGACTGAGGAAGAAAAGTGGATTCTGCTTAGTCGTGCCGCATGTTTACTGTTTCCATCGTACGGGGAAGGATTCGGTTTGCCCGTGCTCGAAGCGATGGCCGTTGGCACACCGGTCATTACGACACGATACGGAGCTCTTGAAGAAGTCGGCGGCGACGTGCCTATTTATGTCGAGCCGGATGACGTTGAAGCCATGTCATTTTCGATTGCGCAGTGTCTTTTGGTTCCTGAAGGTGTTGCCGTTTTATCGAAAGAGGGAAAGCAACGGGCAAAGTCCTACACATGGCAAGGTGCGGCAAGGAGTGTTCTTTCCATTTTGCAAGAGGTTGCAAACGAAAAATAGATCTGAGACCTCTGAAAAACGCCGATCTTTCGTCTCACGGGCCTTTGCCCGCCATAGCGGCTTCGGCTCGCGACGGCGGGCACCCGCCGACCCCACTCAAGGTAGTTTTCACTACCTTGAGTGGGGCTCGACAGCCCGTTCAACGAAATCTCACCATTTTTCAGATGTCTCATTTCTCTATAATTTTGTTTGGAGGTAAGCGATGAGAACGACTTGCGCCATGAGCGCGTAGTAAAGCGGAACATCACCTTTACGTTTGACGAAAAAGTCATGGAAGAAAAAGTGCAGGCGATTAAACCAGACCAGATATTTTGTGTGTGTGAGTTCAAAGATGCCGACGATCAGATCCGGCAGAACCGAGCCAACAATACCCCATGTGAAGTTGCGTACAGAGGCAATGTCTCTTGTGTTTGCAAGGATGAGCACAAAGAGAATGGCCACAATGGCGTCGACCATGACGTAAGCGAGTGCTTGTTTGCGTCGAACTTTTTTGACTTTATAATTGTCTGCAATTCCCGTATCGCCATGAGGAATCATGTCGATGAGAAAATGCGAGATAAAGCCAAAAATAAAGGCAAGAATGGGATTTCCTGTGGCGTGGCCAATAACCGCGCCGAGCGTCGCGTGTGTGGTCAGTGTCATAAGTAGTGCAATCATAGCACGAATTTGGCAGTAAAAAAACCCCTCGCTCGCAAGCAATGGGTTAGGAGTTGGCAATGTCGATCGTGCGTTCGAGGAGTTTCGCGAGGTTTGGTGCGGCCTGTCGTGCCACATCGCGATGGTGTTCATGCAACATTTCTTCCTTCGGTCCGTTGGTTACAAACCCAAGGGGAATGGTACGCACACCTGCGTCTTTGTAGACATCCAGTGCCGCAATACAGCATTCGGGCTTCACACTCATCCCAACGCAGTCGCCCAACGCATCGCGCATACGATCTTTGTCGTGCTTGCGTCCCTCGAAGTGCGAACCGCGCCAGAAGATGTGCGAACCAACCATGAGCTTGGGTTCATCGTCCCGCCCTTCCGTGACGAGACGCTGTGTGATAAACGGGTCAATCGTTTCCTCGGGATTTACGAACTCGCCGGGGAACAGCGGCATCTCCTCGCTCCAGCTGGAGATCCAGCCGTTGATCACAACCACGTTGCCTGCGTAGATGTTTTCTTTCAACGATCCCACACCGGCAGTGAGAATGAGATTACGCACACCAAGATTCAGCATGGCCTCAATCTGTGCGCGCACCGCAAGTTTGATGTTGGGATTGAAGGTTGATTCGTTCATGTGCACGCGACCGCGCAAGACAATGACGCGATGATGGTTCACTGTGCCAATCTCGTAACAACGGCTGTGTCCCTTGACCTCGCCGATTTCGTTCAGTGGATTGCCAAGCGTACTCATCGGGACACTGCCCTCAACCTTCAGGGCAAAGGCATCGGCCCAACCGGTTCCAAGGACCACAGCAGTTTTCACACCCTCACAGTCTGGAAGTTCTGATCGCAGTTTGTGCACGATCTTGTTGAGCTGAACCTCGTAGTATGAACGCAAGTTATTCAGATTCATTTGAACGTCCTTTCACGCAGTTCAAGTTGAGCCTAGCAATGGGCTGAATGCTTGTCAATCCAAGCTGTTTTTGTTATTATTTTTGCGCTTACACATGAACAGGACTGACACAATTGGTGCAGGGCAAGGAAAGAGCAAGGCTTTCAAAACACCGCTCTTGACGTAGCCATGCGCCGATTGTGTGATGTTGTTACGTATCAACACGACTGACAGAATTGGTGCAGGGCAAGGAAAGAGCGAGGCTTTGCGCGACCCGTAGGTGAATCCTACGGCGAGCGCAAAACGTAGCTCTTGACGTAGCCATGCGCCGATTGTGTGATGTTGTTACGTATCAACACGACT
>CAYJWY010000033.1:6597-9520 GCA_964374035.1 uncultured Gammaproteobacteria bacterium
GGTGAATCCTACGGCGAGCGCAAAACGTAGCTCTTGACGTAGCCATGCGCCGATTATGTCGGTCGTGTGTATGCCGATGTGGCGGAACTGGTATACGCGCACGACTCAAAATCGTGTGGGGAAACTCATGTGGGTTCGATTCCCACCATCGGCACCAGAAAGGAAAAGTCAAAGAGTTTTTGGTTCACCTCGCCTCGCTCGGCGATGATTTCGTATTCAATGTTGGGGGTAAAAAAATATATGCGAGAAAGATTTTTTGAAGCCAAACAAATGAATACTAAAAAGGCTGTCCAACGAGACTTAGAGGACGCCGGTATTAGCCATCCTAGCGAATGGCGTAAAGCTCTTGATTTAGAAACTCCAATAGATGGAGAGGAGTCGCTTAAAGTAGAACAACGGGAAACGAAAATAGAAACTAAAGAGGGTAAAATTGAGAACGAAAACTGGCAAAGACAGCTTGATACCGCTTTTGAGCAGGGCAATTATTCCCTGATTCAAACTCTGCGGAAGGTTCGTCCGGAAAGCATTCCTGATCCTGAAAAAATAAGAAATTTTCTAAATGAATTGGTGATATCTCGTCCACGCGGATGGTATACGGAGATCGTAAAAATTAGAGTGGCGGTCGGCATCGACATACAAGCCGACCCGGCTATTTTGAATGCGGAATTCTCAAAGTTGCTTGAACAATTCGGTCAGGAAAAAGGAATTCTCGATCAATTAAAAACTTTCAAAATAGCCACCAGATATAATCCTGAACCGGAATTAGTACAGGCAAGATTTAGGGATATATTAGCTGGTAAGAAATCTTACAGTTTTGATGTTGAGGATCTTTTCAACGATATTAAAAATTTAACTGGAATCAAACCAGATTCTTCTATTTTCAATGAAGTGTTAGCCCAGGGTGATATAGGTCGTGCTAAAAAGATTGCTTCTTTTTTTGAAGTTGAAATTACTAGTGAGATGATCCAGCAGGCTTATGAAGACTCGTTCGCAAAGAATGGCTACCTTGATACTAATCGAATATCTGAAATCGGTGAAAAACCAAACGCAGAATTAGTACAGCGTGCATATCAAAAAATTGTTGAAAAACGCAATGATCGCTGGCTAGATTCAATTCAGAATCTAAGACAAGCCACTGGGGTGCAACCTATTTTTACCGAAGAACAAGTACGTCCATTTCTGGAAGAGCGCCTGAATCGTGGTTGGTATGATGAAGTCAAAAAAATCGTAGAACTTACCGGCATTAAGCCTGATGTAGCCCTTGTTCAAGCAAGAGCACTTAAAGTTATTGACGATGGACATGGATACATTGATCAAGGAAAAAGAATCCGAGAAGATATTAAACATCTCACTGAAAGTGTTGGGGTCGAATTTGAAATCCCTGAATCCGAAATACAAGATCGATATCAAAAAGCGATAGCAGATAAAGAAGCGCATATTATCATAAATCTATATGGTGCTTTTGAGATTAAGCCGTCCGTGGATCGAGAAACCGCAAGGCAGTTTATGGTCGGGTTGATGGATGAAATTTACCATAACCCTATACCAGAATTGGAAAAAGCGTTTGGTGTTAAATTCAAGGCAACAAAGGAAGAAATTGAAGCAAAGCAAGATGAGAATTTAGAGAAACTACGCTTTAATAATTTGGCAAAAATAAAAGAACTAACAGATAAAGATGTTGATAGAGAGAAGCTTGAATCCGCGCTTGCGCAGCTATTGGCGAAAGAAGCAACCACACCACCCCACACACGTGGATCATCCGGAGGAGATTGGGAAAAAAATGTTAAACAACGTTTGGAACAATTCGGCGCAACAATACCGCAAGAAGTTGTCTTGTCTATTTACGAGACTCTTATATCAAACGATACAGTTTACTCTAGCAATATTGCAAAAATACAGCAGATTACAGGAGTACCACTACCTGCCGAGTTAGCACAACGTGCTTATGAAAAAATTCTGCAGCCTGATTATGTAACAAGTGTTAGTACTGGTCAGGGATCATCGTATGTTTACGGGCTATCCGGTACATTCGCTGAAATTTATAAAATTACTGGCATCGCACCCCAAATATCTACAGAAAAGGTTCAACAATTTTATAGAAGTAGACTGGAACGAGCTGATACCTGGGAGATTAAAAAAATTGTCGAAGTAACAGGTGTGCAACCCGTATTCGATCCGGAGGATATCAATCAGCTCTATAAGCAATGGATTCTAAGTGGTAGAGAGGATTATATTAGAAATGTTAAAGAAATTACTGGCGTAAATTTACAACTTGATGAAGAAACATCGGCGCATATTTCTCAGCAAATAGAAGCGGGAATTGAAAAAGTGCGTTCGGGTGATTATGAAAAAGAAGAATATAGAGAAAAGAAATTTGATACCTATAGTCTTGAGCAAGATTTAAGAAAAATTAGCAGTTTAACGGCCGCTACCGGTGTAAAACCAGATAGCGAAAAATTGCAATCCGCCTACTCCGAGATTTTAGCCAGTGACCCTTATTGGGCTACAAAAATTGAGCAAATTGTTAAGGCCACTGGCATCAAGCCAATATTCAGCCACGAACAATTACAAGCCAAAGGTCAGGAATTTTTGGAACAAGGCTCATTGCGTAGTTTTGAACGTTTGCAGGCGTATGGAGAATTTACCTTTACTCCAGAAGTGGTAGCAAAAACCTATGACGCCCTTTTGGCCACAAATCGTCGTTATGATGAATATGATAGGAAACATTATTATAACGAAGATTGGGTTGACCGAATTAAAAGATTCCAAAAAATGACCGGCATTGCTCCAACCGAAACTCAATTAGCGCAAATTTTTTCTCACATTTCGCAGGATGGAAGGACAGCACGAGGCTGGTATGGTGATAGACGTGTTGAAGAAACGATTAAATTTTTTACTGAAAACTTTCAAACGAAAATAACGG
>CAYJWY010000034.1:0-9284 GCA_964374035.1 uncultured Gammaproteobacteria bacterium
TATGAAAATTCTCATTTTTGGAAAAGGGTACATCGGACAACGCTGTGCGGAAGCTTGGGGCGACGAAGCGGTGCTCAGCGATCGCCACGTTGAAACAAAGCACGACGCACTTGACGAGATTCGCAAGCACCAACCTGATGCGGTCTTGAACGCGGCCGGTGTGCGTGGTCGACCGAATGTCGACTGGTGCGAGGACAATCAACTTGAAACCATGCAGGGCAACACGATCATGCCGCTTGTGCTCGCGCAAGCGTGCCAGGAAGCTGGTGTGTACATGCTGCACATGGGCTCGGGTTGTATTTTCTACGGCGACTCGCCGCACGAGGACAAGGCTTGGCGCGAAGACGATTTTGGTAATCCTGTTGCGGTGTACTCGCGCACGAAGTGGGCCGCGGACCTCGTGCTTTCGACGTTGCCCAACATCGGCATCGCGCGCATTCGTATGCCTATCGACTGGATTCCCTCGTCGTCCAACATGATCGACAAGCTCTCTACGTTTCCACACGTGATCGACGTCGAGAACTCGGTGACGATCGTCGAGGACATGATCGACGTGTTTCATCAGCTGATGGAAAAGAAGAGCGAAGGCATTTTTCATGTGACGAATCCAGGAACGATGAAGCATCGCGACTTGCTCGAACTTTACAAAGAATACGTTGACCCAAATCATGCTTGCGAGTGGATTTCGAACGATGCACTCGTCGAACAAGGTCTCGCGAAGAAAGGCCGATCGAATAACTTCTTACACAACAGTCATCTCGCGGAAGAGGGAATCCACATGCCACCAATTAACGAGAGCCTGCGTCGCACGATGCAAACGTATGCGCAGGCGAAGAAGATTCAGGTGAAAGAAGAGTAAACGGACGAACACGTATATTGCCTGAGCCTGTCGAAGGCGAAAGCTAGATTGATTGACGTTTCAGGCGAATTTATCGTAAAGTCCCCCTACATGAAAGCCCTTATCGCCGCTGGTGGCCGAGCCACGCGACTTCGTCCCATTACGTGGACGCACAACAAGCACGTTATTCCGATGGCCAACAAGCCGATGCTTTGGTATCCCATCAAAAAGATTGTGGATGCGGGGATCACGGACATCATCATCAACGTCAATCCCGGTGAGATTCAGTACATGTCCGAGCGCCTTGGTGATGGAAGCGAGTTTGGCGCGACCATCACGTATATCGAACAGCGCGGCGGAGCCATGGGTCTCGCTCACGTGGTGGCAAACGCGGAGGAACATTTGCGCGGTGAACGCTTTCTCTTTTTTCTTGGTGACAATATTATTCTCGGCAGTATCAAGAAGTTCGTCGATCGTTTTCAAGAAGAACAACTTGATTGCATGATTGCCCTTTCACGCGTGAAGGATCCGCATCGCTTTGGTGTTGCCGAGTTTCATCCGGACGGAAAACTCAAGAGAACGATTGAGAAACCCAAAGATCCACCATCCTCACTCGCTGTCACGGGAATTTATCTTTTCGATCAACAATTTTTTGATGCCTATAAAACGATCATACCCTCATTGCGAGGGGAATACGAGATTACCGATGTCATTACATGGTATGTGAACCATGGTCGCGTCGGTCATGAAGAGATTACGGGCTGGTGGAAAGATACTGGAACACCCGATGCACTCATCGAAGGAAACGCGCTCATCATGGACGATTTAACGCGAGAGGATTTTTCGATCGACTGCGAGGTTCCAGACGAAGCACAGATCCAAGGTTTGGTCAGCATCGGCAAGGGCACATCGATCGGTGACGATTGTTTGATCCGTGGACCTGTCGTCATTGGTGAGAATTGCGAAATCTCCGGATCCTACATCGGTCCGTACACGTCCATTGGCAACAACGTCAAGATTTATCAAACAGAAGTGGAACACTCGATTATTTTCAACAATGCAACCATTGATACAACCGAGCGCATCGCAAACAGCATTATCGGGATCGGCGCAACGATTGTAGACTATAAACGCACTCACCCAAGAAGCGGCCATCGGTTGGTTGTGGGGGACAGTTCGTTTGTGGAACTCTAACAATAACAAAAAGAAGCCTAGCTTTGTCGGGCTTCCTTTTATTTTTGTAATCGCCTTTGAAATGTCCCTGTGTTTTCGCCCTGTGTTCCAACAACCCTCAGCAGGTCGCCGCGTTCATCTATTTCAATAGATTCAATTTTTTCAAGCACACCAAGCTCATAGCGATTCGGTCCTCCTCGACGATCCAGCTCAAGGGCGTAAACGCGAACGTTTGTCGCATAGAAAAGAACATCGCCCTTTGGATACCATGCAAGATCAACAATTGGATTGCTCAGACGCGTGAGTGTCTCTCGTGTCTGCGTTGGCACGTCATAGGTCTGCACATCAAATCCGTCTGAAAACAGGAGTCGTGATCGTTTTGTTTGCCACGTCGCGTGTGTACCAACGGTGTTTAAAAGAATCGGTTGATCGTTGTTTGGATCAACAATAATGAAACGTTTTCGATCGCGATCGGTCAAAAACAGGACATCCGCCGGTGACGGTTCAAAGGTATATTCCCCCGCAGGGAGGTAGGCGATGATTGTGGAGACATTTTCTTCGTCCAAAAACGATAAAACGACACGATCCGGCACGGCATTGATTTTTACGCGACGTCCTTGAAACATTGTTTCTTCGCGTTGAACAGATTCGGCCGTGCTTGGTTGCGTTGAGGACGCAACAAACGTGAGAGGATCATTGAAAAACAAAACAATGTTCTCGGCAAATGTAGTCGACTGACTATAGATATTGAGGGATTTTTTCCAAGTCATGTACCCGTCCTTCTTGAGGGTGATTTCGTGGGCACCAGGCAAAATATTATTGATGACTACAGGTGTCCGCGTGGGTTCTTCAACGCCATCGATCAATAACGTCGCGCCTCGTGGAATGGTTGTGACAGAGATCACGCCTGTTCGCACAACACGATTTCCGCTGAATTCATAGCGAAAACCTGCCGTGTAAAGCACGACAAGTGGAGCACTGAGGGCAAACCCAAGCACAAAGAGGAGAAACAAGAGTTTTTGCCAGTGAGCCTTCATACCGAACAATCATACCGATTTTGACGATCGAACTCAATGCGAGTATTCTTGGTTCAGCTATGACTATCAAAAGATCTTTTTCCAAAACCACCGTGATTCTGTTCGCTGTCTTGTTTGTGATTTTCACGTTTTTTCTTGGTTACGCCGTTGGAGGTGCGCAGACTTCGCGCGCGCAAGATGTTGATTTGGCAGGGCGTGTGGTTGCCACGGCAGACTCGTCCGCAACGCTTGAAGAAGATCTTGACTTCAACATGTTTTGGCAGGTGTGGAATCTTGTAAAAGAGTCCTACTACAAGCAACCCGTGTCAGACAAGCAATTGTTTTACGGATCCTTGAAAGGTATTCTTGCCGGAGCTGGAGATCCCTACACCATGTTTTTTGATCCCGAAGAAGCAAAATCGTTTCTCGCAAATTTGAACGGCTCGTTTCAGGGAATCGGCGCGGAGATCGGACTCAAAGAGGAAACGTTGGTGATCATCGCTCCGCTCGACGGTTCACCGGCACAGAAGGCAGGTTTACGACCCGGTGATTTGATCGTAAAGATTGATGAAACGCAAACAGACGGCATGACCGTGGAAGAGGCGGTAATGATGATTCGCGGAGAAAAGGATACCGTGGTCACATTGAGTGTACGACGACAAGGCGAACCAGAAATCATCACGTTCAAGATTACGCGCGATAACATTGTTGTCGATTCGGTAAAGTGGAAAATCGATGAGAACAATTTCATGCGCGTTTCGGTTTCGACATTCAACGATGAGACGATCGCTCTGTTTAACGCGATGATGCAAGAAGCGCTTAAAAAAGATGTTGATGGAATGATCATTGATCTGCGCAACAATCCGGGAGGACTGCTCAAAACAGCGGTTGATCTTGCTTCCGCATGGACGGGATATGAAACAGTGGTCATTGAGCGAGAACACGAAAAAGCACAAAGTTTTAAGGGGGTGAAACAAGCCAGACTCGACGGGATCAAGACGGTTGTGCTTGTCAACGGTGGCAGTGCGTCGGCTTCGGAAATTTTTGCCGGCGCTTTGCAAGATTACGGCTATGCGACCATTGTTGGAACGCAAACATATGGGAAGGGCTCTGTCCAGGATTATTTAAATTTTTCAGATGGATCGGCTGTAAAAATTACTACCGCGCAATGGTACACACCAAAAGGACGAGGCATTAACGAAACAGGAATCACACCGGACATTATTGTTGATTATTCATTTGAACAATTTAAAAACGATGTCGATCCACAACAAGATACAGCCATCCAAATCCTCCTTGGAACCTACACACCGCCACCAAACGTCGAGACACTCAACGGCGAGTAAGGAGCGTGCAAAAGAGGTGAGGGAAGTGAGTGCCGGAGGAATTGTCTTCCGTAGGGACGGTCGCAGGTTTCAGTTTGCTATCATGAAAGATTCGTACGACAAATGGACGTTTCCAAAAGGCCGTGTCGAAAATCATGAGGATTTGGAAGAAGCCGCCGCACGAGAGACCCTTGAAGAACTTGGACTCACGGAGATTCGACTGCTCGAATCACTTGGTAAAATAGATATTTGGTTTCGCGATCGTTTTGAAAAGAATGGTGCGCTTGTCCACAAAGATATTCACTATTTTCTTTTTGAAACTCCATCCCAAGCCGTGCTTGTCGTCGATGAAACTCAGCACGTGAAGGAGGCAAAGTGGGTTTCTCTTGCCAGCGTTGAAAAAATGTCCAGTTACAAAGATATGGAAGTGATTTTACGAAGAGCCATCGAGTTTGTTAAACGCATGCACCTATGAAATCACTCATCCTCAGAGGTCGAGTCATTAGCGGGGAAGGAATGGCGGGCAGTGTCTTGCATTGTCCAACAGCGAATATTGCCGTTGAGGAAGGGGCGATTATTCCGGGGCTTGGTGTGTATGTGGGTGAAGCAAAAGTAGACACGATTTGTTACCCGGCACTGGTGTGCATTAGCGACGGACGCACAGGATCAAATTTGAAAATGGAAGTTCATCTCCTCGACCAAACGCTTGAATTAAAGGAAAAATACCTGGAAGTTGAGATATTTGAGCGCCTTCGCGACATCATTCCTTTTCCAGGTGAAAAGGAGATGGCTCGAGTGATTGAACAAGATTTGCTTCGTGCCAAGGAGTGGTTTAAGGAAAGCTAAAAATGATGATTCTTCAAATATTCCCAAAATTTGACACCCATGCTAAGATTGTCCAGTAAAACTTAAGTTTTCCACACTATGGCAAAACTCACTAAGAGCCAGTTCCTCAACGGGATGGCAGAAATGATGGGTGTCTCCAAGAAAGACGCCTCCGACAGCTGGGACAAGTTCGTTGAGCTCGCGTACCGAGAAGTCCGCCAGAACGGCGAATTTCCCCTTCCAGGCATTGGAAAGTTGGTAAAGAGCCACCGCGCCGCTCGACAGGGCCGCAACCCAATGACCGGCGAATCCATCTCGATTCCCGCAAAGACGGTTGTAAAGTTCCGCGTTGCAAAGCAGGTGAAGGACTCGGTTCTTTAATCTGAACAAGCATGAAGCCCACTCGCATGAGTGGGTTTTTTGATTGCGTGGCGCGCCAAAATCGAAGGCGAAAATATCGGCGAACGTGGCCCCGCCGCCAAATCGTGGCCGATTCGGCGGACCCCATTCGCCGATATTTTCGCCTTCGTTTTTGGCGGATGTGTTGATTCACTTTGGTTGAAAGGAAAACAAAAACCCCGCGACGACGTGAGCGGGGCTCTTGTCCTTTCGCGGGGCAGGTTGGGGTCAGGGGTTGAGGGGCGGGACGCCGCCGATGTGAAGATCAGGATTACTCGGAAATTAGTTTTTTGATGCGTTCGGCGGAGAACCACACCGTCACCCCCTCACGACAGGGGTTTGTCGTACCGGGATGAGCGGGATAGAACACCGGTGCCTCCTTGGGTGGGGTGTACTTGCAGTGGGTGTTTCCCGTCTCGGAGAACGTGTGCACCACAGTCAGACTGGCCCCGTACAGACCGTAGCACAACCCCGACGGATTGTCCGGAATGAACGGCACGGTCAGATGGCCGTTTTCCTTCCAGGTCAGGATCGTTCCGTTCTTCAAGGGGGCCTTGTCCTCCTTGTCGCATGCGGTGAAGGCGGACAGAACCAGTGTGGCGGCGAGGGCGAGAGTACGCATCGGATTCTCCTTGATCAGTCTGAGTCTGGGCGGAATTGCCCTCGTTTGCGTCTATAAATATACCACTTTTTGGGCCTTTTGTCAATGGATTACGACAGTAATTCCCTTTACTACGGCCTTTTTAGTGCGTGGTTTGTTTGTTATGATAGAGATACATGTCGAACCAGAAGCAGCGCGCCATCCTCATCGACCTCGTTCACCCACGCACCTCAAAGTCTGAGGCCCTCGTTCGCATGGATGAACTCGAGGAACTCGTAAATACCTACGGCGGGCTCGTTATCGTGAAGCAGTGGCAGAAACGATTTGCGCCGCATCCCAAGACCTATCTGGGCACGGGCAAGGTCGAGACCTTGGGTGAGGAGGCCAAGGAGCTTGGAGCAACCATCGTGGTCATTAACGCGGAGCTCAAGCCTCGTCAGCTTTACGTGATCGCGGAAGCGCTTCGACCGCACAAGGTCCAAGTCTGGGATCGGATTGATTTGATTTTGAAAATTTTCGCCAAGCATGCGAAGACCACCGAGGCTCGACTTGAGATCGAACTCGCCAGTATCCGTCACATGGGTCCGCGTATCTTCGGGATGGGCATGGAGCTTTCGCGCCAGGGTGGGGGAATCGGCTCGGTGGGAATCGGGGAGACGAATAGTGAGCGCATGAAGCGACACTTGAAGGAGAAGGAGCGAAAGGTGAAGGAGAAGCTTCTGATGTATGAACGAGGTCGCAGTCTCCAGCGGGAAGGTCGTCGACGAAAGCACTTGAAGACGGTGGCGATTGTGGGGTATACGAACGCAGGCAAGACGACGCTGTTGAACGCACTCACGGGTCGAAAGGAATACGCGGCCGACGTTTTGTTCGCCACGCTTGATACGCGCGTTGGCCAGTTGTATCTGCCTGGCAAACAACAGCTCGTTCTCGTTTCTGACACGATCGGGTTTATCAAGCAGTTGCCGCCTGAGCTACTCAATGCGTTTGCTTCAACGCTGTCGGAAACTATCGAGGCGGATTTGCTTATCCATGTCGCGGACGGGTCGGACTCGCGCGTCCTCGAGCATATCCAGGTTGTAGAGGACATTCTAGGTCGAATCGGGGCGGAGAAGATTTCTCGGGTACTTGTGTTCAACAAATCGGATCGAGCGAGCAAGGCCGCAAAGCAACGTCTCGTTCGGCAGTTTGTGGAGACGAAACACCTTTGGCTTAGCGCGGTCGATGGTCAAGGCATCGAGCAACTCGTCGTCGAAATAGAAAACACCCTCTGACCTTTCGGTCGAGGGTGTTTTACGTAAGCGCTTCCGCGTTTTTCATTTTGACAAGATCGTAAGGCTTCCCTTCGCGATCCCACTTTTTGAGGGTGCGAAGACCTCGGGCAGACACGACTACGGTGACGATGCGGCCTGTGGCAGGGTTCATGAGGCGCTTTTTCAAAAGATTCGCCTTGACCATGCGCTTGACATGTCGCTTCGAGTGCGAAACGTTCATGCCGGTGGTGGTTGTTTTGCCGTTTACAATGCAAGATTTAGACATACGTATAGGTTGGGGGAGATCGGATTACGCGAGGGAGTATAACGAAAGTCGTGAATGCTGTCCAGTGACCATCGTGTTGGACGCCTCGGTTTATTGTGTTTCGTATTTTTTGTCCACAAAAAAACGCATCCGTGGATGCGTGAGTCTTAGTTGAGCGATGCATTTTCGAAATGCATTTTGAGCATATAGCCCCAGTTGAGGCACTCGGCCAGCGACCCGTCGATCGTAATAGGCTTTCGCTGTGTGTGTTCGGGCAGGGTCGAGATGTCGATACATTCCTTAATACGCTCATGGTCGTAGGTGGTGATCCATGCTTGCAAGGAATGCAGGAGTTTTTGACCCTGTTGTTTGGAGAAGAAGACGATGATGTGATGTCGTCGCTTGTCGTCGACGTACCCGATGAGTGCATCATGTACCGCAGGGATCCTCGAGGTGAAAATCGAGCAGATCGTTGCGGTCATGCTCACAAAGGAAGCGGCCATCCTTCGTTGTGAGAACTGCCCTGCGTACAATGCCATCATATTAAGCAGTACGACGAATTTCCCGTTCAGCTCGACGGTGGGCTTGCACGCCTGCTCGGGAAGATTGGAATTCCTCAGACTGCAGAGTGCCAGAGCCGTGTTTGGATCCTCGTGGGCATGTTCGCTGAGAATGTTCCTTGCTTCGTTTTTTCCGTAGACAAGGAATGCCACGGGATAGTCGGATACATTGTCTATGGAGATGTAGCCAGTCTCGGCTCCAAAATACGAATGTCGAAGCAACATGATGTGTCTCCTGTCTTCATTTACCGACAGTTTATTCTAGCAGTGTTTGGGATCATTGGCAAGATCACGCTATACTTGTGTTTCACTATGACCATCTCGATTCGACCAAGTATCAAAGCAAAACGTGTACGTCTCGTTGTCCGCGAGGATGGTCGTTGCGAGGTCGTGGTTCCGGCTCGTCGAGCGCCAAGCGAACATCAGATTCATCAATTTATTGAAAAGCATCGCGAATGGATCGAACAGCAGATTCAGCGTCGCAAGCAACAGTTACCCCGTACATCACTCACACACAAAGGCGTTCCCGCGCAACTCGTCAAACGCAATTCTCGCGACCTTGTTATCACGTATCTCAACACACTTCCCACAGAGTTCGGCGTTCGCACGTTTACGTTCAAATCGTTCAGATCGCAGTGGGGAAGTTGCTCAAGTGCCGGAACGATCGCCCTCAACTACAAGCTGTCTTTACTGCCCTTGTCGCTTGCCCACTACATCATCGCCCACGAGCTTTGCCATCTCTCACACATGAACCATTCGCGTGCGTTTTGGAAGGCGGTGAAGGAACTCTGTCCCGCACACGTTGCGTGTCGAAAAGCCCTGAGGAAGTATTTGCCATGATATGTTAGAATAGAGTCCTATGAACCCATAGCGAGTTTCCATTCGTCATCCTGAGTGCGCCAGAAGGATCTCTCGATTTCATCAACGTCTTCGTCACAAGAGATCCTTCGGATGCACTCAGGATGACAGACAACAGCGAGTTTCCATTCGTCATTCTGAGTGCACCAGAAGGATCTCTGGATTTCATCA
>CAYJWY010000035.1:0-6072 GCA_964374035.1 uncultured Gammaproteobacteria bacterium
CGAAGACGTTGATAAAATCCAGAGATCATTCTGGTGCACTCAGGATGACGAATGGGAACTCGTTGTTGTCTGTCATCCTGAGTGCATCCGAAGGATCTCTTGTGACGAAGACGTTGATAAAATCCAGAGATCATTCTGGTGCACTCAGGATGACGAATGGGAACTCGTTGTTGTCTGTCATCCTGAGTGCATCCGAAGGATCTCTTGTGACGAAGACGTTGATAAAATCCAGAGATCATTCTGGTGCACTCAGAATGACGAATGGAAACTCGCTGTGGGTTCTATAGTTATCGTACTACCACAAAACCACCCGATGGTGGTTTATTGAACAGACGAAGTCAGCATCGCGTTCATGGGGACAAAACGCAGAGTGTCGCGCAATGGAATGGGTGGCGTGCTTGTGTCGATGTACTCGGCGACGTCCACGCGCGCGAAGGGCTGTTGAGCGGAAACATACGTAATTTCTGAAAGATGTGCCGCCGACATGATGCGCGAGGTGTCGATGGTTGGATGGGGTTCTGCTGTCGCATCGAGCTCGAGCATCGCAGTGCCGGCGACCGCGAAGACGACGACGAGAACCGTTCCGGCGAACAACGGAACCGTGTAGGCCAGGAAGCGACTTCGCATTGCGTCGCGATGCGTGGTTGAATCAAAATAACGCGAAGACAGAAGTGTTCGACGAAGTTCGTAACGATGCACAACATCTCCCGGAAGTTCCGAGGAGCCAATCTGCTCGAGCAGTTCTTCAATGTTGAACGGTTTCTCGGACATAGTGATTCGTAGAGTCTTGGAGTGGTGGAGTCTTGGAGTGGTGGAGCGGGACGCCGTGTTTAAACTTCACGACTCCGTCACTCCACGCCTCTACGACTTCCATCTGATTGTGCAACATCAAAACCTGTAATTTTTTAAGCGCACGATGAATATGTGATTTGATGGTTCCATCTTTCATGTGAAGCGCTATCGCGATTTCGGGAATCGACAGTTTGGAAAAGAATCGAAGCGTGAGAATGTCTTGCTGTTTTTGATTGAGCTGTTTCAAAAACCGCATCACGAGATCGATCTGTCCTTTCAACTCCTGCGCATCTTCGCCCATGCGATAGGCAATGTCCGGTTGAAAATCCTCGCGAGCAACAATCTCCGGCGCTTCTTCGGTTGTCACTTCAAACATGCGCTTGCGCCCACGGAAGTAATTTCCCATCTGTGCAACCGCGATCGCAAACAGCCAGGACTTAAACGAAGCACCTACTTGCGGTTTGTAGCGATGTAAATTCTTGAGCGCCTGGAAAAACGTCTCGCTGGTCAAATCCTTGGCAACCTCCACGTTATGGCATCGGTTATACATGAACCCAAAGATGGGCTGGTAGTACGTATCGTACAACCTCCCAAATGCCTCTGGGTCTTTTTGTGCATAGGCGACCACCTCCGTTTCATTATCGATCATAATGGACCATGATTACTTCGACCTTGCATGAAGTATATCTCCAGTATAGTCTAAACGTTGCACGACAAACAGATGAGACCTCTGAAAAACGGCGATCTTTCGTCTCACGGTCCTTCGCCCGTTCAACGAAATCTATCCATTTTTCAGAGGTCTCAGATCATAAAAAAGAGGGGGCATGAATATGCTGGGTTCCATAGCCTTCTTGCGTCCCTGGAATGTTCAGCGGACAATTCGCGCGGTGCACAATCGGTACAAGGAGAAATCCCCATGAGTCAACTGACCATTCGTCGTCCGGATGATTTCCACGTCCATGTGCGAAGTGGACAACTGATGAATCTCGTTGTGCCGTACACGGCTCGCGTGTTCGCTCGCGCGATCATCATGCCCAATATCAAACTGCCGCCCAATTCCGACTGCGAAGTCGCGGACGGACCGGTGATGACGCTTAGGCACGCGCAAGACTACAGGCATGATATTCGGGACCGCCTCGTTCACGACGCGCTCACGGACTTCGAGCCGCTCATGACGATCTCGCTCACCGAGCGCACCACGCCCGAAATGATCCGCGTGGCCACTCCCGCGATCAAGGCGGTGAAACTCTACCCGCTGGGCGCGACCACGAACTCGGCCTGGGGCATCCGCAATTTCCTCGTCCCCGCCTTCCATGCGTGTCTCGACGAAATCGAAGTGTGTGGACTGCCTCTGCTCATTCACGCCGAGGTGCATAGCGGCTTCTCTATGGATCGTGAACGCTTGTTCATCGAGGTGCTCGACTTCATGCACAAGAGACATCCCAATCTCAAGATCGTTGTCGAACACGTCACGTGCAAGGAGATGGTCAACTATGTAAAGCGGTGTGATGATCACGTTGCCGCCACGGTAACGGCTCACCATCTGCTCATCAACCACGACGGCGTTGTGGGTACAAAGATCTATCCGCATCACCACTGTCTCCCCACGCCCAAAACCCCAAGCGATCTCGCGGCTCTGCAAAGGGTCGTCCTCTCCGGCCATCCTCGCTTCTTCTTCGGCAGTGACAGCGCGCCGCACGACGTTACGACGAAGGAATGCGCGGAAGGTTGCGCCGGCTGTTTCACGGCCCCGCACTGCCTCCCCCTGCTCGCCGACTTCTTCGAATGCAACAATGCGCTCGATCGCCTCGAACCATTCGTGAGCGAGTACGGCGCTAAGTTCTACGGTCTGCCGCTCAACGAGGGACACACCTCTCTCAAACGAGAGCCGTGGCAAATCCCGCCCATGTACCGCAACCATCAACACTCCGTTGTGCCCTTCATGGCGGGCGAGACGGTGAACTGGCGCGTGGACGGCTAGTCATTTCATACTCACCGCCCCTCATCGAGGAGCGGTCTTTTCTTTACCACGTCGCTCGCGAGCGACGTGGTTTACAAAATCCAAATAAAAAAGTGACAAGGTGATAAAGTGATAAAGTTTAGCTCTATCACTCCCAACTTTGTCACTTTATCACTTTGTCACTTCCCTACCTCCCTACACTCTAGTAATCTCTCAACTTATCAATCAAACTACTCTGCTGAATCTTCTCCAGCGCCTTCGCTTCAATCTGTCGAATTCGTTCGCGCGTGACGTCGAACTCTCGTCCAACTTCTTCCAGCGTGTGCGAGACACCATCCGTAAGTCCGAATCGCATTTCGAGAATCTTCTGTTCGCGGGGCGTGAGTCCTTCCATCGCAACCTTCACATAGTCGCGGAGTAACTCGCGCGCCGCCGTGCGATCTGGAGAAATCGTCTTTGTATCTTCGATGAAGTCCTCAAGCTTCGAGTCCTCGTCATCGTCACCGACCGAAGTCTCGAGCGACACCGTGTCCTGTGAAATCTTGCGGATGTGGCGAACCTTGTCGACCGTCTCGCCCATTTCTGCCGCGATTTCTTCTGGCAACGGTTCGCGACCAAGGTCTTGAATGAGACGTCGTTCAATCTGGGTGAAGCGGTTGATCGTCTCAACCATGTGCACCGGAATACGAATCGTGCGCGATTGATCCGCAAGTGCGCGCGTGATTGCCTGGCGAATCCACCAGGTTGCGTAGGTGGAAAACTTGTAGCCTTTGCGATATTCAAACTTCTTCACCGCGCGGAAGAGTCCGATGTTTCCTTCTTGAATGAGGTCGAGCAACGACATTTGTTTGCCGACGAACTTCTTTGCGATAGAAACCACCAGACGCAAGTTTGCTTCGATGAGGCGTCGTTCCGCTTCTTGCTCGTTGCGCTCTTTGCGTTTTGCAAGCGCGACTTCCTGTTCACCATTCAAAAGAGGAATCTTTCCAATTTCGCGCAGATACATCTGAATGGAATCTTGCGTGAGCTCAGGCACCGCGGCACCTTTTCCTTTCTCATGTGAGACACGAATCTTGTCGTACACATCGCCTCGATCCTTTTCCTGACCGAGAATTCCCTCTTTCATTTCAACGAAGTGCACACCCACCTTGTCGAGTCGCTCTAAAAATTCCTCGAATAATTCTAGGTAGTCTTCGACTTCACTAAACGCAAACAAGACCTCGTTCTCGGTCAGATATCCCCGAAGCTTTCCTTTTTCAATCAAGCGATTAAGTTCTTCAATCGTCGGTGGTTCCGCGCGTTTGTAGCGTTCTTTTCGCTCATCGACCACTTTTTGTTTGGAGAGCGTTCTGCGAACCGAAGACAACTTTTTATCATGAAACTTACTGCGTGGACTAATTTTGACTTTGACAACCTTCGGCTTTGCCGGTTTGGTTATCGTCTTTGAAATTTTTTTCTTCGCTTTTTTCATGACAGTTCTTTAAGTTCTTGCATGAGCCCATCGACGCGCGCGTGGTCGCCTAGGGCTTCTGCCTGACGTAATTTCGCAGCCAACGCGCTACGCAATGCGATGGAGGAACGAGACTGCATAAGCTGTAACAAATTCTTCAATTGTTCCTGCACGTTTGTTGGCGACAATTCTTGAAACGTCGTTTGGGCGAGGAGTGACGATTTGTCGAGAAGATGCAAAAGATCTTCGCGCGATGTCTCGCGTTCAAGGACGGATCGAAGGCGCTCAAAAAAAGTTTTTTGTGCTAGGTTAACGCTCGGATCATACGTGGATTTGACAAACGTGTAAAGAGACCGCGCCGTCTCGTCGCCTGTGGATTTCTCGGAGAGTTGGTCGAAAAACGGAGAATAAACCGAGGGATCGTTCACGAATAAGCCCAAAATCAGCAGAAAAGCTGTGTCTTCTTTTGAAAGCACTATGTGCTTCTGTGGTTGTGTCGTCGCCGGCTTTCCGGTCGACCTGTCCACCGAAGCTTTAGCAGAGGTGGAAACCACGGGCTGGACGGGACGGATCGAGGTTCGCAAGATTGAACTATCCACAGACAAAATATCCGCAACAACCTGAAGCCAGTGTTCGCGTTCAACAACGTCGCGCATCTCCGCGAGCGCAGGCAAGAGCTCTGTTGATACCGCCCGCTTGTCGTCGATGCGTGACAAGTCTCGTCCCCGTGTTACGCGCTCGATCAAAAATTGCATGATAGGCACCGACTCGGTCGTGACGCGAACCCAACCTTCCGGACACGACTGCACAAGCTCGTCGGGATCCTTGACACCGCCCGGAAGAATCGCCGCGCGCACATCAAACGCAAGCGCGCGTGCGGCCGCGATCCCTCTACGCGCCGCTTTCAATCCCGCCGCATCTTGATCGAACGCAAACACGATCGTCTTCGTGTAACGCGCCAGAAGTTTCAACTGATCTTCCGAGAGCGCCGTTCCTGAACTCGCGACGACCGATTCGACTCCAGCTTTGTGTGATGCAACGACATCGAGGTTGCCTTCGACGATCACCACGCGGCCGTCGCGTTTGATCGACGACTTGGCAAGATCAAGTCCGTACATCAACTGTCCTTTGTGATAAATCGGCGTCTCCGGCGAGTTCATGTACTTGGGCATCTCATCGCCCATGGATCGCCCCGTGAATCCAACCACGTTGCCGTGCTGATCCTTGAGCGGAATCATGACGCGATGACGGAAACGATCAATCAAGCCAGAGCCGGATTTTTTGCGAAGCGCCAAGCCTGCCTGCACAATCTCCATTTCGGAAAACGCGCGCGTACGCAAAAAGTCGACGAGCGTGGACCAGTCGTCGGGCGCATAGCCAAGCTCGAATTTCACAATCAGCTCTTTTGTGATCCCCCGAGATTCGACATACGCCCGCGCGTGAGCCGCCTTTGACGAGTCGATCAACACCTTATGAAAAAACTTGGATGCAAGTTCATTGATCGCAATCAACCGAGATCGCTCATTTCCTTCCTTGGACGAAAAACGCTTGATCTCAATTCCCAACTTTTTCCCAAGGTGATTCAACGCCTCAGGAAAATCCATCCCCTCCATCTTCATCACGAAACTGAAGCAATCCCCACCCTCGCCGCACCCAAAACAATGAAAAATCTGCCGATCGCTCGAAACATGAAACGACGGCGTCTTCTCGTTATGAAATGGACACAAACCCTTGAAGCTGTCCGTTCCAGACGGTTTTAACGTAAGATACTCGCCAATGAGTTCAGCCAGGTCCGTCTTTTGTTTAATCTCGTCTCGAGGATCCATACCTGGAGAGCTTACAGGAACATCGACAATTTGAGAAAAACAGC
>CAYJWY010000035.1:6172-8769 GCA_964374035.1 uncultured Gammaproteobacteria bacterium
ATGATCACACGACCTTGGTCGAGTGATTTTTCTTTCTATCGCTCCCCCTCCCACTCCGCAAAAAATTCCTCGAGATACGTTTGCATAAAGACATGTCGATCCTGGGCGATCTGCTTGCCTGTGTCGGTATGCATCGAATCTTTCAACAGCAACAGCTTCTCGTAAAAATGATTCACCGTGTGTCCAATGTTCGTCTTATATTCTTCCTTCGTCATGCCGAGCTTCGGCGGAACGTTTGGGTTGTACATCTCGCGCCCCTTGTGTCCGCCGTAGGTGAACGCACGCGCAATACCAATCGCGCCAAGCGCATCGAGCCGATCCGCGTCCATGCACACACGCAACTCCAGCGAGTCGAATGTACGTTCGTGTTTGCCGCCTTTGAAAGAAATGTTCTCAATGATCGCAACGACATGGTCGATGACTTGCGCGTCGACTCCTTCGCTCTGTAAAAACTCCGTCGCAAGTCGCGGCCCAATCGTTTCATCACCATCGTGAAATTTCGAGTCAGCGATATCGTGCAAGAGCGCACCAAGCTCGACAACGAGTTGATCGACGGATTCGTCCTTTGCAATGAGCTTCGCGTTATTCCAAACACGCAGGATGTGCCACCAGTCGTGACCGCCCTCGGCGCCAGCGAGAGTGTGTTGAACGAATCGAGCAGTTTTTTCAATGAGCTGTTCTTGATGCATAGTCTTAACAAAATGGTCCACTGCTGAATTCTTTTTAACAATCGTGAAGGCGGAGAGGATGTCCAGAAGTTGGATTCAAAGACGACTTTTAGACGGCTCACTTTCTAGACTTTTGACCCCATTATAAAGAATTTGTGGCATATATACATCTTTATTAAGCCATCGCCCGATCCCAGTTGTATATAAAGAGAGCCGCTTGTGCGAGGATGGCCAAAATTAGCACACCTATTGTCCACATCCGTATATTTTTAAATACACCAAAACGCCTTAACACCAACTCAAAAATCCGATACTGTCCCACAATCACGGACATCGCAACAAATAGCACGAAAAGTTGAAAAAATATCTGGTACACATGTTCGTATTTACTAGTAAGATGGACAGCCAACGTGAAGTTGGAAGCTCTTCACGCTGGCTGTTAGTGGTCGAACTGGCCTATGCCATGCGGTCTACCGGCACTGCCACGAGGAACTCCCGTGCGTGTGGTTGTCGTTCCACCCATGCCCGATGTACATCGAGCAGTTGCGTGCCCCATTGCAATAACGTCCACCGAAGATGCGATCCAGATTCATGGACTCGGCCCAGCACGAACCGAAGCCTCTTGCAAGCGCCCGGAAACAATCACTTCCAGCGCGTCCGCCGTCAATGTTCCACCAGCCGTTGCACTTACAACACCGGAGATCATTTGTAGACATGTTGGCCTCAAGCGATTGCTCGAGCTCTCCCACATTCTCGTAATCCCGCGCGTGGTCATGCAATGAGTGTCCGTGCGCAAAACGATGATCGAATTCGAGCGGCACCACGATCCGGTTCGTGCCGATGAGATCCTCTGGAATTTCGATCCCGCGAACACGCACCTCGTCCCCGTTGTTCACATCCTCGTACATGACGTCGAGTGACGTCATGGATTGCGCCACAGGCAAGGCAAAGTAACCCTTCGCATTCGTCGTCGAAACGCTTTCTCCTGCCATGATGGTGAATCCAGCCAGACCGATATCCTTCTTTCCGTGGGTGATCTCGGTCAAGAGATTGAACTCCGTGGGATCGTTCCCGAATTCACCGGACTCGAACGCTTCGCGTGCGAGCGTCTGCAGGATCTCGTCGAACACGAGGTGGCCCTGCAGGCGACCTCCGATTTCGTTCGTCTGCGTCCGCTCGAGTGTAATCTCGAGCATCATCGTGAAGTGTTGTGGCACATCACGGTTGTTGTGGATGGTTTTCGTGGGCGCTATGATTTCGTCGCCGCACGCGGAGATGGTGATTGAGAAACACCCAACCGCCAAAGCATTCGTACCAACTTCTGCATCGCACACTCCTTCTTTCCGTAACACTAAACCATTCAGCGTTAATTTGAGCATACAAAGATCCTGAATTATAGTCAAAAACCTCTGAATGATATCAATGGTGAATTTTCCTGTTCGTTCATAATGGGGTCAGGTCCGACTACCGACTTTTATTTTACCACGGCCAGATGATAAGTTTGATGCCGACCGCGAGTAGAAGCACAGCAATCACGGTGCGAAATTTGTTTGATGGGATTCGGGCGATGATTTTTTGGGCAATGTTCGCGCCAAGAATAGAAACAGAATGGCGCTCAGACAGGGGCAAAAGCCAACTTTAAATGTTCATTAGCTCCTCAAAAAAATTGGTTCGAACCTCCGCATTACCGAGCGGACGCTTTCGTTCCCCGTCAAAATAATTGGGTTATAGAGTGGAAATACCATGCCGAGGCGCAGCGCGCCGAGGCAACTTCTTATGATTTCGCAAAAAATGCAATTTGGCGGTGTTTTTTGGACGAAGTTCGAAACTATTTCGAGCAAAATCCAAATGATTAAAACTACTAATGCGGACGAGGCAGGGCGAAACAATTTGTCTGGGGGAATGGATTCGCCCTGCCTCGGCTGATTT
>CAYJWY010000036.1:0-8401 GCA_964374035.1 uncultured Gammaproteobacteria bacterium
GCCCCTGGAGGAGGAGCCCGTGGCGACAACGTGAAATCTCCCCGTGGGGTCACCATCGTTACCGTTGTTGACGTTGAGACCGTCCCCGTCGAAGTCGCCGACGAAGACTTGATTGCCGTGCGAACCGACGCTCGAGGTGCGGGCGTGGACGTTGCCGAGCAGGTACACACCCCTGACCATCTTGTGGGTGGTCATGCCCCAGACCTACACAACGACCACGGACTTCCTCTCGAGATCAGATAGGAGGTTCTTCTGCTCATTCTACGTCTTGGACGTGGAGTTCGACACTTAACACGGCTGGAGCTGGTCTCAAGGCGAGCAAAATCTCCGATCGAACATATCACATCTCAACACAATGCCCGAGTTCGCGAATGTCGATCACGGTCGCAGACAGTGCGATGATTCGGATGTTCCTAGGGAAAACAAAACGTGCTCTTCATCCAGCTTTACACACCATGCGTATCGTCGGTACCTCTTTTCCGTTCACGACAAGATTCGAACCTTCATCGTCCTTTTCAAACCCGAACTTTTGATAAAATGCAATCGCTCTTTGGTTTGTGGCGACGACTCCAAGGGAAACATCTTTCTCGTCTCCAAACCATTTCAGGACGCGTTGAAAGATGCGCGTTCCCGCTCCGATTCCGTGACGTTTAGGATCAATATGCAAGGCAACGATGCGATTTTCTTTGAGAAATTTCTTTGCGTGACAAAAACCGACAACTTGTCCATGTTCATCTATCACAAATATTTTATCCGTCTCCTTCTTCGCAGATTCAAACAAACGTCTCCATTCCATTGTTGAATCTACCAATGAACCCAAATGCCGCTGAATGTCGTCTTCATTCACCCCTGTTGCTTCACTCGAATATGTATCCACCCATGAATCATATTGAATGCGGGCGACTGATTCCAAATCTTTTGCATCAGCATCTCTTACAAAAAATACTTCGGGTTGCTCACGTCTTTCAGAATTTTTTTCAGACATACGTTCAATGTTGTAACATGCGAAACCATTCACAAAGCAATTCATTGCGCTCTCTGGCGTGGTCAATAAGTCCATGGTCATCACCTTCAAACAGGTTAACAATACTTTGTGATTTCAATAATTCACCCATCTTTATTGATTGCGCTACTGACACTCTCGTGTCTTTTTTACTATGCAAAAAGAGATAGGGAATGTTCGGCATGTCCTGCGAAAAATAAACAGCGCTGCGTTGCTTTAGTGATTCCTGGGATATCTCAAACATGTTATGAGATTTCCATAGCTCCACCACATCGGGTCGCTCATTGGCAAAAGAAACCAAATCGAAGAGACCGCTCACAAATGCCGCGCGCTTTGCTGGAAGTCCCTTTCGTAATGCCAGGCAGCCGCTCATTCCGCCACGAGAGAACCCAAGCAGGCCCATTTTTATGATGACGTTTTTTTCTTCCCGTTTTTTCATTTCATCGTAAAGAGCAAAAATATCTTCGATATCGGAACCTCCATATTCATCATGCCCTTGTGAGTGTGGGCCGCCGGAATACTGTGTCCCGTAGACAACAAATCCGAGCTGTGCGAGAGGGGCCAATACGGAATTGACAATACGTTCGTCAATTGCTCCAAAAGCTCCCGTTCCACCACGACAAAAAAGAAGACACGCGAGAGGAGGAGATACTTGATTTATCACTCGCCAAGCCTCGATGATTCCGTTTTTTGAACGATATGAAAAAATTTCTACGCTGGTGGAAATGGGTATGATCATATGGCTTAAAAAAATCCCACCTAGACGAGTGCTGGGCGGGACGTGATGTGTTGCTTGCGCAGCTAGGAGGAGCAGTATCCGGATCCGCACTTGGCGCAGGCTCCCTTGCCGCATTCGACCGCGTCACCCTCGTACTCCTCGCCGAAGAGACGGTGGTAGAGGACGCAGGTCTGCGCGAAGGACTGTTCGAGCAACCTGAGATCCTCTTCTCCTCGCATCCCGAGGTAGGGGAAGTGGTGGAGGAACTCTCCGAAGACCCGCATGCAGTCGCTGGCGTAGGCCCTGGTGTCCAGGATATGCTGGTGCCAGAAGGCGTCCACGTCGCGGGTCGGTACCACTTGGTGACTCACATCGATGGTGGTCATGTAGAGGTAGCGCTTGTAGCGCACCTCGACCGCGTCGACCTTCTCCTGCGTCCAGTCCTTGCCCTCCGTTGGATCCATGAGCTTGCGCTTGACCATGGCCAGGTCGAGGCTGTTGATGAGCTTGAAGGTGGAATCGTCTTTGATTCGGCTTCGACGTGGGGCGGCTTGTTGCTCGGATGAAATTGAAGTTTGCACTTGTGAATCCTTTGTTAAGAGTGTAAATAAAGCTTAACACACGGTACGCCTGTGTCAACAATTTGTTTTGATCACGAAATCAGGCTTTTTGTGCGAGATCAGGTTATCTTTGACTATATTGAAAGACCAAGCGTCCGCTCTCCGAAAATATGCGGCAATGTCTCTGACCATTGCTTGATTTGTTGGATCAAAGTGTTCCAATGCCCAATAGAGTAGATCACCAAAAAAACTCATCCATGTGATGAGTCTTTTTTGTTCAACATAGCAAACAAAAAATCGTCTGCCATTGAGCAAACGATTAGGCTATTTCGCGATGTTTCATGCGGATGTCATGCTCTGTGATCTCGAGTGTATCTCCAACGTGCACCCAGCCCGTTTCGAGATGATCGACGTTCAGGCCAAAGCAGGGGTGCTTGGATCCAGAAAAGACGCGGTAGCTCATGAGTGTTCGAAGCGGTTCTGCCGAGCGTGCACCCGTTGTCTGATCCGTGGTCGTAATCGCGCAACGTGTGCAACGGGTGCGACCCTGCATCTTCACGTCGCCCAGACGAAAGTCGCCGAAGAAATCTTCAACGAACGCGACGCCGAGATCCGCAAGCACAATGTTGGGTCGAAAACGACTCATGGGAATCGGCGTTTCGAGTCGACTGTTTAACTCGTTGAGCGAATCCACGGATGTGAGCAAGATTGGGAAGCCGTCTGCGAAGGCGACTTCGATCAGGCCTGTACGTTCGAGACTTGAACGGTCAAAGATTGGGGCTTTCTTTACAAGGCGCACTGGGCGGCCAATGATCTCACTCAGAATCTTGGCAACGTGATCGCCTTGATCAACGCCGAGTTGCCAGGTGGAATGCACCTGCACGGGAAAGGTTGTACACGATGAGCTGTTCAGGGGATTTTGCACGACAGTTGCATCATCATACCTGATGATCAGATTTCCAGCTTTGACATACGCCGTGAAACGCGCAAGCGCCGGATCTTTTCGCTGACTCACAAAGATGTGGCTCTGGGCTTCAACAACCATCCACTGGCGGTCAAAGGCGAACCCTGTTGGCGTGACCTCGACCATGGAGGCAGACGTGCCGCCAAATGATTTCACCGGGTAGGTATGAAGCGACTGAACATACATGAACACCTCCGTTCATACGTTGAAAATCTTATGAGATCGTGCGGTTCTCGTCAATGATTCGTGATACAATCAAAGGACTATGCAACATCCTCATCAAACACCAAGCCTGGAACGATGGTTCTTCCTTGCGGTCGCGGGCTTCGTGGTCTACCTCTTTTGGTCGATCATTCAGCCCTATGCCCTGGTACTGATGACCGCCGCAATCACCGTAGTCGTCCTTTCCCCGCTTGAGCGTCGGCTCAATAGCTTGCTCAAACATGCCCACGTGAGCGCGGCCATCATGGCGCTTGGCGTGATCGCACTCGTCTTTGTTCCGATGATTGTCCTGCTTTTCGTTATGGCAAACCAGGCACGCGACCTCATCACACAATCCCTGATCGACCAAGGCTGGGTCGATGGCGTACGTTCGTTAATGACCCCTCTGGTTTCATTGTTTCCACAGAGTGTCCAGTCGTACTTGCTTTCTTATGATCTCAATGAAGTGCGTAGTGCCATCGGTACTTGGGCGTTCGATAACATCGGAGCACTGTTTGCAAGTACAACCGGATTCCTTCTCAACGCCTTTCTTTATTTTCTCGCACTGTATTACTTAATGATCGATCGCGACAAACTTGCCAAGACACTGATCGAACTCTCTCCCTTTCAAGACCATCTCGACAATGAGCTTCTTCATAAAATGATCTCCACGGTTCGATCCGTCGTCTTTGGTGTCCTCTTGCTTGCGATTATTCAAGGTACACTCGCGGGCGTTGGCATGACCATCTTTGGCGTGCCAGGTGCGCTCATTTGGGGAGCCGTCACGATGGTGGCCGCCCTGATCCCGTTTGTTGGCACGGCCATCGTGCTTATCCCGGCGATTGCGTATCTTTTTTTTATAGGCGCACAAGGCGCTGGTATTGGTCTGCTCATCTGGTCGGTCGTCTTTGTGGGTCTCGCCGACAACGTGATCGGCCCATTGCTCATCAAAGGAACAACAAACATGCATGTCTTCCTTATCTTGCTATCTGTCCTTGGCGGACTTCAGACGTATGGTGCCATTGGAGCGATCATCGGCCCGACTATTCTTGCCGCGTTTTTAACCTTGATTGAATTGTATCAATCCCGAACATTCATAAAAAAGCAAAAAAACACCTCATCCTCATGACGATCCGGCAAACAGGCCAAAGGCATCGTGACGCCTGACGTGGATCAATGCTTTCAACGTTTCTTAGAGCATCTTGCCAACAGCGGCAACGGCCGCCTTTGCATAACCCTCAAGGCGTGGAGCAATTTGTTCGGGCAAAATTTCTGGACCCAAAATACCCAAACCAATGGGTTTCATAAACTCGAGCTGAAGCTTGATAATGGCATCGGTGACGACGATGCCCATGACAAGACCATGCTTGGTTTGTCCTCGTTCAATAATACCAAGAGCAACAGCGCCATGAATATCGTCGCGCATCAAGAGTCGTTTGAGCGCGAGCGGCTTCTCAATGGAGCCTGGAACCCAGACCTCCTCTGCGATCTCAAGGCCGTCCGCGGCGGCTTGTTCGCGAGCCGCGGCGACCATTTGTTCACATGCTTTTTTGTGGAACGAACCGATGACCAGAGCGATGCGTTTGGACATAGTATTTTCTAACATACTGCCTGAGCGGAGGCCGAGCGAAGCTCGACCGGAGTCAAAGGGGTATCGATGATTTATAGCGCACTCCATTCCGTCTGACGCAGTCAGACTTCGCTCAGGGGAATGATCAATTATCCAAGAATTAATTCGTTTATCGCGACAGGCGACATGCCGTTATCCCTTCGACAGGCTCATGGAGTATTTGGTTTTGCGCCTTCGACGAGCTCAGGCAATATATTCATGACCGTATTGACCACAGCCTGCGTCTGTGAATCGATTTCAACGTTTACTCGATCTCCGACTTGTTTCTCTCCAAAGCGCGTCAATCTCAACGTCTCTGGAATGAACCAGACCTGGAATGTTCCCTCTTCCTTTTTTGCGTCGACCACGGTGAGGCTCGCGCCGTCCAGGGCGATGAACCCTTTTGAAAAAATGTAACGCATCCACTTCGACTCTACCTGAAACGTCATCGCCTTGTTGTTCTCACTGTCATCAATTGCGATGATCTCGGCCATCGTCGAGACATGTCCGCTCATCACGTGCCCGCCAATCTCATCGCCCATGCGCGCTGAGCGTTCGACATTGACGAGGTCGTTCACCACGATCGAACCGATCGTGGTGAGGCGAAGCGTTTCTTCCATGGCATCGAAACGAACGTGCGTTCCCGTGATCGATGCAACCGTGAGACACACGCCGTCGATCGCAACGCTTGCACCTTGAACGAGGCCTTCGACAAGCTCAGGCGATAACGAAACATCGAACGACTTCAAGCCTGGTTTGTCATGAACCGCAACGACGGGAAATTTTCCTTTGATGATTCCTGTGAACATAGTGACTCCACAGTGCCCGAACGTAGCAAAAAGTCAACCGATTCTTTATACTGTGTTCATTGAGTCGTGGAGTGAGGGATGGAAGGAGTGACAAAGTGAGGAAGTGAGGGAGTGACAAAGTTGGAATCGAACGATTGTTTTTTCCCTTCTTCCCTTTATCACTTTATCACTCCCTCCCTCACTCCCTCACTCCACGACTCCACAACTTTTTTATGCCCACATTTCTCTTCACCTCACTCGCTCTCTTTGTCGTCTGGCTCGCGCTCATGTTGTTTTCAAACTCGACACGTCGCGAACAAGTCATTATGAGCATTGTTGGTCTTATCGTTGCGCCGGGCATTCTGCTCATGGTTGCCAACGATTACCGCGCGGCGCTCTCAAGCGGAAGTATTTGGATTGGCATTGAGGATCTCATCTTTACCTTCTCCCTCTTTGGCATCTCGGCGGTCATCTATCATGCGATCCTCGGCAAACATGCGCACAAACTCAAGGGACAACGCATCAAGATCGGCCACCCGGTCATGCACTGGCTTGTTCACCTTGTCCTAGTCCTTGGCATTTGGGCGTTCATAGCCCTGCTCTTCATCGACGTCTTCGAGATGGCCTCCATCCGTGCACTTATTTTGGGCGGCTTAATCGTTGGAATCTACATCATCGCTGACCGCCAGGATCTCTTGTTCAACGCGCTTGTCACCGGATTGGTCATGGCTATGCTCGTCTTCATCAGCGAACAAATCTTCTTCGTGCGACTCTATCCCGATGCCGTCGCCGGCTTCTGGCAATTCTCTGCGATCCGCACCTTCATGGTCAGTGGCATCCCGCTCGAAGAAATTTTATGGGCGGCCGTTGTTGGATTTACCATCGGCCCGATGTATGAGTACTTAAGAAAATATGAACTCAGGTAGCCACAGGCTCTTGTCTGGTATGATTGTCTCCTGTGCCGAAACTTCGATGAGCCTGTGAGCAAAGGTGGGTTGGTCTGGGGCTATCAATTTGAGAAAAAAACGGGCGGCGTCCCGTTTTTGTATTTAAAAACCGAGGAGCGTTTCCTCGGCGAGGTGTGCATCGCTGGTGATGCTAGTGTTGCGTGGGCGTAAAGGCGATGAGTTCCTCGGCGCTGTGTGGTGCTTCCGGATCGAAGCTTGCCACAGCACGAGCACGTTCGACCTGGATCTGGTGACTGAGCATATTCACGAGAAATGCTCGAGCCTCGTTCACGCATACAGCTTGATTGGCCCACTCAGCGAGCAAGACGTCTGCAATGGCGCAAGACGTAATCGTGGAGTTCAGGCCCAAGGGAGAGAAGATCATTGAGCTTGAGAGCTCGGGCAAGTCATCATCGCGCATTCGAATGATCATCGGATGCAAACGTGAATGCATCACGATGAAACGATCACGTCCCACATGAAACGTGACATCATGCGCTCCGGTCGAGAGAAACTGAGCAGGCGCCTTCCACAAGGCGTTGCGCGGCATTCGAACCGAGAGACTCACCGGCGTTGCGCATCGATCGAGCACCAGACGTGCCGTCTTCATGTCGGTGAGATTGAGAAGGTTGCGTCTTGTGATGCGGCACCACGTACAGGAAGGATCCTCAGCTGTATGGTTGCAGTCCGGGCCCTGGGCGTTGCGCTGTGTCTCGAGCCAGTCTTCGATGTCACGTCTGGCGAAGCGCTCCGGATGCCCGAGATATTCACGCACGAAGCGTTCGAGCATGGCGTCCATTGACATCATGCCAAGATCCGGCATGTGCACCTCCTTCAGGATTCAGTTGAACGGATCTGCGCACAAGTATAAAGAAATTTTTCAATCTGTCAATGTAAAGAGACCTCTGAAAAATGGTGAGATTTCGTTGAACGGGCCCGTGAGACGAAAGATTGGCGTTTTTCAGAGGTCTCTAAACAAAAAGACCTCGCAGAATGTCGAGGTCAGCATGATCAGAACTGTCTTCGCAGAACTTCGATCGCTTGGTAGTGGTCAAAGCCCATCATCTCCGGAGTGATGGACTTGAGTGGGATCGAGTGGACGCGCTTGATGTTGGAGCCGGGACGGGCGATCTTCAGCACGAAGTTGTTCACTTCCATCCAGTAGACCGTGCTCACGCGCGTGCCCGGACGTGGATCGCGGTCGACCGCATTGAGAATGCACAGTGGCTTCAGAGCTATGGGCGACAAGAGGATGCCAACCTCTTCGTAGAGCTCGCGCGACGCGGCGATTTCGAGACGTTCACCTTGCTCGACATGCCCACCGGGCATGACAAGCTTGTTCTCAAAGGGCGGCTTCCCTCGTGAGATGAGCAGAACACTGGCTTGTTCAGCAACGAGCAGAACGTCGACAGTTTTGATCAGGGCATCAGACGTCTGTGACATGCAGACTCCTTATGTTGTACGATGCTTTCTACCAGAAGGAAACCTGTGTGTCAATTTGCTAGAAGCGTTTCTGGAAACAAGGTAAAATAAAACCGTTAGAACCCATAGCGAGTTTCCATTCGTCATTCTGAGTGCACCAGAATGATCTCTCGATATTATCAACGTCTT
>CAYJWY010000037.1:0-2722 GCA_964374035.1 uncultured Gammaproteobacteria bacterium
CCGGATACGTCGGCAACAACGACGACTGCGAAGACTCCCTCGACACGGTGAAGCCCGGGGTCGAGGAGGTGTGTAACAATGGGGTGGATGATAACTGCGATGATTCACAAAACGAATGCCGCTTTACTGGGATCATCGAAGAGAATGTCCGTATGGCGAAATTCACCGGCGAGAATGACGTTGATGAGGCAGGAACGCGGGTATTGACTGGATTCATGAATGACGACGACGTCCTCGACCTTATCATCACTGCACCAAAAAGAAATGCGGAGACTCCATCTGCAGGTGTGACCTACATCTTCTTCGGCCCTATCCTTCAGAGCCGTGCTCTGGCGGACGCAGATGTCAAAATTCGCGGGGCAAACACAAGCATCAGATCTGGATCCGCGCTTGCAGTCGGTGACGTCAATAATGACCAACGTGATGACCTGATCATTGCGTCGCCTGATGCAACGATTCAAGGTCGAATCGGTACCGGAATCGTCTACGTACTCTTCGGTCCTTTCAACCAAGATAGATCAATCGCTGAAGCGGACGTTACATTTACAGGTGAGTTGCGTGACGACAATGTGGGGAAGTCTGTTCTCATTGGTGACCTCAATAACGATCAAGTTAACGACCTCGTTATCAACTCAGTAAATCACAGTGGAACCGCAATCAATGCGGGATGTGCCTATGTTGTCTTCGGACCGATTGTCACAAGCCTTTCACTGGCTGACGCACATGTAAAAATTAACGGCGAAAATTCAGAAAATCGAGCAGGTACTGGAATTGCGATCGGTGACCTTAACGATGATCAAGTTAACGACCTGATCATCTCTGCGCCATCCCACGACAGACCAAACAGTAGATATGTCGGAAAAGTATACGTACTATTCGGACCAATCCTCAACGACCATACTCTTGCGGAGTCCGATGTTGGACTGGTGGGAGAAACGTTGAACGACAATGCGGGAACTACAGTACTTGTAAACGACATCAATTCAGACGAGCATGATGACCTCGTAATTTCTGCAACAGGCCGTGATGCTAATGGCATACGTAATAGTGGAACCGTGTATATCCTATTCGGACCTGTCGCAGAAGACCGCGAACTCGCCAACGCAGACATCATTGTAAACGGTGAAAACCAAGACGATCCAATTGGAACATCACTTTCAAGCGGGGACGTCGACAATGATGGGCACAACGATCTGCTGATTGCAAATAGCAGTGACGATTCCAGACTCCCTCGCGCTGGTTCGGTGTCACTGTTCTATGGGCCTCTCCAGTCTGGTGTTGTACCCTTCTCTTCCGCAGACGCGAGACTCTTTGGAACGACTACGAGCGAAAACTTCGGCACCTCACTTTCCATTGCTGACACGGACGGAGACGGAGTGGACGACCTTCTCGTCGGAGCTAAGGGGTTGAAAAACCAAGACTCCCTTCCTGGAGGTGCTTACATCTTCTTCGGCCTTGGACTCTAGCTGATTCGCAAACTCAAGCCGACCCCTTCAGGTCGGCTTTTTAGTTAGTGAGTGAAGTAGTGACAGAGTGAGGGAGGATTTGTTTGCGGATGTGGTTGATGAGTTCCTTTTCGACCTCCACGAGCGTCTTCTTCGGAAACACGAGACGAACTTCTTCCCTCACCCCCGCCGCGTTAAACCGCGACGTCAACACAATTGCATCTAGTGGTCGCTCGGCCCTGACAATCGCGCACACCTGGTGCGTCTTATCTTCGTAAATCAGCACAACCACTTTCGCCTGTGGCGAACTCGCGATCAGCTCGTCAATGACATCCACCAAATCTTCATCCTTCGCCCCCGCGTGCATAAAATCTTGTTGCGAAAGCAGTGTCCACACAATCTTCGCCTCCTCGTCCGCTTTCAAGCGAGCGAGGGCACGACCCCAGAGTCGCAATGTTGAAACGGAACGGGTTCGATACAAGTTTTCGACGATGTGTTCTCGCCGCGCACCGCGTGCGATCAACTTGCTCGCGGTCTGCAGTGTCTTTGGCGTGACATGCTTCGACTTAAACGATCGTGTCTTTGCAATCATTCCTGTAAGAAATGCAGTCGCCGTTTCTTCATCGATAAGCGCCGGCTCAATCGACTCCACCAGATCATGGCACACTTCGCCGCACGCGCTCGCCGTGAGATCCACAACATTGATCTGTCCATAGTGCTCGTTGTCTGGCGAGTGGTCGATATTGATAATCGGTGTGCGATAAAAGAAGTCTGGATGCTCGGTGTAAAGTTGCGCGCATGACTCATAATCTGGCGAGCCGACACAAATGATGAGATCAAACTTGTAACCGGAGGAACTTGTGCGTACATCTTTTGGATCCCAAAAGCCAAGCTTTGGCGAAAGATAGACGAACAACTTTTCATCTTTCATTTCGTAGGAAAGATCTTGCACCTTCGTCTTGCTCGCATCGAGCTCAATGACGAATCGTCGCAAGTTCTCAAGCTTGCCTTCGATCTTCTCCGTGCCCTCAATGAACTGAATATTCTTCGGTGCCTTTCCGTCAGCCGCTACAATCACGGCGTCCTTGTCGAGCTTTTTCAAAACACGCGCAAGACCCACGGCCGAAGCATAGTGATCAGAACCAGCGCCAGAAGGAACACAAATAAGCGGTCGATTGGACCGCTTAATGGCTTCGAGAATTTGTTGAGACTGTTTGAGGGCCATGCTTTTTTTGTGTGTCATCCCGAGGAGCAAAGTGACTGTGTCATCCCGAGGA
>CAYJWY010000037.1:2822-8324 GCA_964374035.1 uncultured Gammaproteobacteria bacterium
GCAAAGTGACTGTGTCATTCTGAGGAGCAAAGTGACTGTGTCATTCTGAGGAGCAAAGTGACTGTGTCATTCTGAGGAGCATCGACGAAGAATCTCTAAGAGATCCTTCACTGCGTTCAGGATGACACAGAGCAATTTTGCTCAAGATGACAAGGGAATATTAAGCATGGGAATGAACTACAGTAGCTTGAGTAACGGAACGCGTCAAGACAACGAACTACCGCGCAAATACCGCCTGAGCCCGCAGAGCCCAGCTCAGCTGGCGTCGAAGGCTGAAGACATATTCCCCTTCGACAAGCTCAGGGAGTATTGAGAAGTCAACAAAAAAGCAGGGTAGGTCCTGCTTTTTTTGAAAATATTATTGCGTCTCTTCGGTCGATGTCTCTTCTTCCGCTTCTTCCTCTTCCACTGGCGCCTCCTCCACAATCTCACCGCCGGCTGGCTGTGTTACCGATTCCTGGCCTGGTTGGATTGGTTCTGGAACCGTGGTCGTGATCTCTCCTGCCCTCATGCGCTTGAGACGTTCCCTTGCGACTTTATTCTCCGGATTCAACTCAACGACGCGCTCAACAAGCTTGATGGCTTCGTCCTGCTTTTTGCTGAGCTCGTACATCGAAGCGAGAAACCACAGGCCGTTTGAAAACTTGTCGTTGAGTTTGACCAATCGTGTGAGTTCTTGCTCGGCCAAATCATAGCGCTGTAAACGAATCAACATCGAGGACAACTGGAAGCCGATGCCGATGTCGGTTGGATTGTTGTTACGCACAGCAAGCAGACGTGCGGCCGATTCTTGCAAACGACCTTGTCGTTCATACACCGCCGCGAGGTAGTAGTGTGCCGGGGAGTAATCACTCTTCAATTGAATTGCGCTCGTGAATGCTTGTTCAGCGGTCTTGAGAAGCGTGGTCTCCTGATCAACGGCGGTCTTTGCAAGATCTTTATCCTCGGCCGTCTTGAGTCCTCGCGCGCGATCAGCAACCGCCAAGTAGACGCGTCCAAGGTTTGTGCGATGCACCGGATTATTTGGTTCGATACGGATGGCGTTCAAAAACATCTGTGCCGCAAGATCTTCCGCGCCTTGGGCAAAGCTCATCACGTCGCGGTAAATGGTTCCACGAACAACCCAGTTGGCAACGTAGTTTGGCTCAATCGAGGAAGCTTTTTCTGCAGACTTAATCGCCGCGCCAACCTGATCCGCAATCTGTTGTGTTTGCTCAGGCGTGAGTTCCTTGCCGCCAAACGAAGTGATCGTTTCACGTGCTTGTGCAAGTTGTGCGGAAGCCAAATTGCGCAAGTAGACGTCGCTCAGACCATTGTACTTCACGGCCTTTTGAAGATTCGCAATGACTTGCGCGGTCGGAGCGCTCTTTGCGTCCGCCTGAATCGCTTTTGAAAACGCGACTTCTGCGGCGTAGCGTTGGCCTGTGAAGAAGAGTGAGGCGATGAATCCGACGCCTACGACGACAAAGGTGAACGACGTGAGCAGACCCAGTCGTGGCGAGCGAGAAAAATCTGTGCTCCACATCTTGGTAGCAATCTGCGAGGCAAGAAGGCCGCTGAGTCCCCAGAAGAGAATGTCGAGCGTGATGTTTGAGGAGTACAAGAGATAGGAAACAAAGGTGATGACCCATCCGATAAAAACGACGTACGTCATCTTCCACTCCTCGTGATCGCGTTCGCGGGTAAGACGGCCGAGCGCCTTGACGGCAAGCCAAACCATAAGCGTCAGCCAGAGTAAGAAGCCAACGACGCCGAGCGTTGCAAGTGTGGTGATTGCCGCAGACTTGGCTCGATCAAATCGCAATGTCCAAAATTGAGAGTTGTTGACGGCCGCTGGCTTGAACGCAAGATAATCATGCATGTACGTTCCAGGACCAGAACCGAACAAGAAATTGAGCTTATTGTGTCCAAGCGCAGAGGTCGCGATGTTAAACGACGTTCCATAACTTGGAGAAACAACGATCGGCAAGCTGAGTTTGAGTGGTGTGTCGATGAAAAGAAAAACAATAGAGATAAGTAAGACGACAAGAGGAATCGCGAAACGTTTTGGATGCGGGAATTCCTGGCTCTGAATAAAAGCGAAGACGGCGAGCAATAACACACCGACCACGTTGACGATCCAGAACACCCAGAAGTCTATTGCAACTTGCGCGAACAACGTGATAAGCGTGACAGCGACAATCAGTCCGCGCCAAACCATTCCCTCGGTTCCCACAGGAATCACTCGGTCGCGACCTTCTTGGCTGGTGAGCCACATCGCGAGGCCAAGGAACATGACGGTGGTGCCAAACGTGATAAATCCGTTCACGGTTCCGACCGTATTAAATCCTTTGGATGCGGCGAAATCGAATGGGAGATGAAAGACTCCGAGCATGCCCAGAACCAAGAGGAGACCAGAGATGGTTGCAGAAAGTAGGAGCCCTTTCAGAATCCCCTTCTGCATCTCCATGCTACCCGCGTTATTCATGAGCAAGTAGAAGAGTGAGACAAACATGGCGATCGAGAGGAAGCTTGTGTATTCCTGCGATGCCTGTCCGACCCAGCTTTGGTAGCCAGCAAACGAGGTGAGTGATGAGACAAGGACGGCCACAAGAAAAAGCGCAGGCACGACATTCAACCAACCACTGCGGAAGGTGAGGCGCTTTGTAAGAACCATCTGTCCAAGCCAGGCTGTGAGTCCAACAATGGTAAGCACGACGAGCAAGAGCTGCTTATTCAACTCGAGGACACTGGAAGTCCAGGGGAGAAAAAATAACGGTGTGAGAAAGAACAGCAAGTAGACAGACCACTTAGTCACATTTGCAAAAACGCCGGTCGCTCCCCCCTTGGTTGAATTAGCAATCATAGTCGAGAATTATTTCTTCTTACTCTTATAGTCGCGAATTGCGTTCACGACCTTTGAATCTTGTTTCATGTCCTCAATGAAGAGGATGTGACTGACGTTTAGTTCCATCTTATCCTCCGGTCCATGGGCCTCACTCCCAAGCTTTGTAAGCGAAAGATTCGCCGCTTGATCAATGCCCGCCGATCCTGTCTGCAAGTAGAAAACGTCCGTGAGAATGTAGAAATCGCTACGCGATCGCTCGAGCTTGCCGAAGTAGACTTGACCGTTGTCGAGAAACACGGCTTGGAATTCGCCGGACGCGATCGCGACCCCCTCCAACTCCCCCTTGGCAAGGGGGAGAGATTGCGATTTGTTGTACCAGATCATTCCACCGATAACGATCACGAGAACGAAAATGACCCAAAGCCAGGGAGACACTTTTTTCTTCGGCGTCTCGAGCTTTGAGCCAATGGGGGAACGAGCCATTTTTGATTCGATTGCCATAAGAAACTTGTGTCATCTTACAAGAATGTGAATTTAGGTGCAAGGGAAAAGGTTGCAAGTTATCGGCCTAAAACGGACTGGTAGTTCTTGAGCGAGAAGATCGCCTCATCTCTCAATTTCGCTTTAACCCAAACTTTCTCTTTTTCGTCCAGCAACTCTCCAAGCCCATGCAGGATCTGACTGTCTTTCATCTGCTCAATCACCGCAATACAATCTCCAAGTTGTTCTTTTAGGTCCTTGCCTGTTCTCATTCTCAGAACATCCACGTCGATATCCCATAAATGCTTCGCAAAAAACCAAATATCGTAGATGTCACGCGTCGCCGTCTCACTGCGCGATGTGAGGGCAGCGAGCTTACTGGCAAACATGTACGGCTTCTTGGCAACGAGCATGGAAATGCCGAGATAGGCTTTCAGCTCAAAGTGAGATACAAGCTCTGGCACGGTCGTTCTGACGCTTATTTCAACTTTGATATTGTGATCCGTTTCGCCATACGACAAAAGGAAAAAGACGGTATTCTTTTCCATGTGACGATCCTTCACAACGCCATACGGTTCGAGAATTTTTCCGATCGTTTCAAAAACCAACGTCTGGTTATCTTCGGTAATGGTAAGAAGATCAAAATCTAAATCCACTGAAAAACGTGGAAGATCGTAGAAAAAAAAGGCACACGTCCCACCTTTGAAGCCAAGAAGCGAGGCGATCGAGGCGTCCGCGTAGATATCTCGCAGGATGCGGCCCATGATGAGCTGATGTTGTGATCTATTAAGCACATTTGTCTTGATAGGTTTGTAAACGTTTAACAAGCTCTTTATTCCCGTAGATGTCGACAAGTTCAAAACATCTCTTCCAGTTCATCGAACGAAGATTGTCAAAATAAAAAGTTGGTGCTAGGTAGATCATATCTAAAAAAGCCCGTTCCACTGAAGCGATACTATACTGATCCATTTGCACCACGCCCGCTGAATTAAAGAGGACTGTATCTTTCAATTTTCGAAACATGATCGTTGTTTGATCGATGGTGAGTGTCTTCGTCCATGGAGCAGCGACAAAAACGGAATCATGATACTGGAAGATCACCCCAGAATCTCGCAACACCGTCTCAAAACTAATATAGGACGGACTATAGATGGACGCAGCAAGTTCCCTCGGCTCGTAGTTTTTATCCTTAGCAAAAACTCCTCGAGTCAAACGAATTAACGCACCTTGTTTCACGTAATAAGCGATTTTGGATTTCAAGTTATTTGGGTTTGTTTGTTGCCAAATCAAAGCCAAATCCTTACTTGTGAGAATCGTTTTTGAAGATTGGTATAATTTGGCAATAAGGCTATCCATGTCTAAATGTTTGATGGAAGTAATAGAAATTCTTACTTCCAGTGTAAATTATGAATTCAAAGGAGTCAAAGGGTGAAATGGGGATAACATGGAATCGGAAACTAAAGACGAGGCGGAAGGCCTCGTCTTTTCTATTTCACGTATTAGACCGCTGGCTCAGCTGGAACTTCGTCCGCTGGGACGTCGTCGCCTGCTGGAGCTGGTTCTTCGACAATTGGCTCTTCAGCGGCTGGTTCCTCTGCGGCTGGTTCTACAGCGGCAGGTTCAACCACTTCTGCACCAACCACTTCGGTCGAACCGTCTGAGACGGTTACGATTGCGTCTTCTACACCGATCGCGATCCAGTTGAACTCGAGAGCTACTGGGGTTGCGTTACCGGCACTGTGGTTGATGGTGAATCCGCTCTCATCTTCATCGCTCACCCAGACCTGACCTGGGACATGATCCGCAGAGCGCAGAGAGAAGGTGACGATTGGAAGGAAGTTGTAAGCGGTTTCAAAGTTCACACGCACAGAGGAGTCGCCAGCGTTGAGGCGTACTCGACCTGCCATATCGCGTGAACCGTAGAGGTGTTCTGCGACCGTGACGGAACCGGAGAAGGAGCCGTCGACAGCGGAGATGTTGTCAGCAACGGCGACCGCGGCCGCGTTACCGCCTTGAAGAAGATCGTTGGAAGGCACATACCACATGCTATCAACCTTCACGACAATCTGAGCGGCACCGTTAGAACTCTCCATAGCCATACCGATCACAGGACCGGCTTCGGTTGCCTTCATGGAGAATCCTGGGCGCGAAGCAGAACTTGTAAGGTAGTCACCTGTTTCAACTTCTCCATTTTC
>CAYJWY010000038.1:0-7964 GCA_964374035.1 uncultured Gammaproteobacteria bacterium
GACCCCACGGCTAGGCAAGCCGAAATGAAAGGGAAGGTCATGCCGCTCGTTCGAATCGAGAATTACCCAGAGGAAACACCGCACGGATACTGCAATGTGAGAGGCTTGGCCCTTCTGTTGCAAAGTATGTGTGTGATGGCCAATGTCCCCGGCATCGACTCGGTGGAGAAGGTTACTGTGGTCGCGGGCGGATCCCAACTCATCAGGAACGACAAAGTACTCGTGGTGCTGGTCGAGGGTCTGTTCGACCGACCCGAACGCACCAAGGAGATCCGTGACCAGTTGGCACAGCGTCTGGCAGAGTGTGCGAAGATGAATCTGCCACTCGACTGGCGAGTCGAGGTGCTCGTCAAGCGCTTCAATCCAGAGAGGGACTCCTACGTCGAGATCAAAGCCGATACAACTTAGGAGCGAGGAGGAACAAAATGCGTGATTACCACGCACAGCGTCGCGAGCGGGAGCCGCTCGTGCGTGAGCTCTACGGACTAGGACTCTCCGCTCGCGAGATCGCCGAGATCACGCAGTGGAGCGTGGCAACGCTCGTGCAGGACATCAGGCGATTCGGTGGGTCGGAAGCATTCCCGAATCGTCCCAAGCAGAAACGGGATGTGTTCGCCACGATGATCCGGCGCTACGCCGAGATCATGATCATCTTCACGGACAACGAGTGGAAGGTGTCCAAAGATGAGAATGCGGTGCGTCAAGCACTTGCGGCGTGGCTTCGCGAGGACTTGATCCTCGCGATGCTCCACGGCCTCGAGTTCGCCCTCGAACAGCTCGCGGTTCCTGTCTTCCCGCTCGCACGGAAGGGTTACGCACGCCTGCTCGGCTTCATTCTCGGGGTTGCAGTTCGCGATCCGTGCAGTGCGGATTCGTGGCCGCTCACCGCCACCAAATTCTGGTGGCACAACATGCTCGTCGCGATCCATTCGGGAGAAGAGGCGGTTCCGCAGTCGCGCAAACATCTGGGTAAGATGCTCGTGCGGCGGGTACTCGCCGATCGGCGCGCCGAGATCATGCCGATCTGGGACGAGAGCGTGTTCGCGCTCGTGGATGATATGCTGGGAACGCTCATGGAGCGCGAACGCAAGCTCATCTGCGAGCGGTTCGGCATCGGCGTCGAGAAGGCACGGACACTGGAGCAAATCGCTCCGGAGTGGTCGTGCACGCGCGAGCGTCTTCGGCAGATCGAGGCGAAGGTGATTTACAAGCTTCGCACGCAAGCACACAAGCGACATCTCAGGGTGTGTGCCGATCCAGTCGGCAACGCGCTACAGCATGAGCTTGCCCATCGGAAGGCGGCGGAGGAAGCGGCGCAACAGCCCGTTGTGATCGAGCCGGGCATGAACATCGCTGAACTCCTTCGCGGCGTGGACGAGCTCGAACTCTCGGTGGCTGCTTTTAACTGTTTGTCCAACGAGAATATCGTGCTCATCGGCGAACTTGTGCAGTGGACACCGATGGAACTCCTGCGGACCAAAAATTTCGGCAGGAAGCGCCTCCTGGAGATCAAGGGGGAACTCAATCGTCTTGGCCTCACGCTCGGCATGGAGGTCGGCGCTGGACTCAAGTCACTCATCGATCAACGCAAACAGGAGCTGGCCGCTAGGACACTAAAGTTCTAGAAGCTAGAAGGCCAACGCAACGTCATACTCAAACAGCATCGACAGGTGCTGTTTTTTTGCTGTCATATTCTGGTTTTAAGCCGTTTGACATCGTTTTTTTTTAACGATATCCTTGAGCGGTAAGCATTGCTTGTCTGGCATTTCCATGCAAGGTCGACAGAGTCACAAGCAACGCCGAGACTGTTGTAAAATTGGCGATCTGTTTGAGCTTCGGTCGGAAATCACCTCAACGTAGCTTTCGCTACGTTTCGGCGACTTTCCGTCCTCCAGCCCGGCACAGCTCACCAATTTTACAACAGTCTCATACAAAGAATTGATATTATCGATGCAACTGTTATGGCAGATACGCAATTCGACCAGCAGTTCGTTGAAACCATCGTTCGTGCGATCGTCAACCATCCGGATGATGTTCGCACCGAGCGTATTGTCGACGAGCGCGGTGTGCTCATTACTCTTCACATCAATCAAGAGGACATGGGTTACGTCATTGGTCGACAGGGTCAGACGGCTCGTGCAATTCGCACCCTCCTCAAGATTGTCGGAGCAAAGGAAAACGCTCGCGTCAACTTGAAGATTTACGAACCAGAAGGTTCACGCCGCCCACCTCGCGAAGACCGACCTGAGCGCACAGATCGACCTGATCGTGCGGTAAGTTCGGACCGAGGAGCAGACACCACCTTCGGCGGAGCGATGGACGACACGTCCGTAGACGATCTCGGAATCTAGATAGAAATTGGAAAACCAGCTAAGCTAAGCTCAGCTGGTTTTTTCTATGCCACGACAAACAAAAAAACAATTTCATGTCATCACGATCTTCCCAGCAGTGATCGATTCCTACACAAGCGAATCCATTCTTGGGCGTGCGCAGAAAAATAATCTCATCGACGTGAAGGCACATGACTTGCGCGAGTTTGCCACAGACAAGCATCGCACGCTCGACGATACGCCCTACGGTGGTGGGCCTGGGATGCTGATGAAAATCGAACCAATTGAACGTGCACTAAAGAAGATCAAGAAGAAAGGTGCGCGTGTGATTTTGACAGCGGCTTCGGGTAAGACCTTTACACAAGTCGATGCACGACGACTCTGTGCATACAAACAACTCATCTTCATCTGCGGGCGCTATGAAGGAGTCGACCATCGCGTTGAAGAACATCTCGTCGACGAGTCACTCTCGATTGGTGAGTATGTCCTCACGGGTGGGGAATTGCCGGCGCTCGTGATGATCGACGCGATCGCGAGAATGGTTCCCGGTGTCCTTGGTTCGAAGGATTCACTCGAGAACGAATCGCATGACCAAGAAGGTGTGCTCGAGTATCCGCAGTACACGAAGCCGGAAGTGTATAAGACGTGGTCGGTGCCCGAGGTGCTGATGTCTGGCGATCATGAGAAGATTGCGCAGTGGAGAAAGAAGCATGTGCGATAAATAAAAGACCCGCTGTCGATTCAACGACCGCGGGTTTTTCTTATGCTGTTGGTGGAGATGAGATGGTGGATTGCTCGTGCGTAGCTGATGTTGTCTCCACAGCGGGTTGTTCAGTCTCAATAGGTGCAACGTCCGCTACAGCTTCCGCGACCACGGGTTTTTCAGCCTCAGCCTTTGCCAGAGCTTCTGCTTGCTTTGCAGATTCTTTCGCCGCGAGCTCAGCGGCCTTCGCCGCCTCGACAACTTCCGCCGCCTTTGCCGCCTTCGCAACAACCGCGTCTTCGTCTGCCTTCTTTTCAGAAGCAATTTTTCCTGTTCGCTTCTTCGTCAAATGTGTGACTGCACGTTTCTCGCCTTCAATGATTTTGTGTTCGACCAACAGGTTCCAAACCGTGTCACTTGCTTGCGCACCGTTTGCGATCCAGTGCTTCACACGATCGGCCTTCACCACGAGTTCCTTTGGCATTTTACGAGGATCATAATGGCCAAGGATTTCAACAGAGTTCGCCCAAGGATCGCGTTGTTTTGGCATGACCACAACGCGATAAACCGGTGCCTTTTTCTTTCCTACACGAGAGAGTCGAATGGATAACATATGAAGAGTGGTGGAGTTATGGAGTTGTGGAGTGATGGAGTTGTGGAGTTTTGCACTACTCCACTACTTCACGACTCCACATTGACGTTTGCCGGCAGGATAAGGGTTTTTTGTTTCTGCGTCAATCAAAACCCAAGGTAAAGCCGAAAAAAGTCGAATCCTGGCTTAAACGTGGCGAAGCTAGGCTTCGATATTTTGACTTAATTTAGCAAATTTATGGGGACGTCGTGATTCCGGCGACCATGGGGTGGTCTTTGAAATTCTTTTCGTTCAGGATTCCTATCGTCGCGCGGTTCCATTCTTCGTGATGTCTTCAAGATGCACGCTTAGCAAACTCGACACTCCTTGCGATACCATCGTCACTCCGTACAGTACATCGGCCTTTTCCATTGTCGCGCGATTATGCGTGATGATGATGAACTGCGACTTGCTTGCAAGTTCCTCAATAATCGCGGCATAGCGAATGGTGTTGGCTTCGTCCAGAGCCGCGTCGACCTCGTCTAGAACAACAAAAGGGGATGGGTTGACCGACATGATGGCGGACAACAGCGCGATCGATGTAAGCGCGCGCTCCCCGCCCGAAAGAAGGTTCAAGGCTTTGAGGCGTTTGCCAGGAGGAGTGGCTTGGATATCGACACCGACGACGGGGTCGCGATGCTTTTCAAGTTGACGCGCGAGTTTGTCTCCTGCGTCGGTGTTTGTGTCTGCCCCCGTGTCATCCTGAGGAGTCCTCGACGAAGGATCTCCTAGCGTTTCGTCCTGGGGTCCTTCGCGTTCGCTCAGGACGACATCAAGCGTCATTTTCACAAGCGACGCACTTCCGCCGCCAAATAACATTTTGAAGTAGTGATCAAACTTCTTGTTGATGTCCGCAAAAACTTTCTTCGATTGCTTGTCGATTTTCTCGTCGAGTTCTGTGACAACCTTTTCCGTCGACTTAATCGCCGCGTGCAGGTCGTTGATCTGCGTGTCGAGGAATTCAAATCGCGTTTGTGTCTGTTTGTATTCCTCAATGATCTCCGGATCGATGCCGCCGATAAGCTCGAGTTGGTAACGCAAGCGTTGGACGTCGGGGTAGAGCGTTTCGGTGTCGTTGATCATCTCGCCACGTTGTTTGCGAAGCAGAGAGGCTCGGTCTTTGAGAAACTCGTCCATCTCGCGTTTGAGTCCAAGCTCGCGCTCGTCGAGTCGGGCTTGCTGAATGTCGAGTTCATTCTTTTTGTTCTCGAGTTCATGCATTGTTGATTGCTTCGCACGAAGTTCTCGTTGATTCTCGATGAGGTCGGTGCGAACTTGTTGTTCTTTCTTTGCGTATCCGTCAATTTCTTTCTCGAGTCGTTCAAGGTCTTTTGTAATCGTGGCTTCTTGTTTTCTAAAGTCTTCAAGCGCGTCTACCAGCTTCTTGTCTGGTTTGATGTCCTCGGGATTGGGTCGTTCAAGGCGTTTAGACAAGTCTTCCGAACGTTTCAAAATATGCACGGAAGCTTCATGAATTTTGTCCAAATCAATAAGTTCTCTAAGTCCTCTAAGACCTATAATGACCTCTTTTATCTCCTCAATAATTTTCATCAAAGGAAGCGGCGCCCAGTTCGATTGTGCGCGAACCTTCGTGAGTTCTATTTCCTTTTCTGTGGTGAACTGCTGATGCCGATTGTTGTCGCGCTCGCGTTGAAGCTTGCGGTATTCCATCTGAAAACTCGCGAGCCCCTCGTCTTTTGGCTCAGACGCTTCGACGACCTCCGTTTTTTTTTCGAGTTCTTTCAGTTCTTTCTGTTTCTCGGCAAGTGTCTTGTTGTGCTCGAGAAGCTGTCGTTTAATGCCGTCGACTTGGTCTTGCAAACTCCACCAAAGCGTTCCGTAATACCACGTCTCAAGACGGTGAAGTTCTGTCTCGACCTCCTCGCGCTTCTCGAGGCGATTGGCTTGGCGCTTGAGCGATCGAAGGCGCGGCTCGATCTCGGCGAGTACGGTTTCGACCTCGTGGAGATTCTCGTAGGTACGCTTGAGCTTAAGCACGCTCTCGTGCCGTTTAATTTGAAATTGCTTCACGCCCGTTGCGTCGTCAAAAAACGCTTTGCGCTCTTCGGGACTCGAAACCAAAATGTGATCGATCATGCCCTGGGCGATCACGCTGTACGATCGTTGGCCGACGTTTGCCTGCGCAAGCAGGAGCTGGATGTCCGCAAGGCGTGTTCGTGACTCGTTCAAAAGATAGTCACTCGTCCCGTCTCGAAACAGCCGGCGCGTGATTGTCACTTCCTTAAATTCAATCGGCATTGCCGAGTCGGAGTTATCGAGCGTAATGGATACTTCCGCAAACCCTGCCTGGGCCTTGCCCTCAGATCCCGAAAAAATAATATCCTCCGATTTCTTGCCGCGCAGTAACTTCAAACTCTGCTCACCCAACACCCATCGCATGGCGTCCGCCATGTTCGATTTTCCAGAGCCGTTTGGCCCCACAATAGCGGTGACCGGAAAGCGATTGCCGGATGGAGGAAGAAATGTCAGGGACGTCTTCTTAGCAAACGTCTTAAAGCCCTGAACATCGAGTCGTTTCACGTACATAGTGCAGACATCATAGCAAAGTTAGCAACCAAAAACACCCTCGCTATTTTTTGAAGGTGTCTTTGGGGAGTTTCGATTGTTTCACGATCGACATGAATGTTCCGATTGGTAGTGGTTGTTTTTTCCGTGGATTGGAATAGGAACTGTTGCTCCCGTCTCCACTTGTTTATAAATGCGATGACTCCCGCGTTGTCGCGAAACGATAAAGTCGTGGGCCAACAAGATACGCTCAAGCTCTCTGGCGCTTAGCGGTTGCATGTTTTTTGTGTGAGTGTTGACGAAGAGCTGGTCGTGGCGCCTGAAGGACGGTTACCGATGACAGTTGTTCATTCGGTATCGTTTTTCCAGATTCCGTCATTTCCTCGATCCAAAGTTCCAGTACCTCTTGTCCCATCCTCACGGCTTCCTCATGCGTTTTGCCAAACGTGAAACAACCAGGCAACGAAGGAAACGAAACTAGATGATTTCCCTCCTTATCTTGTTGAATGACAGCCGTATAAGAATACATTTTTTCAACAGATTTCATACAAGAATATTACATCACACACGCATGGATCTCGCAACGCATAAGTCTTGACTTTCCTTATATTTTTTGACACTCTTTCTCCAGCGCCGCTTCCAATAAATAGGTTACTCATGAATCCCGGACGGTCTGGACTCGTGAACGCCGGCGGCACTGAGGGAGGGCTATTCCATGACGGAACGCCTGGTCGAGATCAAGCACTCGGAGTTGCATTTGACACTTCATAGCCTTTCAGATGCGGGATTCACGGTCGACGACGCGGCATGGTTGCGCAACGGGAATGCTCCACTACTTGTCGACTTCATTCGTCGAAGTCAGGGTATCAACCCTTTCGAGCAGTCCGTTGATCAGACGCTCGGCACCCTGCGTACCCAGAACACCGTAGGCAACTGGGGTCTCGACGAAGAAGTCTTCGACCAGCTCCGCGAGACTGCCCCTGCCTGGCCCAAGGGCCGCGACGCTTTCCGTTCTCTGCGCATCCGCTGGGGCGAGGCAGACGAGGGAGTGGCCCTCACCTTCGAGCGCCACGTCGAAGTCATCAAGCGTGCTTTCCCAGGCAAGTTCTGGCGTTGGGAGCACTTGCGTTCCGTCAGGACTTCCTACAAAGGCAAGGACGTGGAACGCCTGCGTCTGCTCAACGGCAACCACACCCACCACGCCACCGTCGAGTGGGTCATCATGAATTACCTCTCGACCAGCCGCAAGCGCACCGACGTCACCTCGGTTCGTGGTCCGAACTCCCTCGCGGACGAAGGTCTCGTCCTCGCATGGCTCTTCCCCTCGCGCGTCCACATCATCGACTACAAGCAATACCCGGCCTGGTTCTGCGCCGGCTACGAACTGAACGTTCCCGAGCGCGACGACGAGGAGTGGTGTTTCGTGGTGCTCGTGGACCGCCATGTCGACATCGGTCGCGTGAGCCTGCGCGCCCACCGGCGTGACAACGGCTACTCTTTTTACTCGGTTCCTTTCCTCGAGAGTGCCACTTGCACTCAACACGTCACTCGCGAGTGACGTGTCTTGGCCGCTCAACCCTCGAGCGCCTCGGATTCTTGATCCTTGGCGCTTTTTTGTTGTCTTGCAATGAATGTCCACCACGCTCAATATCCTCCACCACCCACTGAACAGCTCGTATTCGTAACGCGTTTTGAGTACGATCTGTTCATGATTGACGCGGTCTGTTCGCTCGGATACACTCCTCTGCTTATGAACCCACAGCGAGTTTCCATT
>CAYJWY010000039.1:0-4400 GCA_964374035.1 uncultured Gammaproteobacteria bacterium
CTTTATCACTCTGTCACTCTGTCACTCTGTCACTCTGTCACTTTATCACTTCATCTTCATCATTCGTCCCTATTTTATACACACCTTTCCTGTGTTCTCCCTTTACATTCAATGTTATAATTTCCTCGAACTTTGTTTCACTCATTCACCCTTTATTTTTAACTTCGCTTATTAATTTTTTTCATTATGAAAAAGATCGCCGTCTTCTTCACATCGCTGGCGTTTTTGATGTCCAGCATCGGCATCTCCGTTGTTCACGCGGCAGGCGCGGCAACGCTTTCGCTGTCTCCGACCAACACCACGGTTAGAACAGGAGACAGTTTTGTTTTGAGCGTGACCCTCACGCCAAACGGAGAGTCGATCGACACCGCGCGTGTCGAACTTGACTGGGATGCCGCCAAGCTCGAAGTTCTCGCTGTTGAAAAGGGAAGTCTGTTCCCCAACGAGTCGCCTGCTAATACAAAGGACAACGTAGGCGGTGGCCTATCGTATGGATTCTTTAAGTTCGGCACACCTGTTTCCACAACGGGAACAATGGCGTCCGTCACCTTGCGCGCGCTCAGTGCGGGAAGTACAAATGTCGTTGTGCTCGGGTCATCAAAGCTCATTGCGGACGGTTCAGAGAAAATGAACGGAGCATCGCTCGGTTCGGCAACGATCACAATCACGGGTGCAAACGCCGCGCCAACGGTTCCGGTCGTTCAACCAACTCCCACTCCATCACCAGCACCTTCCACACCGGCCGTAGACCTCACTCCAGAACAACAAGCGCTTAAGTACTTCGGCGCAATGGCCGGACGTCTTCCTTCTAATGGAGACGACTGGACCGCGCTTAAGTGTATCTCTGCAGGTGGTTGCCAAGGCAATCCTCGCAACCTCGCTCGCGAGGGAGAGGCGCTCAAGCTGTTTGGAGCAAAGTACGGCTCACTTCCAAAGACCTCCATGGAATGGAATGTGATCCACGCGATTGCCTACACAAATGTCTTCATTAAGTGGCCTGGTGAGACACCAAAGCCAACTCCTGCCCCCGTTGTCACACCGGTTGTACCAGCAACTCCAACAGCTCCTGTAACTTCCGCAGATCCAAAAGCTGACGAAAAGATGGCTCTCAAATACTTCGGAGCATTCTTTGGTCGCATGCCATCCTCTGGAAACGATTGGAAGGCTCTCAACTGCATGGCTTACGGCGGATGCCAAGGCAATCCTCGGGATATCGCAAAAGAAAAGGAAGCCTTGAAGACCTTTGGTGCGAAGTACGGCAAGATGCCTGCTAATGCGGTTGAATGGAACGTGCTCCACACCATCGCCTACACAGATCTCCTCCTTGCTCACGCAAAGCCAGCCGTAGCAACTCCTGCGGCTCCAGCAGTGCCAGCAACACCTGTCGCTCCTGCCGCTCCAACAGAGCTCACGCTTGAACAACAGGCCGTTGGATGGTTCGGAAAGCTTGCGGGCCGCTTGCCATCTTCCGACAAGGACTGGAAGGCCGTGAACTACATGGTGAACGGATACTCACCTGAAACACAAAATCTTGATGCTGAAGCCTCAGCGATCAAGACGTTCTCTGCAAAATTCGGCAAGCTTCCATCCTCTGATCAAGACTGGAACATCATCGCCGCGATCGCTTACTCAGGTGCCTTCTAATCCATACCTTGGCGTATGAGAACAACTTCATTTCCTTTTCTGCTCATCGTTCTGGCGGTTGCATCCATACCGTGGTCAGCCCAGGCTATTTCGTCCGCCAGTTACAAGATCGATGACGTTTCTGGCTTTACAGCCTCGGCGTCACACTCGCCTATTTCAGGCGGTGACTACGACATGGAATCCAATGGCTTAGTTGGCTACAAGCTCGAAGCTTCTATTGAACCAATGGTCGGGTCGTCCACCTCAGCGAGCTTCACCCAAGAAGCGGGAGGCGTCTTCGAGTATTACTGTCGTGATGGATTCCGAGATCCTACAGAAGTTTGTGATGGGACAGACTTGAACGGAGCCGGTTGTGCCAGTCAAGGATTCGATGCCGGCACACTTGCCTGTTCATCAAGCTGTGTTTATGACACAAGCGCTTGTACAAACGCCGGCGGTGGTGGCGGTGGCGGTGGCGGTGGAGGCGGCGGAGTTCCCAACGCACCAACGGTTGATGCCACGCTTAAAAATTTGGGCTTTACCTACGAAGCATCCTTCCTCCTTTTTGGAGACAAGGGGACGGATGTAGACAGTATCTCGGTCAACGACAGCACGATTGGTGTGACCTACCCAACAACCGGTAGCTGGAAGAAAACCGTTGTGCTCTCCTTTGGTGCCAATGCGTTCAGTTTGAAGGCAAACGATGGTGGACAAACATCCGTTGCCGCTACCTTCAACATCTACCGCCGTCTCATCGGAGATGTCTTACAAGACAACAAGATTAACGACTACGATCTCAGCAAGTTTGTGAAGCTCTGGGGAACCTCTGACCGTGGCGGTGACTTCAATGTAGATACAAAGGTAAACGATTACGACTTCTCGATGTTAGTGGCTCGATGGGGGAGTGCGGTGTAGATAAGCATGAGACTGTAGAAAAATCGGCGATCTGCTTGGGCTTCGGTCGGAAACCACCTCAACGTAGCTTTCGCTACGTCTCGGCGGCTTTCCGCCCTCCAGCCCGGCGCATCTCGCCAATTTTTCTACAGTCTCAAGCATTAAATGGTAACGGTTTTGGTAGCCGCAGGCTTTAGCCTGCGCGTAGTCTAAGACTATTCGCGCAGACTAAAGCCTGCGGCTACCATACAGCCATCGAATTCACCCCCTATGAAACAAACCATCGTTGGACTTCTCATATTGATCCTTTTGTCGCCGTCCATGGCTTTTGCAGAAGGTTCGGCAACGCTTTCGATCAATGCCTCAGACGTCTCGGCTCGTGTCGGTGAACTCTTCGATGTGCGCATTTCAGGTAATGCAAATAACGAAGCCATCGATACCATCCGCGCGGTCGTCACGTTTGATCCAACGGTGGTTCGTGTCCAAAGTGTTCGGCTAACGGGCTCCTTCGACCGCTCGGCTCCAGGGAACTATCTCGACAACGCAACAGGAAAAGTTTCTTGGGGTGCGTTTACGCTTGAGGGACCAATGAATGGCGCATTCGATTACGCGACGGTCACGTTTCTCGCCATGAAGGAGGGGAGCGCCTCCGTGAATCTCTCAGCCGACTCGCGCATGATCTCCGACGGCGAAGAGCGCGTGAAGGCCGCCGCGCTTACAGGCACAACCCTGCGCATTGATCCATCACGCATCGCTGAGCCTGATTCTCCTGTGATCAGCGTTGAAAGTTTAAGCCATCTCAACGAGGCGGACTGGTATCCAAATCAAACCGTTGAGATCAAGTGGACAGTTCTTGAAGCGGAAAAGAAGATCAAGAATTTCCTCGTCGCGTTTGATCAGACATCGAATACCGATCCAAAGGAATCGCTTTCCTCAACGACACTTGTAAAGAGTTACAAGGCGGTCAAGGATGGCATTCACTATTTCCATATCAAGGGAGCGCTCGAGGGAGGGGGATTTACTCCCACGGTTCACCGAGCGGTCCGTGTCGATATTGATGCCCCAAATGACTTCGTGGTGACGCCGGCAGACACAAAGGTTCTCGAAGGAGAATCTGTCTGGCTCACGTTTGCCACAACCGATAACGCATCCGGAGTGAATCAGTACCAGATGGCCATCAACGACAGCGAGTTCCAAGTGCAAGAAAGCCCGCTTGAGATCACCGATCTCAAAGCCGGAACGTACTTCTTCCGCATTGCCGCACTCGACCGCGCGGGAAATGCCAAGTATGCCGGCGTGAGTGTGCGTGTGTATCCCGCGGGAACAGACTTGCAACGTCCTGAAAATTACGAACAGTCGCAAGAGGCAGGAAAGGTTGCTCCACTTGGTCTCACACCACAAACGGAAGAGGTCACTGCATCCAAAATGAATTTGAAGAACCTGTTGATAACTGTCGGCTTGGTCGCTCTCATTGCCTTTGGTATAATTTACCTGAAAAAATTTAAAAAACCTTAATCGTTCTTCATGGATACAGAGATTGCTGAGTGATTTGGTGAACAAATGACAAGAGAGTACCCACTCTTGCATTTTCTCGTCTGTGGTTTGTTCGCCAGAATCACTGAGAGTCCCTGGATCTATGCGCACCTTAATTAGAATAACTTTGTTCTAAGCACCCCACGTATGCGAACCGCCAAATTTATTCTGCACACGTTGGTCGGTCTCTCGATGGTGTTCTACACCCTCGCGATCGGCCTTCTGTCAGCCCCATCGATTGCCAATGCGCAATCTGTTGGATACCCAGCGTCCCTTGGATTCCAAGGACGACTTAAAACACTTGCCGGAGCCGCTATTTCCTCCGGAACGTACGATTTCCGTTTTCGACT
>CAYJWY010000039.1:4500-7169 GCA_964374035.1 uncultured Gammaproteobacteria bacterium
ATTTTTAAGGCACCATACTCTGTCTTCACCCAGGCCATTCAGAACTCGGCGGCCGACCCGGGCAACGCGTTTGCCGGAGAGATGTACTACGACACGGATGAAAATGAAATCAAGTTTTACGATTCAGCCGCGGCCGCATTCGTAACACTTGCAAGCTCGCTTGATGACGCCTACAACAACTCGGGCGTAGCGCCAAAGATTACGGTTGATGCTGTTAGTGGTTTGGAATTTGAATCTGCTGGTGCAGGTCACATCGTCGTCGACCTTGGTGCAACCACTGGTGATTTTCTCGTACAGGATGCGGGAGTAACCTATGCAACCTTTGATGATTCGGGAGCGATTTTACTTAACGCAAAAGTAGCAAGTAACTTCACCACAACACTTGGCGATCTCACACTTCAGGCATCAGCCGCTTCTGTGGTTGTGCGTGGTGTTGAGGGTGTAGCTGACGCAATCTTGCTTGACGCAGACAACAACGCGGCCGGAGGAATTGATATGGATGCTGGCACAGGCGGTGTCACCATCGATTCAACAGGAACCATCTCCGTTGATGGCGCTGACGACATGAACTTCACCCTCGCTTCTGGCGCGGCTGCTGAAGATCTTACGATCGCGGTGACGGGTGCAACAGACTCAAGTGTCCTCATCAACTCATCTGGAACAGGCGCAGACGCGATCGCTCTCACCGCATCCGCTGGTGGAATCGATCTTACGGCCGCAACGCTTGATCTTGATCTTGTTGCTTCTACAACCGATGTAAACATAACAGGAGCGACGAACGTTGATCTCACTGGAACAGCAGGTGATGTGACGGCAACATCTGGTGACGACATCACCCTTACATCTGGTGATGATATTGTCCTTGATGCTGACGGTGCCGTTTTAAATTCTATTTATCTTGATGCTTACAACGTCGCTACCAACACTACGGGTCGTATCGAAATGCAAGCAGCAGAAGTCGAAATCAATACAGAAGGCGCTGCAGGATTCGATGTGAACGTTTTGGATGGTGGATCAGCAAACGTTGACACTTCTACTGGATCTGTGTCGCTCACAGCTGGAGGTGGTGGAAATGTTAACCTGACAAGTGTTCAGGGCAACATCTTTATTACGACGCAAACGGCAGACAATACCATCAACATTGGTTCATTTGATGTAGGTCGCGTGATCAACATCGGCACTGGTTCGGGTGATGACACTGTGAACTTTGGTACCGTTGCTGGTGGAAGTGACTCATGGAACTTCAACACCGCCTTAACAAATTCGGACATCTTTGATGTTTCAGCAAACTCCGTTACAACAGCCGATGTCTTCGATATTGATGCGACTGCGATCACAACAGGTGACGTCTTGGACATCAACTACGCCGGTACCACTGGATCAGCGATTCGCGTAAGCGGTTCCACCAGTGGCGATGCGAACTCGATGGTCATGTTGAGTAACACTGCGGTAGATGTGACTGGACAGTCCTACCTCATCAATGCAGGTTATAGCGATTCAGATGATAACGAGGCGGATTTCCTCCGTTTCACTGATAACTTTGGCTTTACAACACAATTCTCCATTGGTTCAAATGGTGAAACTGTTATCGCTGGTCAGGCTGACGGCACAGACGCCCTCACGCTTACAACAGGCGATATCCTCATCTCCGACGGTGACTTCGACCTTTCCGGTGGTGACATGAATGTCATAACAGATGCCGCGGATACAGTGAACTTCGCAAAAGGTGCCAATCCGACAGCGGATGTTGTTTCCATTGCCGGCGCTTCTACCGTAACAAGCGGTGTCGATGCTTTGACCATAAGCTTGACACAGGCTGATGATGCGGATGAAACGGACATGAACCGAGGCGTATCGATTGACATCACTGGAGATTCCGGAGACGCTGACGTGCTTATCGGATTAAACATTGCAAACCTCGCCGGAGCATCCGCCGCCGCGACGTCCACTGCTCTTAGAATCGGTACAGGTTGGGACATCGGACTTTCTCTAGGATCCGGACTCCAACTGGACGATGATGTCTCCGTTGCCTTTGGAACGAGTTCCGACACGTCCTTCCTCTGGGAAACAGCTGATGTAAACGCAAATGCGATGATCGTTGCCATGCCAGAAGGCGATGGAACAAACGTCCCTGTGTTTGTTCTTGGTGATGCAAGTATCATCAATGCAGATCTTGGGGACTTTGATGGTGTCACAGATCCAACGCTTGCTCTTCAGTCGGATGATGGTGGCGATTACGTGCGCATGAGTGTCACAGACGACGGAAACATGGTTCTTGATACGGCTACAGCTGGATCGGACATCGTCTTTACACCCGTAGATGAATTTGATGTGACATCTGTTGGTGTCACCTTCAATTCCTCGGCCGTGATGTCTTTTGACGGCGAACTCGTCGTCATCGGTGGCGCCGCTGACGGTGCAACCGCAACGGGCGATGCAGACCTCTACGTTGTCGGTGATCTCGAAGTAGATGCCACTGTCGACATCGATGGTTCCTTCGACTTCGACGGAACAACCTTCGACGTGGATGGTTCAGGCCTCGTTTCCCTTACCTCAACCGTTGACGCCAACCAAGGCATTCTGATTAGTACAACCGCAGGCGGTATCGACATTACCGCAGGTGGTGACACAGCCGGTGACGACCTCGACATCACCGCAACCGGTGTTGC
>CAYJWY010000040.1:0-1734 GCA_964374035.1 uncultured Gammaproteobacteria bacterium
GTGCTTTCGACGTTGAACTTGGAGAATGGTGAGAAAAGAAATTGTTTCGCTTGAGGAAAGTGATCAAGAAAGATACGGTCGTTAAACTCGGCATTCGTAATATTACATCGTCGTCCACCCGTGATACTCAGCTTGAGACCGAGGCGATCGTTCTTTTCAATCAAAAGCACACGAGCCCCAAGCTCGCCCGCGCGCCCCACAGCCATCATGCCGGAGGGACCGCCGCCGATGACGATGATGTCAAACGAATGTTTTACGTTTCGATCCACACGGATTTGATATTGAGAAACTCGCGCATCCCATAACTCGAAAGCTCTCGACCGAAACCGGAACGTTTGATTCCTCCAAACGGAAGTCGCGGATCTGACTTCACCATCGAGTTGACAAACACACATCCGGCTTCGATTCGTGGAATGAGTTTTTGTGCGTGCTCTGGCGTGGTCCACAGCGACGAGCCAAGACCGAATGTTGTTTCGTTTGCGATCGCGATCGTCTCCTCCTCGTTCTCGACCACGATGATGGACATCACGGGGCCGAAGGTTTCTTCGAGGCGCAGGGGGTCTTCTTTTCGATGAAGTCGAACAATCGTTGGGGGATAGTAAGCGCCTTGCCCTTCGGGAATGACGCCGCCGCAGAGGACTTCGCCGCCCTCAGCGATGGAACGCGTCACAAGGGCGTGGATTTCGTCTCGCGATTCACGATGCACGAGTGGGCCGACGAGTGTTTCGGGGAGCGTGGGATCGCCAGGAATCATTTTTGCGAATCCTTCTTTTACTTCGTCGATGAACGCGTCTGCGATCGAGCGTTCAAGGATAAAGCGCTTGGCGGCGATACAGCTCTGGCCGCAGTTCAAGAGTCGTGCCTTCACCGCGGTTTGTGCGGCCTTCGACACGTCGGCGTCAGCGAGAACAATGAACGGATCGGAGCCGCCGAGTTCGAGCACGCTCTTCTTTATGTTCTCGCCCGAGACTTTCGCGACTTGTGATCCGGCATATTCGCTTCCGGTGAGCGTCGTTGCTCGAACGAGTGGATTCTCGATGACGCGCGCGACATCGCTTGATGAGATTGCTAAGTTTTGAAAGATGCCTTCTGGAAATCCTGCATCGAGAAAGAGTTGTTCCATCTTCTCAGCACAGAGTTGTACATTCGACGCGTGCTTGAGTAGGCCGACGTTGCCGGCCATCGCGGCTGGCGCGATGAATCGAAAGACTTGCCAGTAAGGAAAGTTCCAGGGCATTACGGCAAAGACAATGCCGATCGGATCGAAGCGCACGTAACTCTCGAGCGCGTTTGTTTCAACGATCTCTTTTTCAAGAATCGCCGCCGTGTTTTCTGCGTAGTAGTCACAAACAAGCGCGCACTTCTCGACCTCACCGATGGCTTCCGTAATCGGCTTTCCCATCGACTGGGTCGCAAGCATGGCGATTGCTCGCACATCCTTGCGAAGAAGGTTTGCGAGCGCACGCATCTTCGTCGCACGCTCCTCAAGCGCAACAAGTCGCCACACTTCGAACGCGCGTTGTGCTTTCGCAATACGTGCATCGACCTCGTTGTGAGTCATCGCAACGTGATCTACGAGGTGCTCGCCGGTTGCTGGGTTGATCGTTTGTAATGCCATACATGTATTTGAAAATTTTTTTTGTAGCCGCAGGCTTTAGCCTGCGCGAATAATTTGTTTCGGACGATTCGCGCAGGCTAAAGCCTGCGGCTACCAGTCCCAGTACCAGTCCCAGT
>CAYJWY010000040.1:1834-7135 GCA_964374035.1 uncultured Gammaproteobacteria bacterium
CCAGTCCCAGTACCAGTCCCAGTCCCATTTCTATTCTCAACAATTTTGGTCATGACGCGTCGATTCTCACCATAGTTCACGGCAACATCGATCACATGAACCGCCGGAGTCGCAAGACACGCGGCCAAGACCTCCTTGAGATCCTCTCCCTTGTTCAGTCGATGTCCAACCGCGCCATACGCCTGCGCGTACTTCACAAAGTCTGGATTCGTAAAGTTGAGTCCAAAGTTTTCAAGCCCCATCGCCTCCTGTTTCCACTTGATCATGCCGTACCCACTGTCGTTGATAATGACGACGACGAGATGCAGTCCAAGTCGTACGGCCGTTTCCAGTTCTTGCGAATTCATCATGAATCCGCCGTCGCCGCACACCGCGATGACCGGTCGATCCGGATAGACGAGCTTGGCGGCCATCGCTGAGGGCAAGCCCGCGCCCATCGTCGCCAGAGCGTTGTCGAGCAGGAGCGTATTTGGTTGATGGGTCGTGTATTGTCGAGCAAACCAAAGTTTGTACATGCCGTTGTCGAGGGCAACGATTCCGTCGTCGGGCATGACGGTGCGGATGTCGTTCACGATGCGCTGTGGATACAGGGGAAATGAACCGTTGCCGATTTCTTCCTTCAGTTCGTTTTGCAAGACCTTCTGCAGTCGCTCAAATTCCGTGAAGTCCCAGCGTGCTTTTGTTGGATCAATCGTTTCGTTGATTTGCCAGATCGCGTTTGCAATATCGCCGACAACCTCGAGGTGAGGGAAGTAGACGTTGTCGATGGTTGCGGGAGAAAAGTTTATGTGAATGACCTCGGGTCCATCCTCGCTCATGATGAACGGCGGTTTCTCAACAACGTCGTGACCAACGTTGATGATGAGGTCGGCGTGCTCGACCGCACCATGCGGAATGTCTCCAGAAGAAAACGCCGCACAGCCGATGTACTTCGCGTGACGCTCGTCGATGACGCCCTTGCCCATCTGTGTTGTAAAGAAAGCAATGCCGGTCTTGTCGACAAACGCTCGCAACATCTTTGCTGTCTGTTTGCGATTCGATCCCGCTCCGATGCACAAGAGCGGACGTTTCGCCACAAGTATTTTTTCGACAGCGCGCGTTATCGCTTTGTACTCCGCAATCGGTCGTCGTACATCGTTCACGGGGAAAATGCGTTCGTAGATGTCTTCTGTGGCGATGTCCTCCGGCAGTTCAATGTGAACGGCTCCAGGTCGCTCCTGCATGGATTGACTGAACGCTTCACGCACGATGCTTGCGAGTCGCGCGCCGTTTTGTACTTGGATACTAAACTTCGTCACGGGCCGCATCATCTCAACGACGTTGATAATTTGAAATCGTCCCTGCTTACTTTTATGAATCGGCTTTTGCCCGGTGATCATGAGCATCGGCATTGCGCCGAGTTGTGCGTACGCGGCCGCCGTCATGAAGTTGGTCGCCCCAGGTCCCAGTGTCGAAAGACAAACGCCCGGCTTGCCCGTGAGTCGACCAATCGTCGCGGCCATAAATCCCGCCGCCTGCTCGTGGCGCGTGACGATGAGTTTGATGGATGACGATCGCAAGGATTCAAGAAAGTCGATATTTTCCTCGCCAGGCACGCCAAAGATATACTGGACACCTTCGTTTTCGAGAGCCTTAACGAACAGGTCACTAGTTTTCATAGATACGGTTGATTCTATCACAAAACCGTCAGGGTGGCTGACGGTTTTAAAGTGATTTATAGGTTGTCTCTGATCGATGTTCAAAAGCGATCATTCTAATCTCACCGTGCTCAAGTCTTTGAAAAATGAGTCGGTAGCTGCTTTTCCTGACGCGAAAAATGTCATTCGATCCCTTGAGGCGCACCACGTCCAATTCTTCCAGATCGCCGTTTAGAATTTGTTTGATCAATTTTGTAAATGTACTTTGTTGTTTTGGATCCAGCTTACGCAATTGTTTGTCGATTCTGTCGACCATACGCTAGAGCGACTGGAGACGTTTAAGCAATTCTGTTGCAGGAATGCCGCCTTTGCGAAACTTTGTAAAGTCGATGATGGTTTCCCATCCGGCTTCCTCCACAGGAGAGATGCGGAACAATGGTTTCGAACGACGCGTCACAATAAACGAATCGCCTTTGTTAACACGCTTCTCGTAGGTTGAAATGTTTTCACGAAATTCTTTGAGGTTGATGAGATGTTTCATAAAGATAATTTTTGCGTAATCTTAGCACGACCTTCCGTCATGTGTCACGCATCGCATCCATATCCATTTTCCAAATTTCTTTTTGTGTGCGATAGACGACAACAATGAGTCCAATGAACGACGCAACTAAGAGATAGGGAAGCGCGCCGGCCAAATGTGTTTTGCCGAATATGATGAGAAGCGTGTTAATCAGAATGAAGACAAGACGAATCTCTGTCGGACCGATACCGAGGTACGCGATGCGAAATTTATTCGTTGCGGCCATCGCGAGAAATGAGTTGATCATGAATGCGCCGAAGATGACGAGGACGAAGAACTGCATGGGCCAGAATTCTGTAGGGAGCAGAATGCCGTAGGCGATGAGGATCGAAGCGAGGAAAATGTAATCGAGAAAGTGATCCATGTAGTAGCCCCATCGCACGAGACCTTCATTGCGTTTGCGACCGGCTGCACCGTCGAGTGAATCGGTGAGCCACTGCATGGCGATCATAAGTGAGACGCCCCAGAGCCAGGTGAGGTCGAATGTTGCGAGAAAGCCGAAGAGGATGATGAGGACGCTGATCGGAATCGAAAGCAAGGTGAGGTGATGTGAGCGTAGCCAATTGGGGACGTGGTTCACGGCGAAGTTGATAAAGCGTTTCTCTGGCGCGGCGAGAATTGATTGACCTACTTTTTGGTTTCCACCGAATGTTTCTTGTTGCATAGATTACGTTTCTAAAATGATTCCTACTGGCGCATGATCCGAGCCCATCACCTCGGGCAAGATGAACGCGCTTTTTATTTTTTTCATGATTGACTTATTCGCAAAAAAGTAGTCGATTCTCCACCCAACGTTTCGCTCGCGGGCCTTGCCAAAATGACTCCACCAAGTGTACGCGCCGACTTGGTCGGGATAAAAATGTCGAAACGTATCAACGAGTCCGCTGGCAACGAGGTTGTCTGCACCCTTGCGTTCTTCCGCTGTGAAGCCTGCGTTGTTTTTGTTCTCCTTTGGTCGAGCAAGATCGATCTCGTTGTGCGCGACGTTGAGATCGCCACACATAATGACCGGTCGAATCTTTTCAAGCTTCGTCAGGTACGCGAGAAACGCGCGGTCCCATTTATCGTGACGAAATAGTTTGCGCGAGAGATCAGGCTTTGCGTTTGGTGTGTAGACGTTCACGAGGAAAAAGTTTTTGAACTCGGCTGTGATGACGCGACCTTCCGTGAGGGTGTCGCCGTAGCGGTCGAGCAGCGAACCAGACTTCGCGCCCGGCAAATCAAACGTCACGGAGATCGGCTTCTGCTTGGTAAAGATCGCCGTCCCAGCATATCCCGCCTTCTTCGCCGAGTTCCAAAATTCTTCGTACTGCGGCAGATCGATTTCGGCCTGGCCTTGTTGCGCTTTTGTTTCTTGAAGACACAACATATCCGGATCTTCCTGTCGAATCATGGCAAGAAATGTTCCTTTGCGCAGGACCGACCGGATACCGTTGACGTTCCACGAGATTATTTTGAGGGACTTTGCCATAGGGATAATCGTTTCCTCGATTCTATCATATCGTGAGTCCCTTGACGGATTAATCCACGCCTGGCACACTTGCGGTCTCATTCATTAAGTTTCAATTTTATGGACGACGAGAAAATGGACGACGAGGACGTGATGCCAGGTGCTGAAGCAGATGTTGATGCCGATGAGAAAGAAGGACCTCCTGAAGGCACAGAGCCTGAGGAAGACGACGTATCTGCCATGTAACGCGTCAAAATACACACCGAGATTTTTCCGGTGTGTTTTTCTTTTAGACGACGTAGTCTCCGTTTTCGTAAATCACTTCGCCGTCGATCAAGATGCGCTCAAGATCGATGAACACATCTACATGATAGCGTCCGGCGTCGCGGGGCATCCCTGGTTTTTTGTAGATGCTGTGCTTGGCGCCGAGCGATATGTGCATGCCGCACATGCGTTCGAAGGCGGTGAGATCGTTCACAAGTTTGCCCTTGCCCATGGCTCGATTGAGGCCAAGGCCGAACTCGCGGACGTGGACAGGGGAGTCGTCTTCGATCATCGCGAGGATCTCGCGGAATTCTTCTGGGGCTTCTGGTGCGCTCAAGATTCCATCGCGAACAATGGCGGTGAACGGCGAGACTTCCCGAATCTTGTGATCCTTTCCGGCGAACGCGAAGATACGGACTTCGCCGTTCACTTTCGATAGATCACATGGTTCGGAGAAGACTTCGCCGATCGGATACGTGCCGCCGACGTTTTTCATCTCGGCGTAATCGCCGGTGTTCAGTTTCGTTGGCTCGAATGCAGACTCGTAGACAAGCGTTGTTCCAGGACACTCGACGACCACACCTGTGCACGTGTCGATGCGACGCTTGAGTTCCTTTCCTCGAGGTCGATAGTAACTCGGATCGTACGCGAGCGACTCGACGTAAGTGTCGAACTGCGATGCGTCGATGCGCGAGAGGTGAATGTGTTCGATGGTTTTGAGTCCGAGTTTGAAGAGTTCGATACGCAGGCGAAATTCGTTCAACCGAAAGTTTGTCGACTGAACGAGCACGACGAGATCGTCTGGCTTCATCGATTCAAAGCGTGCGAGGACTTCTGCCGCGTTCGTCGTTGCGAAGTCCAGAAAACTTTCCGTCGGAAGATTCGCGCGATAGCCATCAACAACGATGCGTGTGAGTGGCGCGTCGTTATCGTAAATCACCAGCGCCGTATGATCCGGCGTAAATTGAATCGCATGCTCGAGAATATCGTGAAGGTGTTTTGCGGCGTTAGACATAGGCATGAATTACTCTTATAGATAAAAACATCTCAAGTGCTTGCTTGAGATTCTCCTTCACCTCCTTCATGGTTTTCCCTTGCGTGTTGACCCCTGGAATTTCCTCGACCCAGCCAAGGTACCACGCACAATGTTTTTGATAGACAGCGGTCCATTGCATAGAATTCAGTGTGGGTTATCCTGTGTCTTCTCGTAATTTAGGAACAAACAAGATTTCATCGTTGTCTGTCATCCTTCGTGTGCACTCAGGATGACAAATGGAAACTCGTCGTTGTCTGTCATCTGTCATCCTGAGTGCACCCGAAGGATCTCTTGTGACGAAGACGTTGATAAAATCCAGAGATCCTTCTGGTGC
>CAYJWY010000041.1:0-7018 GCA_964374035.1 uncultured Gammaproteobacteria bacterium
GATGACAGATGACAGACAACAACGAGTTTCCATTCGTCATTCTGAGTGCACCCGAGGGATCTCTGGATTTTATCAACGTCTTCGTCACAAGAGATCCTTCGGATGCACTCAGGATGACAGACAACCGGGATAACCCACAATGAATTCATATGAAAAAACGCTTTCGCGATTACGGACTCTCTGTTGGAAAACTAAGAGTCGGTCCTCGAAACCTTATCACGGACGTTGCGGGACTTCGTGTTGGACACGTCACGTACCGCGAGGGTGAGGATATTCGCACCGGGCTCACCGTGATTGATCCGGGCGTTTCTATTTTTCGCAAAAAACTTCCGGCCGCGATTGCGATCGGAAACGGGTATGGAAAACTTGCAGGCTACACACAAGTCGCAGAGCTTGGACAACTGGAGACACCGATCGCTCTGACAAACACGCTTGCCGTCGGACCTGTCGTACGTGGTGTTGTCAACGTTGTACTCGAACAAAATCCCGACATGCAACCATACGAAACCGTGAACGCGGTCGTCGGAGAAACAAACGACTCGTGGACGAATCGGATTCACACGGACGTCGTAAAAAAAGAAGACGTGAAGACGGCGATGGAAAATGCCGTTGAGAATTTTGAGCTTGGATGTGTCGGAGCCGGAACGGGCACGCGTGCGTTTTCGTGGAAGGGTGGAATCGGCTCAAGCTCGCGCGTTGTGTCGATCAATAACGCGACGTACACCATCGGCGCGCTTGTGCAGACAAACTACGGTGGCGATCTTCGTGTGCTTGGTAAACAGGTTGGATACAAACTGGGCAAAACCGACTTCGATAAGCTCTTTGCCGAAGACGGTTCCTGCACGATTGTCGTAGCAACCGACGCTCCCGTGAGCGCTCTGCAACTAAAGCGCATTGCCACTCGCGCGATTTTTGCGCTGGCGAGAACCGGATCGGTCATGGCACATAGCAGTGGCGATTACGCAATCGCGTTTTCGACCAACCGCGCGGCAGTGGAGGGCCCAGATGCTGGCATAACGCTCGCGAGCGAAACAGCAACGCTCACCCCCCTTTTCCTCGCCACGATGGACGCGGTGGAGGAATCCGTTTACGATGCCCTCTTCTTGGCTGAGACAACCATTGGTCGAGATGGAGAAGCATTGGAAGCCTTCCCTGTGGCGTCCATCATCGATTGGTTAAAGGAGTAATCGTATGGCGAAGATGATTGGCATCCTTGGCGGCATGGGACCGCTCGCGACCGTCGCGTTTGAAGACGCACTCTTGCGTATGTCGGGCGCGAAGAGTGATCGCGAATATCCGCGCTTCATCGTGCTCAACGATGGGACGATGCCGGATCGAACCGCGGCGCTTCTTCGCGGTGGTGAGACACCGGTGCCAAGAATGCGCCAAGGCATTGAGACACTTCGACGCGCAGGCGCCGAGGTTATCTGCATGCCGTGCAACACAGCGCATGCGTTTGCAAACGAACTTGAAGACGCGCTCGAAGGCGTCGTGTTCGTTCACATTGTTGAGGCGGTTCGTGTCTACATTGAGGAACATCATCCGGGCGTGACCAACATCGGTCTGCTTGCAACCACGGGAACGCGCGCAGGCAAAACGTTTGATCGCGTGCTCGGCGCGGCTGGTATGCGAGTCGTCTATCCTAACGACGAGCAACAGAGCCTCGTCATGGACGCCATCTACGGTCCACTTGGCGTGAAGTCCGGCCACATCGACGAGCCACGAGCACAGCTTCAGCCCATCGTCGAGCATGTTGCTGAGCTCGGCGCACAAGTGGTCGTGCTCGGCTGTACAGAGCTTCCACTCGCGCTCAAGCGAGCCGTACTTCCCCTCATCGATTCAAACGAAGCTCTGGCCCGAGCCGTGCTTCGCGCGGCGATGAACTAAACTCTCGTAAACCCTCTGCGGAGGGTTTTTGAATTGCATGATCATTGACGAAGCTCTACATTTATAGTAGTCTCAAGAGTCACAAAATACAGGTGACTCGACAATGGCGTGTTCAAAAAACTGTTTCAACGGCTTTGGGAAAACGTGACAAGGATCGATGTCTTTGAAAAACAAAGACAGAAAAAGGCTTGGAGGTGATTGGGTGAAGATGTGCGTTCTGCTTACAACGCTTCTCATCGTCGCTTGCGGAAATGTTCAGATCATCCCCACGAACGCTCATCGTCGAAGCCACGATCCGCGCGTGGAGCACATCATGCAACGACTGCTCGATGCACTCGAACCCAAACAACAATCTCCAAAAATCAATTACGTTGTTTGGACCTCGCAAGAAAATGGCCTGCCCATTGCTGTAGACGCTTCCACGCGCACAATCTATATCGACGAGGTCGTTCTTGCCCTCAGTGACTCAGCGCTCGCCTTTTCGCTTGGTCACGAAATTGGACATATTGTTGAGCCAGGCATTCCCAAACTCTTGATGGGTGTTGGGTCCATTGGAAGCTCAATTGCCGGAGGTGTCTTGGTGGGTCAGGCCACGCAGTGGTACTGGGGACTACTTGCTGGAGGAGGAATCTACGCATTCGTTTCCATTCCGATCCTGCTGTTCATCTCGCGCGACAAAGAATCAGATGCAGATGCCTTTGGACTCAGGCTCATGGCCAAGGCTGGATTCGATTCAACACGCGCGGTCAATGAATGGTGCGCTCTGTTTTCTGTCATGGAAAACGATGACGGTGAGTTTCAACGTACAGGTAATGGAACGCACCCCAACGCAACAGCACGATGCCGTCATTTGCAAACACACCTCGCCCAAATCCCCTAACGACACCATACACGTGTGTCGTTTTTCTTTTCACAAGCGTTGAAAAGGAAACCCAACGAAAAGGAAATGCAAAGCCTGGCTTACACACGTGCAAGCCAGGCTTTGCATTTTTTTCCATTTTTGTTGGATTTTCTTATCGTCTCACCTGAAAACAAAACGTCTTCAAGTAGTTCGACTCGGGAAAATAGATACTCGACGGATGGTCCGCGGCTTGGTGAATCGTTGCGAGGGCCTCGAGACGACATTCGATTTGGGTGCTTCCTCGGCGAAGTAAAAATTGAAAGTCCTCTTCATTCAAAAAATGTGAACAGCTCGACGTGATGAGCACGCCGCCGTCTTTGACGAGCTTCATCGCGGCGCGGTTGAGAAAGTGGTAAGCCTTCTTCCCTTCTTGTGTGTCGCGTTTGGATTTGATAAGCGCGGGTGGATCAATGATAACGACGTCGTACTGGGCGTCGGTCTTGGCCGAGATGAATTGGAACGCGTCTTGTTTGTGCGTGGCAAATGCGTCCATCGAGATCCCGTTAAGCCTTGCGTGCGCGACACAGCCGTCGAGGGCGGTCTGTGACGAGTCGACGTTGAGGACGTGATGAGCGCCGGCTTGCACAGCCGCAAGGCCGGTTGCTCCGGTGTACGAAAAGACGTTGAGCACGCTCGCGCCTTTGAAAATCATCGGATGCTCGAGCATCCATTTGCGTAACTCTTTTTGGTCGAGAAAGAAGCCGGTCTTCTGTCCGGACATCGGTTCCGCGTTCATGTGTAATCCATTCTCGAGAAACGAGACCGTGCCGGGATCGTTCCCAACGTGAACGGAAACGACATCCTCGAGCTCTTCCTCGCCACGACTCGAGATATCACTTCGCTCGATCAACGTCTTTGGCGCAAGGACGCTTACGATCGCCTCGATGAGCTGAGCGCGAATCCCATCGAGCGCCGCAGTCGCAATTTGAAACACGACAACGTCGCCATAGCGATCGACGACAAGTCCTGGAATCCCATCGCTCTCACCAAAGACGACGCGATACCCCGTCGTCTGCGTTCCCGCTCCATAGTCCATCAACACACGACGCTGAACGCACTGCTGTAATGCTTCCTCAAGCCACGCGGCATCAATAACCACCTCGCCGTAATCAAACACGCGCACGGCGATCGAGCCGTGACTCGAAAAACTTCCCGTTGCCAGGACTTCACCTTGGTAACCAAGGACGTGCACGAAACTGCCGTGAGAAACGTTCAACGAGCTGTGATCGAGTGCACCCGAGAAAATCCAAGGGTGACCGAAGATAACGGAGGGTTCCTTGCCGGGGAGAAGCTGGAGAGTTGGATACATAGTGCGGGTATGCTAGGACATTCGGATAAAAAATGGAACAGCTGATATACTAGTGTTCACTATGCTTCCAGATCTCAACGCGCATCAAAAACGTCTCCTTACCTCATTTTTTCTCTTCGGTCTCGCCGCGCCGATGGCGAGCGTGTTCACCAACACGTTCCTTTGGCGCCAATCAAACGACCTCATGACACTCGCGATCTTTAATATTGGGATCTACATCACGCTCGCACTTGGCTTTTTAATGAACGCATACTTGCTCAGGTATATACAAAGTGGACGTCTCTACGGATTGGGTTGTTTACTGCAAGGGATTGTTCCTCTGATCATCATCCTGCTCGGACGCGACGCAAAAACATTCGCCTTGCCACTGGGACTTGCGCTTGGTATTGCGCAGGGATTTTTTTGGAGCAACCGCAACGCGCTCACCTCGAAGCTTACGCAGGCCTCCTCACGTTATCAATTCATCAGCATTGAAACCGCGCTCGGCTTGCTTGCCGGCATTGTCTCTCCCCCACTCATCGGCTGGTTCATCGCCTCGGGAGCAACGCACGCAACGCACACCGTGAACCAGGCGTATGTGATTACCTCACTGATAGGACTCGCGCTCATGGTGGCGGCAGGCGTCCTCGCGTGGTCCTTCAACATCGAAGCGTTCAAAGTCAAACAAATATTTCTTAAGCATGCGAGCCCGCTTTGGCATCTTCAACGAATCATCGAAATCGTCAACGGTGTGTCCGATGGCATTATGGTGGTCTTGCCCCTCATTATCATCTTGCTGTTTCTTGGAAACGAAGACGCCGTCGGACTCATTCAGGCGGCCACGGCCATCCTTTCGGCTAGCGTGATCGTTGCGATCGGCAAACGTGTACGCGACAATGATCACGCCATGCTCTTCGCCATCTGGATCCTTTGTAATCTTCTCGGCGCTATGTTCTTTGCCATGTTTTACTCACCGTCCTCGGCCCTGATATCGTTCTTCCTCAGCGGCCTGGTCGCCGCATTTCGCTGGTCATCGATCGCCTCGGTGATGTACGAAGTGATCGACCACGAGGTGGTGCAGAGCAAGACCCATCGCTACATCTTCCTCGTCGACCGAGAATTCTACTTAAACTTCGGACGCGTCGTTGGCCTCATCCTGCTCATCCTCGCCTATCGTTACAGCCACGAGATCGTCATCCGTTACGGACTGATCGTCTTGATCTTGATTGCAACCCCGCTTGTCCCACTCATCAAGGAAACGACGAATCGACTTGCCCACATCGATCGAACCAAAAAACGCCCAGCCTAATGCTGAGCATTTTGGTCCTCGCACACACGTTGATCACCGATCGCGAGGAGCAAAATGCAAAGCCTGGCTTGCACGTGTGTAAGCCAGGCTTTGCATTTTTTTCCATTTTGTTTCATTCAGTCGCTGATGGATTACCACGAGGTTGCCAGTCACCTTGTCTTCCTGCTCGAAGAAGTCTTCCACAACTTCCACGAACGCAAGCAATACGTGCGCTACATCCTGAATCCAAACGCGGACGATACGTAACCACACCTCATCCCCAACTTCGTTTGAAAATTTTTGTTTCAACCGAGATTCACATCTTGACGCAAGAACATGTTCGTCCTATCATAACGCCGCATTCATCATCGATACGGCCCCATCGTCTAGTGGTTAGGACGGCAGGTTCTCATCCTGCAAATCGGGGTTCAATTCCCCGTGGGGTCACCAACTAAAACGCTCACCGTAGGGTGGGCGTTTTAGTTGGTGTGAGGGTCCACACGGGGAATTGAACCGGAGGGATGGTAAGGGAGGACACCTCCCTTACACGCAGGGGGTACAGGCCGAAGGCCGTCCTAGGGGCGCAAGCCCCTGGAGGAGGAGCCCGTGGCGACAACGTGAAATCTCCCCGTGGGGTCACCACTAGAGACCGTCCATTTATGACGGTTTTTTGTGTTGCTAGCATCAGCGATAATTTCTCCCAGAGCCAGGGCCAGGTCTCGGAATTTGATCTTATGTTAACGAAAAAATAAGGTTGAATGCAGGAAATTGGGTCAGAACGACATGACCGCTTTCTTATTTTTGATCAAAATCTCTCTCTTTCAACTCAATCTGTTTTTTTAGTAGGTCAAATTTTATTACAAAAATATCGAAAAAACCTTTTTGGCCTACAATGCCATAGCCAGCAGTTGGAGGTTCTGGCATAAATCCTGCATCTACTAAAAATAATCTTCCACCAACCTTTATTTGAATTTGATGGATATAAAAATCTGCCCCTTCACCGGCTATTCCAAAAACTTTTCCCTTCTCACCCTTTTTCACATCCAACCCAATTGCATAACCTATTTCAGCGTCGAAGACATTCAAGTCAGCACCGGAATCAACCAAAACATGATACTGGACACTTTGTGTTCCGTTGTGTATCTCAACTGGGATAATTGGCCTAAAGACACTGCTACCGATCTTTTTATACTGAAACTTCATACTGAACCAATATACATCACAACCTTTTTTGGCATCTTGGATAAAATTGGTTTTTGAAAACCTAGCTCTTTTGCCCTTTTCAATACAGATGCTACAGTCGTACCACTAGAAATAACTGACTTCTCATCATCCTTAAAAGCAACCCATTTTCCAGCGTATTTTTTTTGGATTCTTGTCCAATCAATGTATTCGATATTTGACTCCATCATATATACAAACAATATCTCAAACTGTACTAAAGATCAAAAAGCTGGAATCCAAGATACAGATGTAAATAGTGAAACACACCGTTTGATTAACCTCACCCGATCCGTCACACCCCCACACCACAGACCTCCCGAAACCTCATCCACCCCCTTAACTCCTCGACAAATTGGTTCCAAGGAAGTCGCCGAAGGGTCACCAACTAAAACGCTCACCGTAGGGTGGGCGTTTTAGTTGGTGTGAGGGT
>CAYJWY010000042.1:0-3108 GCA_964374035.1 uncultured Gammaproteobacteria bacterium
AGATCCTTCGGGTGCACTCAGGATGACAAATGGAAACTCGCTGTTGTCTGTCATCCTGAGTGCATCCGAAGGATCTCTTGTGACGAAGACGTTGATGAAATCCAGAGATCCTTCTGGTGCACTCAGAATGACGAATGGAAACTCGCTATGGGCTCATTGCGAGGGCATCGTAGCACAGGGAAATCTACGGTGCAAGGGAAGATTAGAGTCGTTTTTTGAAGGCAAAAAACGCAATACTTCCGCCGATGCCGTCATTCAAAAAATCCTTCATCGTGTCGCCCAGTGAGGGCTGTGACAGAGGAAAGTTGTACCAAAGGTTGATCGTGTTATCGAGAATGTACTCGTGAAATTCCCAGGCCACACTGACAAGCATCACAAAACCCAGGACGAAGACGTAATGATACCAAAGGGGCGTGTGCGCTGTTTTGTACTTGGTTGAGACACCGTGATGGATTGAAAGACCAAGCAGTCCGATCGCAAAACCACCGAGCAGATGCATTGGGATATCGATTTGGTAGATACGATAGCCGCCGCTCATGAGCAACACCGCGTGAATCAAAAGAACGCCGGTAATAGCGAGGAAGGCTTTTTTGTGAGGTTTCATATCAGAGAAGTCTATCACAAAACAAAACAAGCCGTTTGAGGCTTGTTGAATGTTACGCCGCCGCTTCAAGATTGTCTTGTGCGGCATCATTTCCGTCACCAGGCATGAGATCAGGCGCACTGTTTCGCCAGTCTTCTCCTGTCATTTCGCTAAAGGCGATGCCAAGTGCTTTTTCCATTCCCTCCATTGCATCCACAACGCCAGCGCCACCCAGACGCGCGATTTCCTTCAGTTGAATAGATCGATTGGCTTCTATTTTTTTTGCGACCTCTGCCTTCAATTCCTCAACCGTTCTTTTTGGCATCATGTCTTCGCCGTGTTGTTTGAGTTGTTGCTCAAGCGTTGGTCGCCAAAGAACATAATCTTCAACGAGTTGCATTCCCGTTGGAAGTGACTCTTCCTCGGAGGATTTTGCATTTTCTGGAAATTGAAAATTTTGATAATCCAGTGGAACCTCACCACGTTGTTCTTGCATACATTTGATATAACGAGTTAGCAATCTCGAAGAGAATATATCCGAAAAAACCATTTTCGTCAATGTGATCAACGTTGATGCAATTTAAAATTCGTCTGCTTTTTTTCATGACCCACAGCCTTCTTCAGCTGTTGCACTTCGAGTTCCGTGAGGTTACGCCATTGACCGGCTGGATACGTTGACGCCATTTTGAGCGAGAGGATACGTGTGCGTTTCAAAACCACGACGTTGAGGCCGACGGCTTCACACATGCGTTCGATTTGGCGATGATGATGTTCATTGAGCACAATCGCAAAGCGCGTTCGATCCATTTTACGGACTTGTGCTGGAAGGGTTATTCCGTCGTTGAGTTTGATTCCGTTTTGCAATTGACCAATGTGAGAGGGTGACAAGGCTCGATCAACTTCAACGACGTACTCTCGATCGAACTGGTAACGTGGAAGCAGAAGACGTCTTGCAAGGGTGTCGTCGTTTGTAAGCAGGATTAAGCCTTCCACTTCAAGATCAAGATGCCCAACTGGCAGTACGCCATCGCCATAGTCCGTGAGATTCAGGGCGTTTACACCGGCAGGTTTGTTGAGCATTACATAGGTGTAAACCGGCGCTTGCTTTTTGTCTCGGCCTTCCACACGCACGTCATCGCCGGAGAAAACTTTATCGCCAAGCTCGGCTCGTTTGTCATTAAGAAAAACTTTTCCAGCCGCAATCAACCGATCTGCTTCTCGACGTGAGCAGTAGCCGGTTTCAGAGAGATGTTTGTTGATGCGTACACCGGTGGGCATAGGGGAGGAGGGAGATGTAGTGACAAAGTGATAGAGTGATTGAGTAACAGCTTTGTCACTTTATCACTTCTCTTGCACAAAAGAAAAACAGCGAGTCAATGCGTAGTTACGCGATCGATTCGCCGTTGAGGGAGTCATGGTAAACAAGGTGAGTCGTAGTAGGTGACCGGTCCACGTCCTGCTGCTCCGCCGGAGCTTCTCACTGGAGAGCCGCTCGAGCCGGGGGAGCGGACTAAGGGTTCGAGGACGGTGCGATCGCGTTTGATGACGGGGTCGTAGAAGACGCCGCACTGGGTGGCGTGCCGTTCACGTTGATCGCGATGCCCGAGGGAGGCAGGACGCTCGGTGCGGTTCTGGGATCGCTGGTTTGACTCATGAGCCAGTGCATCAACCCCAGGATGACGCATGCCATGAGCACTGCGCTCAGCATCGAGACGATCAACATCCCGTAACCGCCGCTCAGGGGAGTGCCAGCGACCTGGTTTTGAGGTGTCGGACCCGGGAGATGGTCGGGTGAATTGTTCCGGAAGTTCGGCATGATCACGGGTGCGAAGTTGACCACAGGATAGGCTCCACCAGCGGGGGCTGGTAGTGACACATCGCGTAGCGTCTGAGCCGCCGGATCCGCGTTGGGCCCAGTGCGCGGCGCAGACCCCGCGACGGGCTGTACCTCAACGGTTAGGCTGGCCTCACGGGTGGGGGGCGCGGTGGTGGCAACGACCGTCTTATCGACATGGACTTTGTGTGTGCCAAGCGTGGTGAACCCGGCCGTTGTCCGGAAGTTCAATGTGCATGGGCCCTTGCCAGACGACCCGACAGGCACCGTCTGGATGCTCACATCAAAGGCGATCGCAACGGCGTTGCCAGCGTTGTCAGAGACGCTCACAGAGTACGCGTCCCCATCCGCCACGTCGTTTGCTTCGATGAGGATTGAGAATTCAAATGGGGTGTTTTCCACCACCTGGGCGAATGTCGTGGGGTTTCCACCCACGATCAGATCTACCGCCATCTTATCCTCCTGTTCTGATTGAGATGGACGAAAAAAAATATCATAAAAATGTTTCTATGTCAATAAAAAGACGGCGCAATTCCCGAGACTTCGAGGGAAATGCGCCGTTTTGAGAGATTTGTCACCGGTAATAGGTGACTCCAGGTTCGCTTGGGGGATGTTTGGGTGGTTTGGGTTGAGGCGGGGCTTTTGCTTGCGCGACAACCTTCGGACATGCCTTGCAAACCTCGCAGACGAT
>CAYJWY010000042.1:3208-6913 GCA_964374035.1 uncultured Gammaproteobacteria bacterium
GCAGACGATTGGTGTGGGACAACTCAGCACTGGACACTCCGACGGCGGCAGGCTCGTGCGCGAGCCCAGAATGATGCGGTCAGGGCAGGCGGCGCAGATGTCGTTACCGATGTTTGCAAGAGCCGGTGTCTGCTTGTCAGTGACATCGCCATCGCGTGCGCCACCGGCATAGATCGCATAGAAGAGCACAGCCCCTCCCGATGGGATCAGGACGCTCAACAGACCGTACAAGAAAGGGCGATTGAAACGACGACGTTTTTCGGTCGACAGTGTGACATCGAAGTCAAGTGTCGCCAGCTGATGTTCTTCGCCAGAAGATGAGACCTCGACAGCCTCGATTAAGCGCACGCCCGTGTTGAGAAAACCTTTCTTCCAAATGAAGTCATGCACGGAAGGAATGCCTTCTCTCGTTTTCTCACGGGGTGTGTACTGCTGGGGTTCGAGCAGAGGATATTTTTCATCCTGATCGTCGTTTGTGGCTTTCAGGATATCATTTGTGACCTCGCGCAGAACGTATTGCGAATTCTCCCAGAATCCAGATTCCGAGAAGACGGTGATGCGCACGGGCTCTGCAACACGCAGTTGTGCGGTTTGATGTGTGACGACCTTTCCGTTACAAAATGCACGGATCATGTTGTGCCTCGTTCGTTGTTTCATCGAACGCATTATCCTAAACAAAAAACAGCATTTTGTCAATCCACCACTGGTGAGAGGAGGCGTGAATGCTGATTTTTTTTATTGAATTTTTTTGATGATTTGCTGGAAGACAGCGGGATGCTTCTGCGCGAGTATTGCTAGAATTTTTCGATCAACTTCGATTCCAGCCTTCTTCAGGCCATCGATGAATCGGCTGTAGCTGAGTCCGCTTGGGCGAACCGCGGCGTTGATCTTGATCGTCCAAAGACGTCGGAAGGAGCGTTTCTTAGCTCGGCGATCACGCAGAGCGTGTGCACCGGCTTTGAGAACGGCGGTTCGTGCAAGTCGGATTTTTGACTTTCGACCCCACATCATTCCTTTCGTCTTTTCGAGCAAACTTTTGCGTCGCTTGACGTGCTGTGTCCCACGTTTGACTCGTGGCATATTAGTTCCAGTTTTGGATCAGGGATTTAACGGTTTTCACAAAGACCTTGGACACGCTCTGATCACGTCGCTTGTTGCGTGTCACCTTACCAGGTTCTCGCGAGTTGAAGTGATCCTGGCCGGCCGTGCGCTTTAGCACTTTACCTGATCCAGTAAAGGTTACGCGTTTTTTTAAGGCCTTGTGTGATTTGATCTTAGCCATATGATTGCGACGCAAGTGTAGCGATTTGACCAGCGAGTGTCAACCCCTCCTCTGGCAAGAGGAGGCGCTTGCTCTTATCCCGCCTTCACGAAAATCGCTGAATAGCGGCCTCCAACGAATTTTGCTGGTTGTTCAATTTTGATGGCGATCGCGGTTTGTGTGTCTTTCATAAAGAGGTTCATGATTTCTTCCGCGATGTCCTTGTGAGCCTTTTCACGTCCGCGAAGGGGAAGTTCCACTTTTACTTTGTCTCCGCGTTCAAGAAATTTGATACCTTGCTTCAAACGCACATCACGATCATGCGCGCCGATACGAATGGAAAGCCGCACAACTTTCATGTCAACTTCTTTCTGTTGCGTCTTCTGCTTCTTGGCTTCCTTTTCTTTTTGATACTTGAACTGTCCGTAGTCGAGAATTTTACAAACCGGAGGAACGGCTACCGGAGAAACTTCCACAAGATCAAGTTCCTTCTCTTGCGCGATATCAAGCGCTTTTGCAATCGGCATCTCACCAAGCATCTTGCCCGTCTCATCAATCACACAAACGACCTCGGCTTTGATTCGCTCGTTGGCCTTGTATTTCGTAATATTGAGTCGCGGACGATTTTGTCGATGTCGATGAATTCGCATAGCAAGTTGTGCTTAGTCTAGCGAAAGAACTGCAAAAGATCAAGCGATAACGTATACTGGGGCTGGGGGCCAGGTACCGGTTGCCGGGGATATGACGATTAAAAATTTCTATGATCTAGAGGTCTGGCAGGCGGCGTTGGATTTTGTAACGGACGTTTATCGTTTAACGCAAGGGTTTCCAACCGATGAACGATTTGGGTTGATAAGCTAAATGAGACGATCTTCCATTTCCATCACCTCAAATATAGCTGAGGGTTTCGATAGGTTTCATCCAAAAGACAAAATTCGTTTTTATCATACTGCCCGAGGTTCATTAGCAGAAATAGAGAGCCAACTTATCGTTTCCGAACGATTAGGTTATCTTGGTAAAGAGCCCTGTCAATCAATTCTCCAAACAACAGGAAAGATCGGCAGACAACTCAACGCCTTAATTAGATCCATCGACCCTGCCGACTGATCACCCCGGCAGCCGGTACCTGGCCCCCGGCCCCCTTCCCCTCCTATGTCCACCGTCGCCTTCAACAAACGCGCCAAATTCGATTACGACCTTCTTGAATCCTTTGAAGGTGGTTTAGTGTTGACTGGCCCAGAAGTGAAGTCGATTAAAGCCGGGCATGTCCAGTTTAAGGGGGCGTTTCTTGATATAAAACGTGGCGAGCTTTGGCTCAAGAACGCGCATGTCTCGCCGTACGCCCCGGCTGGCCCACAAGAGAAATATGTTCCGGATCGCGATCGAAAAGTGTTGGTTCACAAACGCGAACTCAAGCGTCTCGTTGGAAAACGCAAGACGGAACGTCTGACGCTCATTCCGGTGCGGTTGTACGTCACACACAACATCATCAAACTGGAATTCGCGATTGCGAAGGGCAAAAAGCTGTACGAAAAACGCCATTCGATTAAGAAGAGGGAAGTTGATCGCACGATTCGATCCGCGATGAAAGGTGTGAGATAAAAACACATCAGGTTTTTCCTGACGTGTTTTTTGGTGGAGCCGAGGGGAGTCGCACCCCTGTCTGGTAAGCGTAGACGATACGATTGTACCAAGTTCATTCTCACTTGTTTACGGCGTGTGCTTAAAGCGAGACGAAACACACACGAAGATGCAGATCGCAATCTTTAACGCATCCCAGACCCGCAACAGGATACGCGAGCTCGATTATATTGCACCTGGGTCACGGCGATCGAGCGTGCCGTGTCAGATGGTTCTCAAGCCCTTAGGCGAGAACAGGGGCGAAAGATGGAATCGCGAAAGCGTTCTTGATCTTTGCCATGACGTTGTTTGCAGTTGTCGTCTTGCGTCGTTAGATTTACGAGGTGCAACGCCACCTCGACTTGATCGTATCACCAGAGACTTCCATCGATCCTGGTCAGCCCCGCGTAAAGAATACAGGAAAAACAGGTCCTTGTCAATCATTTTTGGAAGAAAAAACCACGCGGAAAAGCGTGGCGAGATGACTTGTCTTTTTAGCACATGATCAGTTCTCGTTCACGAAACGAACGATTCTGGCCTCGTTGTTTTTGAACCATCCATACTTGCGCATGAACACCTCAGCGGTCGAGACGGACTCGAACTGTATGGCATTTGCCATGGGTCCGCCGTGGATCACCTCAAGGGTGTATTGCCCATCAATCTCCGTGAGTGCGTGGAAGTAGCGACCGTTTTGAAATTGGATCACCCAACGTTCGGGTCCTTGTCTACACATTGCTTCTCCTTGTCTTTGTCCTTGCTCTGAGAAACTTTTGAGATGGTATTAAATTATTTGGCTCATGTCAACGGACTTTGCTATACTATCT
>CAYJWY010000043.1:0-6468 GCA_964374035.1 uncultured Gammaproteobacteria bacterium
CTCAGGATGACAGACAACAACGAGTTTCCATTCGTCATCCTGAGTGCACCCGAAGGATCTCTCGATTTGATGAAAGTCTTTGTCACAAGAGATCCTTCGGATGCACTCAGGATGACAGACAACGATGAAATCTTGTTTGTTCCTAAATTAAGAGAAGATGCGGGATAACTCACACTGAATTCTATGCAAATGCCAAGGCGATCATCCGAAATTCTCGCGCAATCGAAAAAACAACCTGTTGATGCGTATTTGACGAAGGATAAAATTGAACGCCTCAAGCGCGAACTCATCGACATTCAAACGCGCCAACAGCCGGAGGCCCTTGAGGAGTTGAAACGCACGCAGGAGATGGGGGACCTGTCGGAGAATGCGGCGTACCAAGAGGCGAAGTGGACATTGCGCCGACTGAACGCACGGATCATTTCGATTCAGGAACGCTTGAAGCACGCCATTGTGATTGAGCCAACCAATGACGGGACCGTGCAGATCGGCTCGAGTGTAGTGGTTGAGATCGATGGCGTTCAGCGAACATTTGAAATCGTTGGCGAGCAGGAAACGGATCCAACGCGGGGGAGGATTTCTTTTAAGTCGCCTATTGGCATGGCACTGATCGGGAAACGTTCAGGAGATGCTGTGGAAATCACGATTCAGGATCGAGCCAAAACAGTGCATATTTTGCAAATTTGTAGCGAAGTGATTGACAAAACCTAGATAACTGGCATACTTTTCGATTCGTAGGTGCACAGGTGCCGCGAATATTTTGACCGAGATTCGCCCTGGAGAAAGGTCACGCAATGAACTACTATGAGGTTTTGGGGGTAGGCCACAACGCTCCTCAAGATGAACTCAAGCGAGCCTATCGAAAACTGGCGCGCCGGTGTCATCCGGATAAAAATCCGGATGATCCGGATGCGGAAGCCCGGTTCAAAGAAATCGCAGAGGCCTACCGTGTGCTCGCAAATCCTCAGACGAGGCGTGTGCACGATGGTCAGTTTCAATCGATTGAATCCGTCTGGGATCTACTCTCACGCGATCCGGTTGGAAAACGGACGGTGCAACTCTTGTCACCACTCCCGCCCAAGGCCGAGCGAAGGGGAACGGATGCGTTTACAACGCTGAAGGTTTCCTCAGACGTTTGGTTGCACGGCGGATCCATCGACATCACATTTGATGATCAAGATGGCCCGCGGAGTGTTGGTGTGCATCTACCGGGCTATGAGCAACGACGCCATGCAAGTTTTCTGCTTGTGCATGGGGCAGGGGAGGCTGGCGCAAATGGTGCGTCTCGCGGAGATCTCGTGGTATTTCTGATTCAAGCAAACGCTGAATAAGGAGATGAATGATGCACAAGCTTTCGGAGTCGCAGTTGCAGATTCTGGATGAGCGCTGGAATGGACTCGTGTTTGATGAGCACGATTTGAGGAAGGGGTTCTTGCAAGCGTTCAGTGAGCTAAGCGCTGAGGGACTGCGCCTTCATCTCGCGCTTAACAGTCGCGGGATTCCAAACAACGAACAGGTCGCTGACCTTGCGGCGATGCTCTCGCTGGACGTGGGCATCACGCGTCGCGGTGAACTCAAGGCAAAACTCGGAAGCGATGGAGAGCGTATTGTAGAGACTCTGCGTGCGGACGATCGGTTTGCTGTATCGCTTGTCCTCATTACTCTTTTGCTGAAGTCGCTCAAACGGCTGTTGTTTCAGCAGGACGCGGAAGCGGCGGCATCCATGATCTACATTCCAACCTAAGAAGGAGTTTCCCATGAGTCATGCGCTGACACCGCTTACGGCGGTGAGTGTCATCAAAAAGCTCTTTGTCTCAAAAGACGAACGAGAGCTCGCTCTGATCGCGATTCGTGAGAACCCCGAGGTGGCCTTGGCCGTCATCGCGGATCGCGAGACTATGCTGAGCACAGCTCAGCGCGCGCGGGCCTTCGACGAAGTGATTGGTGAGATCAGCAGTCCCGTGGAAGCACGAAGGCTGGTCGATGATCACTTCCACGAAGATCACGTCACCGAACTGCTCGCACAGCGTGGGGGGTTGCCAAGCTCGGCCATCTACACGCTGGATCGAGACGTCATCATCACCGCCATGCTTCACGACACCAAGAGTGTTGGGCAAGGTGATGAAGCCGTGGCCATGGTGATCCTTTCTTGGGCACACATGCTCAAGCACCGCGATGACTGGCAGAAATTTCTGAGTCAGCAGATCGAAGGCGTCAGTGAGCATACGCTCGGGGATCTGCTCCTGCTCGGGCTGTGGTATTCTCGGGATCGCACGGATATGACTCCCCAGGAGATCGAACTCAGTGAGTTCCTCGATCTGGGATTCGATGAACCCGAGGAAGCGCACGAGCGACTCGTGGATCTGCTTCATGGAAACGAGGCTGTTGGCCTGAGAATTCAAAGCCTCCGGCTCAAGATCGGTGAGCGACAGACCGCTCGAGCAAGGCTCGACGCACAGCTGGCGCAACAGACCGTCGAGGCGGCCAAGCGTTCGGACGTGGACGTTGATCTGTAACGTAACTTCATGGCGATCGGAAATCAAACGGATTTCCGATCGCCCTCTTTCTCTCATCCCGATTAGCAGGTTGAAAAGAGACCGTTTTCTTTTGAGCCTACTAGAGGGAGATTCCCATGGCGACTTCACAAAAGACAGGTTTGATCGTTCATCCCAGTGCGACATCACAAGAGCGGAAATCTGCGCAGACAACGGAAGAAGCTTCCGTGTTCGGTCGTTTTCTTACCACGCTCATGAACCAGTATGGTGAACGACAACGTGTCACCATTGGCATAGAACTTATCGCCTTTCCGGTGATGGAGGCTGTGGCGGCCGGCATCGCGATTGTGTGTCAAAAGGTTGCTGTCAAGCTTTCCATTGAACTCACCACGCAACGCAATTGGCAGGATGTTGCCAACCGCGTTCATCGTCTTTTGGAAATTGGTCTCATCCTTGAACATGAAACGCCAGAGCAAGCGGCCAAGGCGTTTCATGTCGCCGTGGTTCAGCCTTTTCTTTCTAGGAAGGATGTTCCCAGCGAAAAAGAAGGGCTCATCCAGTTCTTTTTCAACACGAGCGGAACATTTTTCGGCCAGTGCGTGTCGACAACGACGCGTATGCGCAGACAGCTTGAGGATTTCAGAAGCCAGATCGAAAGCCAGGAGATGCTTGGAACGGTCGCGGTTTTTGACGAGTCAGAACTATTGGATCTCACAGGTGCGATCATCTCCATGGATCCAAACGAAAATGATCATGGGAATTTCAGCGCGGAAAGCATCGTTCGTCTGGCGAAGGAATTTCTTTTCACCGCTGAACAATATCTGTGTCAGCTTCGTGCTCTTCGTGCGCTTCCTCTGGACTTCTTCAATATCCCCGAGGACATAACCGAAGAAACCCCATGCATTCATCCCGCCTGGCTGAACACGCAGATATTGCTTGTCGCGCTCCATGCTCCATCAGGCGATGGCTATCTCCAGGCCGATGACTACGCTCGCGCTGTGCAGGAACTCATGGATCGCTCAAATTCCGAGGTTCTGACTCAGTTCTGGGATCGAATGGCTCAGCGTGGATTGAAATCCATGGGAGACTCAGAGCGTTCAGCCTTGAACATCTTGCTTGAGCAATGCATCAATAGTCTGCGCACAAGCTCGGACATGCTCTCGACAAACGATGTCAAGGTTTTCATCGACCTGAGTACTTCCAGAACAGCACATTTCACGCACGAAGAAGCCATGCTCGAGCTTCAGTATGAACGCGGCTCGCTTGTTTCTCAGAAATATTTGACTGATGAACAACTCCTTCTGGCTGTGGACTGGCGTCAGGTCACGCCAGCGGACATTCAACAGATGCTGGACAACCCGGTGGCGTATTACGAAGTCATCGCAAAAGGCATTCTGTTGATGAAGCAGGAGCACCAAGCGCAGGCAGGTGCTTTGTTCATTGCTCGAGGCGAACAGACAAAGTGGTTCTGGCAACCACTCTTTGACGCACATCTCGCAGTGATTACGGCAGAGCTCGTTGTCGAGCATGGCGACGTCATTGCTATGAAGGATTTGGAGGCATCGCTCCCAAGCCTGCTTCAGCAGAGTGTCGATGTTGCCGAAGACATTGTTCCGGCGATCCTGACCAAGGAATTGCTGGTACTTGGCAAACGTCTCGAGAAGATTGCACACGATCCGGATCAACGCTGGAATTTCGTACGCGGCATCATGGATCGCGGGTTGTTCAACCCCATCGTGAGGCATGCAACCGGAACACAAATGCGATCATGCTTCACGCTCGAATCATGGGAAAAATTTGCTCTGTCATCAATGATTCTCATCTGCGCATCAAATTCGATGCAGGGTGGAGGATCCTATGGTGATCGAAGTGAACGAATTGTCTTCGAAGAACTCGCTCCATGGAAGGAGCGATTCATGAGTCAGCAAGACCTCCTTTCCTGGACCACAACGATGGGCTATACCATCAAAGACGGACGTCGACTCGTGAAGAAGTACTCCGAAGAGGAGATCTTCCGCTGGCTCTACGCGTTTCGTCAAGACGAAGTCGATCAACTCTGGCAGGCGTATGCGCAGGAGCGAGACGCATTCTACGCATACTGGAAACATCAGCCTCTCGACTCCAACCTCTAGCCTCCCCCATTCAGTTGGAGGCTTTTTTATTTTCTCGCCAAACAGGAGTGAAGGGGTCAGGTCCGACTACCGACTTTTTCTTGCCGCGGCCAGAACATCAGAGGGATTTGTTATCGTCGAGTGTCTCAACGGTTGGTGGATCCCAAAGACGATACTTGAATTCTCCATAACGCCACTCGCGTTCTTGTTCAGGCGAGGCCAGGATGATCTCATTGTTTTTCATGATGGGCGTTGCTTGTTCACCAACGTGTATCCCATCGCTGACATTGCTTATGCGATTGTCTTCGATCACTGGCGACCCTCCCAGTACGACGATGCCGGCATGACAATCCTCAATCGTATTTCCGCGGACAATCTGTGAGCCGCTTTGTATATCGACGCCCTCATGCCCGCAGTCTGAAAGCTGATTGTTCAGAACTTGAATCGGTGAGGATCCTGAAGAAACCGCGCCCCACAGCGTATGCCGCACAATGCTGTTTTGAAGAACGCTATTGGGTTGCCGGCCAATGGGATTGACGCCGTTGCGGCTGTACTCGACAATGACAGAATCAAGCCTACTTCCGTTCCCGCTGAAAAGTAACGCTTCCCAGTCTGCATACGTTGGTGTCTTACTTGCGGACGTAAAGGTAATTGGGGCATCCTTTGTCCCGATCGCGATGATCTTTCGTAGAACGAGTAAATTGGAGTGCGTAGTGGAATAAGAGCGAAGACGCGTAGGATCCAGGTCGTTGTATCCGTCGGCCGGGACTTCATCACCAGTTTTTTGGTCGTCGCCAACCACGAAGCGCACAAACGTGCCCGGCAGAACAGTCAAATTTCCCAAGATGGTCGTGTCGCCGGTAATCTCAATATTCTCACTCCAGACCTGATTGCCAAGATAAAATCCGCTCCGCGAAATATTTTTAATTTCGGAAGTACTGAACAATACAAAGACGAAACCCGTCAAAACGAGCGCAACCATCGCAACAAGAGAGACAAGAAATCTTTTTTTCATGATGGGGTCAGGTCCGACTACCGACTTTTCTTAAAACATGTACCCATAAGCAAAACCGCGGCTGTGGAGAGACTATCTGCAACATCGGTACGCGAGAATGTAAATGTTCCGTGATGAATATAAATATATCATCACCCTCTTGAAAGACGCGAGTTTTGATTGGTCAGATCATCATATTGTTAGATTATACCATATGAAAAAAGGGCCAAAGTTACAGGCTTCGACTCAAAAAGGGTGATGATCTTTCCTTAACGATCCAGACTGCGCAGAACCTTCAAGTACAACTCCTCAACGATTTGCTCCTGCATCTTACCGATCTTTGCGTAGTGATCGAGTCCTGGCGCGGCGTTGATTTCCAGGACACAGTATGTTCCGGGCACTGGCGATTCTTGGATGTTTCCGTCGATCATCATGTCCACGCCACACAGACGCAAGTTCATGTCGTGCGTCAGACGCACGGCAAATTCGCGGAAGGCTGAGTGGATGCTTGCGGTCACATCAACAGCATCACCGCCAGATGACAAGTTGGCGTTATCGAGCAAGAACACTTCTTCTGCGCATCGCGGCACCGAACGCAAGCAGAGTCCTCGTCGCCTCAACTTTTCGGCAATGCGGGGATCATCTGTGTTGATGCACGTTCCACGTTTGGCGGCGACGAACTGACGTTGCTTCAGTTCCAGCAGACGTCTAATGGTTGCCTTGCCATCGCCAACAACGTGAAGTGGTATTCTTTCGTAGGCGGAAATCACTTCGTTGTCGAGAACTACCAGACGATAATCTCGTCCGCGTACCGGCCTTTGTACCAATGCTATACGGTGCAGCTTGAAGGCGGCGCGCATAGCGCGAT
>CAYJWY010000044.1:0-6271 GCA_964374035.1 uncultured Gammaproteobacteria bacterium
GAGTCGCAAGACCCGGCTTTTTTTGTTATCATGGGGTCACTATGTCACCACAAACATCTGCGTCCTCGGTTACTCCAACGGAAAAATTTATGTCCGCGATCGGTTATCTCGGGATCCTCTGCGTTGTTCCTCTTATTCTCGAGCGAAAGAGCGCGTTTGCTCAACATCATGGCAAGCAAGGCCTCGTCCTTTTACTCGCCTGGCTCTTTTTGTGGATCGGTAACATCGTTCCCGTCCTTGGCACGATCATCTGGTTTATCGGCTCGCTTGTCCTCTTGATGTTGATCATTCTTGGTATGGTCAATGCGTTTCAAGGACATCTTTGGGAGATGCCGGTGCTGGGAGTGTATGCGAAGAAGTTGAAGTTTTAATGGGAGAGTGACTGAGTGACTAGTGATTGAGTGACTAGTGACTAGAAATTTAGTCACCAGTCACTCAGTCACTCGAACCCCTCCCTCCCTCACTCCTATGCACGAACTCCTCAAATCAATCACAGCCCTCCAAGTGCGCATCAGCGATGCTTGGAGGTATCTTTGACCTTGATTCTGTTGAAATACAAATCAAGGCTCTTGAAGGTGAGATGACGACGCCGGGTTTTTGGAACGATCAAGAGCGTGCGCAATTGGTAGGTAAGCAGGCCGCGGATTTACGACAGGATCTCGACACCTGGCGATCCCTGCGAACCGAACTAGAGGATTTGAAAACGCTGATCGAGCTTGGACAGGAAGAGAAAGATTCGAGCATGGAGGAAGATGCAAAAACAAAGTTCGTCGACCTCGAAAAACAGTTTTCCAAACTTGAGTTCGCGACGTTGTTCTCGGGCGAGTACGACAAACACAACGTCATCATGTCGATTCACGCCGGCTCTGGCGGAACCGAGGCGCAAGACTGGACCGAAATGTTGCTACGCATGTTCATGCGGTTTGCGGAGTCGAAATCGTGGAGTGTGACCGTGCTTTCCGAGTCGCGGGCGATCGATGTTGGACTCAAGAGCGTAACGATTCGCATTGAAGGGCGCTACGCCTACGGGTATCTCAAGAGCGAGAACGGCGTCCATCGCCTCGTGCGCATCTCGCCGTTTGATGCGGAAAAGATGCGCCACACGACATTCGCTCTGGTCGAAGTCATTCCGGAACTCGAGAAGGTCGATGAGATTGAAATTGATTCGAAGGATTTGCGCATTGATACGTATTTGTCGGGCGGAAGTGGCGGTCAAAGTGTAAACACGACCTACTCGGCAGTTCGTATCGTCCACTTACCAACGAATATCACCGTGAGTTGTCAAAATGAGCGCAGTCAATTGCAGAACAAAGAGACGGCGATGCGGATTCTGAAGTCGAAACTGCACCAGATTGAACTCAAGCGACAGCAAGATCAAAAACAGGAACTCCGCGGCGATTACCAATCGGCCGAGTGGGGGAATCAGATTCGTAGCTACGTTCTGCATCCCTATAAGATGGTGAAGGATCATCGCACGAATCATGAGACTTCGGATGCGGAGGGGGTTCTGGAAGGAGATCTTGAGCCGTTTATGGAAGCGTATTTGAAAACGCAGATTGAAAAATTGGTCCCATAAATACTCCCTGAGCCTGTCGAAGGGGGATGTCTTGTTCATTCGAATGCGCCTTCGACAGGCTCAGGCAGTATTTGAAGAAAACGTATGCCCAAATTTAAAACCGCTCTGGTCACCGGAGGTGCTGGCTTTATCGGCTCCCACATCGTCGACGCGCTTATTCGACGCCGGATTAAAGTTTACGTCGTTGATGATCTTTCCGCTGGGAAGCGTGGCAACGTGAATCCAAACGCGCATTTTACCAAGCTCTCGATCGCGAGTCCGCAGATGGTTGAGTATTTGACGCGTCTCAAGCCTGAGATTATTTTTCATTGCGCCGCGCAAGTGAATTTACGCAATTCGCTTATCGATCCACCGACGGACGCGCACACAAACATCATGGGAACGATCAACATCGCCCACGTTGCCGGCCAGATCGGTGTGAAAAAGATCATCTATTCCTCGACCGGCGGCGCGATGTATACGGAGACGGGCAAGATTCCTGCGTCGGAGACGGAAGCGGTGGAGCCGAGTTCTCCGTACGGGATTTCAAAGCGTTCTGCGGAAATGTATATTCATTATGAGTATCAAGTGCACGGACTGCCGTATGTGACGTTGCGTTATGCAAACGTTTACGGTCCGCGACAAAATGCGAAGGGCGAGTCCGGCGTGATTTCGATTTTTTGCGACCAGATGACGAAGGGGCAACCTGTGACCATTTTTGGTTCGGGCAAACAGACGCGCGACTATGTGTATGTCGAGGACGTTGTGCACGCGAACATGCTAGCGATGGATCGCGCTGTTGTTGGCACGTTTAACATCGGCACGGGACGCGAAACGAGCGTGAATTCGTTGTTCAAGAAGATCAAGTCAATGACGGCGTATCAATTGCCTGTGCGTTTCACGTCACCAATCGAGGGCGAGATGATGCGTAGCGCGCTCGACGCGAAGAAAGCTCGACGAGAGCTTGGATGGGAAGCCAAGACGCGGCTGGATGAAGGGTTGAAGAAGACGGTGAAGTGGTTTTCAACTACACCCTGAGCCACGTCGAAGGGGAATGCGCCTTCGATGTGGCTCAGGCAATATTTAGAGCTATGCTAAAAGGTCTCACCACAGCGATCTCGGTGCTCAAGAACGGTGGTGTTATTGTGTTTCCAACCGAGACGGCGTACGCAATCGGCTGTGATGCTCGCAACTGGCATGCGGTTGAGAAGATTATGCATATCAAACAACGCGAGATGTGGAAGACGCCACCGCTCATCGCTGTGGACCTGGCGATGGTTGAGCGGTATTGCGAGCTAAGTGAGCCACTGAGAGATTTGGTTCAGCGTTTCTGGCCAGGCCCACTAACAATGATCGTTCCTATCCGTCCTAGTCAAGACCTATCCGACCTCGTCATCCGCAACGGAACCATCGCCATTCGCGTTTCCTCGGATCCAACGGCTCGTAAACTTTCAAAAGAGCTAGGTGCACCCATCGTTTCTACCTCGGCGAATATCGCCGGTGAACCAAGCTGTTACCGAATTGAAGACGTACGAACGCAGCTTGGCTCGCAGTTACCACAGCCGGACTTCTTTCTCGATGGCGGGGTGCTTGAGCATCGACCGGCCTCGACGATCGTCAAGGAAGAGGATGGAAAGATGATTGTTATTCGAAAAGGAACCATTACTCCCTGAGCCTGCTTGCCACTCGTAGCCTTGGTCACCGACGCGCCAAAGCGCTATGGCGACGGAGCGCGAAGTGTGGTCGAAGGGGTATGCGGTTTGCGCCTTCGACAGGCTCAGGCAGTATTTGGGAGGCAGATTTCACTATGCAACGAGCAAAAAAATCTTACGGACAGAATTGGTTAGTGGACGAGACCGCGGTGAAGAAGTTGATCGACGCCTCACAGATCAAGAAAGGGGAGCGAGTTCTTGAAATTGGGCCGGGCACAGGAATTATTACACAGGCTCTGCTCGACGCCGGAGCCAAGGTGACGGCTGTGGAGCTTGATCACGAGTTGATCGAAGTACTACGAGAGCGATTTGGCGATCGTATCGAATTGATCGAAGGGAACGGATTGAAATTCCCATATCCCGACCTGACCCCATTTAAAATCGTTTCTTCGATTCCGTATCATATTACGTCCGATTTTTTGAAAACATTTTTAACCGCGGCTCATCCGCCAGTTTTGATGTGCTTGGTTGTGCAGAAGGAAGTGGCGGAACGGATTGTCGCCAAGCCCCCGCGGATGAGCCTGTTGAGTGTTGCCTGTCAGGTTTACGCCAAGTGCGAATACATCGCGACAATAAAGGCCGGCGCCTTTCGCCCGATTCCCAAGGTAGATTCCGCGATTGTGCGTTTAACCCTCGAAGATGGTGAAGCCTGGCTTGCACGCATGCAAGCCAGGCTTAACACTTCTTTCGATCCAGAAGAGGTTATCCGCGTCGCCAAGGCCGGATTCTCCTCAAAACGCAAACAACTACACAACAATCTCCCATCGCTACCCGGTAGCGATGGAGCCCTCTCCTCAAAACGCAAACAACTACACAACAATCTCCCATCGCTACCCGGTAGCGATGGAGCCCTATACAATCTCCCATCGCTACCCGGTAGCGATGGAGCCCTATCGCTACCGGGTAGCGATAGATTTCTGCCCGCCTTTGAGTGGCGGGCAGAGCCTAAGCGATTGCTTGAAGAAGCTGGGTTGGCGGGAAATGTGCGGGCTGAGAATTTGACTGTGGATGAATGGGTGAGAGTCGTAGGGAAAATGCGTGGAGTTTGATATAATTCGTGTACATTCCGCTATGGGAATAAAAAGACTTGCGAATCGTCCGCGTTCTGAACTCTCTCAAGAGCAGAAGATTGCTTTTGCGCTTTTAACGTTTTTGGGTTTAGGAGGATTGATTTTCGGTTTTCGATCATTTGGCGCAAACTTAACTCGACCGATCAATCAACAGATCGTTGATAATTTTACCGGTGAAGTTTATCTCGAGCCAGGACAAAAACTTGCGAAAGAACGAGAGGATCAAAAAAAGCTTGATACCGATTACGACGGATTGAATGATTATGACGAGCTGTATGTGTACCGATCAAGCCCCTACTTGAAAGATACCGACTCCGACGGAATCGAGGACAAAACAGAAGTGTTTGCCGCGACAGATCCAAATTGTCAGGAGGGCAAGACGTGTGGAGCGATTGCGCAGAGCGAGGAGGTGGTGGACAATAAGCAGGCAGGGGTGGAGGGTATTTTAAGCGTGTTTAGCGACCCGAAAGCGGCACTCGAGGCTGGGTCCACGACCTTAAACTCATCAGACGACATTAATGAATTTTTTACCGGATTATCTACCGATCAACTGCGACAAGCTCTTTTGCGTTCTGGCATTCCTCAATCTCAACTTGATCTCATTGACGATGCGACGCTTGAAACCTATTTTTCAGGAGCTATGCAGAATTTGCAATCAAATCAAGCATCTTCCGGTTTACAATCAGAAGATTCTGGGGTGAAAGCAGAATAACTATGAAGTATCGATCCAGGTATCATAAAATTCATAGAGGTTTATTTCTTATTTATATTTTTGGAATTACCAGTACCACTGGTCTTTTTTTTGCAAAAGAGGTGCATGCGCAAGCGACGGTTGATATTGCGGGAACACAATTTATCAGATTTAAGGGTTCGACAGCCGGCTGTTTAACAGCTGCAGCGGGCTTTGTTCCCGTTCTTGGTTTCTGCCCACAAGCGGCTATGGCCGACGTTGCGAAATCGACAGATAAAGATGTTATTAAGCCAACGATCGGTGCGGCATTCGCTATTGCACTGATTAATGTCGCACAATTTGTTACAAATAGAATTGCGTTTGAAACGGCGGTTTGGGTTTCGGCGGGTGCAACAGGTCAAGAATCACTTTATAAAAATACCATTGCAACAGACGGTTTTTTTAAAAAATTTGGAAAGGATGTTGCCGGTGAGGCCATCGGACAGCTTTCAAAAAATGTTTTGCAAGATAATCTTGGCATTGAGTTTGATCTTTGTAAACCACAACTTCCACTATTGAATTTAGCACTTCAGCTTGGTATTAAACAAAAATATCAGCCTGAAAGACCGGTGTGTGAATTTGATTCTGTTATTGAAAATTGGAAATCTTATGGATCGAATATTTACGCCGGTGGTCAGGCTGTTTTTGGAACAACCGCAGAAGGTCGCAAGGCACGAAATCAATTCCTTCTCAAAAAAGCTTCCCAATCATTAACTCCCGGACAAAATGCGCTTGAAGCAACCTTGCGCATCAATTTTCGCACATATCAGGCGGTCGAAGACAAACGCATGACTGAATTTCTTCAACAAGTCGGAAGTGAGAGCGGTGGTTATAATCCTGTAAAAAATGTTATTACAGGAAATGTCGAAACTCCAAAAGATGTTGTTCAGGCGGCATTGCTTGGAAGAGTGATTCATCCAGATCAAAAAGCCGGGCAACTGAGTGCTGGTGATTTGCTCGGTGCAGATAGCGCAATTTGGCCACAATTAGGTGTTTCCGCACTTAGTACATTTACAAATACCTTGTTGTCAGAAACATTGAGTGGGATCTATCGCGGACTCTTTGATCCCAAAAAAAGTGACAATCTTTTTGATCCAGAATTGCTCAGTCTTGGTGGTGTTGATACGGCAAAAGAAAAGTTTAAGAATATTCTCGCAACAACCCCCATTCAGCTCACTGAATACAACGCGTTAAGTGAATTTGT
>CAYJWY010000045.1:0-6248 GCA_964374035.1 uncultured Gammaproteobacteria bacterium
TGACACAGTAAAGAATGACACAGTAAAGAATGACACACAGGCATATGGCCATGGATAAGATCATCATCAAGGGTGCGCGTGAGCACAACCTGAAAAATATTTCGCTTGAGCTTCCGCGCAACAAGCTGATTTGTATTACGGGCGTTTCCGGTTCGGGGAAGTCGAGCCTTGCATTCGACACGATTTTCGCGGAGGGTCAGCGACGCTACGTCGAATCGTTGTCGGCGTATGCGCGACAATTTCTCGGGCAGATGGAAAAGCCGGACGTCGACGAGATCGAGGGATTATCGCCTGGCATTTCGATCGACCAGAAGGCACATTCATCGAATCCACGCTCGACCGTGGCAACGATCACGGAAGTCTATGACTACTTGCGCGTGCTCTTCGCTCGTATCGGTCAGCCACACTGCGTGAAATGCAAGGAACCGATTCAGAAGCTCACGAATGAGGAGATGGTGGATGTGGTGCTTGAAAAAGTGATAAAGGGGGGAAGTGATAAAGTGACAAAGGGGTCGGTTAAAATTTTGGCGCCGGTTGTGCGCGGTCGCAAAGGGGAGTACTACCAGATGCTGTACGATCTTTATAATTCTGGATTTGCAAAAGTACGCATTGATGGAAAAGAATTTCGTCTTGATGAGAAGATTGAACTTGCGCGTTATCAACAGCATACGATTGAGGTTGTCATCGATACGATTCCTTTGAGTGTCTTCACAAACGAATCGAAAGACAGTCGACAGCGTCTGGCCGAGGCCCTTGAGACCGCGGTCGAACGCGGCAATGACGTTGCCACGATTTTGTATGCGGATGGAACCGAGCAGTTGCTCTCCTCGAAATTTAGTTGCCCCAACGACGGCTTCTCGTTTCCAGAAATTGAGCCGCGATTATTTTCGTTTAACTCGCCGTACGGCGCATGTCCGGAGTGCACTGGACTTGGAACAGCCGAGTTATTTTCGGAAGAACTCTGTGGTTTGTGTTCGGGCAGACGTCTGCGTGAGGAGTCACTCCACGTTTGGTTACCAGCGTTGTCTGATCCGAAAACCCCGGCCCCTGGTAGCCAGCCCCCGGCCCCGACCGGTCTCTCCATCGTCGACATCACATCGATGTCGGTCGCGCAGTCTGTCGAGTACTTCACAAGCGTGGAACTCACGGATCGCGAGCGCGAGATCGCTGGTTCGATTTTGAAAGAAATAGAAAACCGTTGTCAGTTTATGTTGAACGTCGGGTTGCACTATCTTACGCTCAACCGCATGGCCGGCACACTTTCCGGCGGCGAAGCTCAACGCATTCGTCTGGCCTCACAAGTGGGAACGCGACTTGTTGGTGCGATGTATGTGCTTGATGAACCAACGATCGGACTTCATCAACGCGACAACGATCGCCTCATCGAGACGCTTGAACACCTGCGCGACATCGGTAACACGGTTATCGTTGTTGAACACGACGAAGACACAATCCTCTCGAGCGATTACATGGTAGAGATCGGCCCTGGCGCTGGTCGTTATGGTGGTCACGTGGTTGCCGCTGGAACCACGCCGAAAATTTTTGAAGACAAGCATTCGCTTACGGCGGCGTACTTACGCGGCGATGTGCGTGTTGAGATTCCAGAAATGCGACGCGCGCCAGGAAAAGACTCGATCAAGATCAAGGGCGCAACACAGAACAATTTGAAAAACATCGACATCGACATTCCTCTGCGACGATTCGTGTGCATCACAGGCGTCTCCGGCTCGGGAAAATCCACGCTTGTCTACGAAACGATGTACAAGGCGATCGCCAAACGCTTGAATGGAGCCAGCGCAACGCCTGGCGCGCACAAATCTTTGCTCGGCATCGAGTACATCGACAAAGCCATCCTCATTGATCAGGGAGCGATCGGCCGCACATCTCGATCGAACCCAGCCACATACACCGGCGTTTGGGAACCGATTCGTTCATTGTTTGCAAGTACGCCGGAGGCAAAGTATCGCAACTATAAACCTGGACGATTTAGTTTCAATCGCCCCGGTGGACGCTGTGAGAACTGCGAAGGCCACGGTACAATCGCGATTGAAATGCACTTTTTGCCAACGGTGTATGTGAAGTGCGACATCTGCAAGGGAAAGCGTTTCGATCGCGAGACGCTTGAGATTTTGTATAAAGAGAAGAATATTTTTCAAGTTCTTGAAATGACGGTTGAAGAAGGCGCGGAGTTCTTTAAAGATATTCCCGACATCTCTGACAAGCTCTCGACGCTGAACGAAGTGGGAATGTCGTATGTGAAGCTTGGTCAACCCGCGCCGACGTTGTCTGGTGGGGAAGCGCAACGCGTGAAGCTCGCAAAAGAATTATCCAAACGACAGACTGGTCGCACGCTCTACTTGCTTGACGAGCCAACGACCGGTTTACACTTCGCCGACGTGAAACAGCTCTTGAAGGTTTTGCACGCGCTCGTTGACAAGGGCAACTCTGTGATCGTGATCGAGCACAACCTGGACGTTATCAAAACAGCCGACTGGGTGATCGACATGGGGCCCGACGGCGGAGATCAGGGCGGGAAGGTTGTTTTTGCGGGAACGCCGGAGGAAGTTGCGCGGCACAAGGGGAGTTATACTGGGGAATATTTGAAACGTGCGTTGAAAAAATAATAGACATCTATGCGAATGATGATTTTTCTTGTGCTTGGAGCCATCGTTTTTTTGGGAGTTGGGTGTCAAAATACGGATGTCCTCATCAATGCACCGGTTAGGACGGTTGTTCCAGTGCTCGACGAACGTCCCGTTGTTGAATCTTCGACGGTTTCGCCAATGTCTACATATTTTGCGACGTACAAACGATTCGGCGAATACGTCAGTGATCGATTCGTTGGATATCATGCGGGTGATGATCTTGAAGTTTTGGAGTCGTTCACTCAAGAAGATAAGCGTGTCTTCGCCATGGCAAACGGAGAGGTTCGTTCTGTTGAGTGGGTGTCAGGTTACGGTGGTGTCATCGTCATCGCGCATAACGTCAATAATGAAACGGTGACTGCCCTGTATGGACACATCAACCTAGCTTCAACCGTCTTGAAGGCCGGCGATTCTGTTTCAAAGGGCGACGTGATCGCGACCCTTGGCGATGGATTTACAAATCAAACCGACGGTGAGCGACAACATCTCCACTTTGCGCTGTCTCAAGGGCAAGAGCCTCGTCTGGCTGGATATGTCAAAACGAAAGTTGAACTTCAAGACTGGATCAACCCGACAGATTTTTTGCGCATGCACGGCGGATATCCGATCGATGGTCCGGCACGATTGCGTGACTTGCGGGTTGCAACAACGGATTTTACGTCTCTCGATTTTATGGTTCCGGGTGACTTCGACGTCGAATACATTGCGTCGATTCAAGCGTTGAACGTTTATCGAGTCACGGGTGTACAACCAGCTCGTGAACGTTCGCAACTGTTGATTCGTTTTTTTGATGCGACGGATTTTCTCACGCTTTCAACCGTTACGGTTCATTCATCGCAACCGATGAAAATCGGTTTGGGAAATTACGATGCGCGTCGATACGATATCGAAAAAAAGGATGGAGTTGCGGATTTTAAGGATCAGCCGACGTGGCGCAACCAACGTCACCTTGTGACGGATGTGCGGGCAAAGGAAGGCATGACGAGATATTTTGTCTTTGCGGCAAGTCCAGAGCTGGACGAAGGGGTGTATGAACAAATACTTTCGAGCATCGAGCTTCGATAAAAAAAGACAGGCGCACCGTACGGCGTCTGTCAGAAGGCGATGAGCGTCTGAGTGCTGGGATCGAAACCGAGGTTTTGTACCATGAGCTCATGGTCGAGTTCGGGGTCGATGGTGAAGCGTTGTGCCCCATGACTACGTGCTTCCTCGATGGCGGCGTGCATGGCGGCCGCAAGACGTGTACGAACTCTGCGATCAAAACGACGCGTCCACTGGACTTGTCGATCGTTCGAGAGTTTGTCCTCACCCTCGATCGCGACGAAGAAACTGTTGCCTCCACCCGCACAATGCAGGTGCGCACATCGACCATGAATCATGGCTCTCTCCTGCCTGAAGTGCCAATGAATCTAACAAAAAAAGGAGGTTTTGTCAACCCACTCCCTTTGTGAAGGGAGGGGTGAACCTCGTTTTTTTCTACTTCACAATCAGCGATCCGACCATGCCATTTGATTTGTGACTTCCAATATCGCAGTAGAACTCGTATGTTCCTGGCTTGGATGGCGCTGTGAAGATAACACTCTCACCTTGTTCAATGGGGACGTTTAAACCTATTTGGTCAATCACAAAGGTGTGAAAGCCTGCATTTTTTGCGAACTTGATTTTGATGCGATCACCTGCTTTTGCGTTAATGGTATTTGGCTTGAGGAAGAAGTTGCCAACTTCCATGTCAATCGTTTGGGTGGTGTCTTCGCCGAGCGTTACTTCAATCACGTTATCGTCCGCCATCTTGGTCGTGCTTTCAACCGTGATCTCAACGCCATTGTCTGATTTGAGTGTGGTCTGTGTCTTTTCATCTGCACTTGGGACCTCTTTAATTTCAACCTTCGAAACGACTCCTGAATTTTCTTGAGCGCCTTCACCCTCGACGCGTCCATCTGTATTTCCGTTGGCATCGTTCTGCTCAGATCCAGTGACAGATGCGCTTTCATTTGTCTTTGTGTCTGCGTTTGTCTTGGTGTCCACACTTGCCGCACAGCCAGCACCAGTGAGCAATAAGATGCCAAAAACGGCTAGTAATTTGTTCATAGAGAATATGTTAAGATTATCGCATTGGTAGTTTACTATGATTCCTCAGAAGATCAAGGTCAAAAATCAAGAGCTTCCTGACGAGCCGGGCGTATACTTTTTCTTTGACGCGAGTGGGTTACTTTTGTATATCGGCAAGGCCACATCTTTGAAACGACGTGTTGGTTCGTATTTTACAAAAGCCCACGAGCCTTCGACATGGCTCAGGGCAGGCAATCGCATCAGCGAGATGGTTGCGCAGATTGCACATATCGACTACATCGTCACGCCGTCAGTGATTGAGGCGTTGGTTCTGGAGGCAAACCAGATTAAAGCAAAAAAGCCAAAGGTCAACATCTTGATGCGCGATGATAAGTCGTTCTTGTATATCGTCATCACAAACGAAACGTTTCCCCGGCCTGTGTTGATGCGCGGTCACGACCTCGAACGACTCGGCGTGGATCCGTTTCGTCCCACGCTCACAAAGAAGGCTCGCGAAAAGTTTCTTCGCGTCTTTGGCCCGTACACGAGCGGACTCTCGCTCAAAAAAGCCCTCGACTTAGTACGCCGCTACATCCCATGGAGCGATTGCCTCCCTCCTTCCGGTTCTCCCCTTTCAAAAGGGGGAGTGAGAGGGGGTCGTGCTCGCGGCTGTTTCAACTCCCACATCGGCAAGTGCCCAGGTGTCTGCTCGGGAGCGATCGACGCAAAGATCTACCGTGCATACATTCGTCAACTGATTCTTTTTTTTGAAGGCAAGAAGAAGCAATTGCTTCGCGAGATGCGCCGCGAGATGATGAAGGCGAGTAAGGAGCTTCGGTTCGAAGTTGCGGCGAAATACCGCTCCAACATTTCCGCGCTGGAACATATTCAAGATGTTGCCATCATTTCCCAAGATGAGACCGATAGGTCCGATTGGTCCTATGAGACCAATACGGGCGGAATTGACCTGAATGGCCGTATCGAGGCTTACGACATCAGCAACATCTCGGGCACATCGGCAACAGGATCCATGGTCGTGTTCGAGGAAGGCAAGCCTGCCAAGGCTCAGTATCGCAAGTTCAAAATCAAAACGGTGAAAGGCCCGAACGATGTCGCGATGCTCGCCGAGATGATGCGACGACGACTGATGCGATCGAAGACCAATCCAAACACTTGGCCGTTGCCACAGATTATGGTGATTGACGGTGGCAAGCCGCAGGTCAACCGAGTCCAAGAAGTTCTCGATAAACTCGGCATCGTCGTGCCGATTATCGGCATTGCCAAAGGGTATGATCGAAAGCAGGACGTGTTGATCTTCGACCGCGACAACGTCGATCTGCAACGTGTCGCCAAGCGAGGAAAGGAAGTCTTCCAAAAAGTCCGCGACGAAGCCCATCGGTTTGCGGTGAAGTATCATCGAACGTTAAGAGGGAGAGCGTTTATTAAATGAGGCCAGGCCTCATTTTTTTATCCACAGCCGAGTGGCTATTTATGTTGACCAGTGTTTCTAGGTGGATTAGAATGGTTAGGAGTGGAAGACAGTGGGGATTGAGC
>CAYJWY010000046.1:0-6211 GCA_964374035.1 uncultured Gammaproteobacteria bacterium
GGTTTTAGATTAAGGAGAAAACGCTGGCGAAGTATCCGTTACAGCTTGCGCCGATCAGGGTATTACACACGGCAAAGGCTGGGCGGCTTACGAAAAAGAAGACGTTGATGCTTGTGAGGAGGGAAATGAAGACGGCTACCATCAAGATCTGTGGGCCGCGGACCGCGACGAACTCTCGTAAGGCGGCATACTTGGGTTGATCGAACAGGGCGAAAAAGAGTTTGGAGCCGTCGAGGGGGTGGATGGGGATGAGGTTGAAGAACATGAGCGAGAGGTTGAGGATAATCAGCAAGAAAAAGAAAATCGAGAGGAGGTTCAGGGCGCCGAGCGAGGCGATCGAGATGCGGAAAACAACGGAGCTGATGATCGCGACGATCAAGTTCGAGATCGGACCCGCGAGTGCGATTGCAACGGAGTCCCATTTTGGGTCTTTTAAATTGTAGGGGTTGAATGGCACCGGCTTGGCCCAACCGAAGCCGACGATGAGCAACATGAAAAATCCCATCCAGTCGATGTGAGCCAACGGGTTCAGACTCAGGCGGCCTTCGTACTCTGCGGTCTTGTCGCCCTTGAGTTTACCGATGAGTGCGTGGGAGAACTCGTGGATCGTCAACGAAGAAAGGATCGCGAGAATCCAGGCGAAGGCGAGTGCTGGGGAGGAAGTGATGAGGGTGAGGAACATAGAGTATTCATGTCATCCTAAGGAGTCTTCGACGAAGGATCTCTTAAGGGATCCTTCCCCTGCCTGGGCGGAGTCAGGATGACGCAGTGGTTAGCGTTCAATCGTCGCACCAACACCCATCAGCTTTTCTTGTAGCCGTTCGTATCCACGATCGAGATGCTCAATGCCGCTCAGGGTCGAAGTTCCTTCTGCAACGAGCGCGCCGATGACAAACGCGAGGCCCGCTCGAATATCTGGAATCTCGACGTCGGCGGCGTGCAGAGGTGTGGGTCCGTGAATGACGGCGCTGTGGCGATGATTCTTGCCTTTGAATCGACAGTCAACTTCGCCAAGGCAGTTCGACGACAGTGCAATGTTCGCGCCCATTTTGTTCAGGGCGTCTGTGTAACCAAATCGATCTTCGTACACCGTCTCGTGAACGACAGACGTTCCGGTCGCTTGCGTAAGGACAACGACGAGCGGTTGTTGCCAGTCGGTCATAAAGCCTGGGTGCGTGTCGGTTTCCAGTTCGATGCCGCGATAGCTCGAGGAACCCTTGAAGAGGATGCCGTTTTCGCGCACTTCGTACTCCCCTCCCAATCGTCGCACGGTATTTAAAAAATTGATCATGTGTTGATGATCCGCGCCGCGTACAAATAGTTCTCCGCGCGTACCAAGCGCCATGCTTGCATAGGACGCCGCCTCGTTACGATCATTCATGACGATGGCTTCGGTGCCGTGGAGCGACTCAACGCCGATGATCTCAATGGCACGTCCTGCATTCAACTGAATAATGGCGCCCATCTTTTGCAACATCATGATGAGCTCCTGAATTTCCGGTTCGATCGCGGCGTTGCGGATGGTGGTGCGGCCTTCTGCGAGCACACCAGCGAAGATCGCGGTCTCGGTTGCGCCAACGGATGGGTATGGAAGTTCCACAACCGTTCCTTTGAGTCGCTTCGAAGTGGACGCGTGATAGGCGCCGTCGACAAGTTCGATCTTGGTGCCCATGTTTTCAAGCGCGTGCAAATGAAAATCAACGGGACGCGGACCGATCTGATCGCCGCCTGGAGCCGGCGTCACGGCTTGGCCGGTGCGATGCAAAAGCGGCGCAAGCGTGAGCACGCTAATACGATTGCGTCGCGTGATCTTTTCGACGGACGAACCCGCGAGTTCGTTTGCATGCAACTTCACCGTGTGCTCGTCGAGCCAGGCAACCTTCACGCCGAGCACTTCCAGAATCTCTTGGGTGATCTGCGTCTCTTGCTGTCGAGGAACATTGTGCAAAACAACCGGCTCACTCGTAAGCAAACTTGCGACCATCATTTTTGACGCGCCGTTCTTTGCGCCCGAGAGCGCGATTTCTCCAAACAGCGGCTTGCCGCCTGTGATGCGAAACATTTGCATAATTGTTGCTTAGGATACCTTGCCGCACAGTTTCGTCAAGAATCTGTGGCACCCTTTACAAACAATCAACAACAACGGTAGACATCACACCAAGATATTGTTATGATCTTGCACGATAAAATAAACGTATGTCCTATTCGTATGTCCTATGCAAAAAACTATCTCGTAAAAGACTACATGCGTACACCAGTGAAAACCGTGAGTCCGCAGACTACGCTTCGCGTCGCGGTCGAGCGCATGATCCAAGAAAAGACAAACGGTCTTGTGGTTGTTGATGATCAACAAAAAGTCGTCGGCATCCTTTCCAGTTGGGATGTGATTCAATATCTTGTTCCAGATTACTTAGAAGAAGACAAACATCTCGCTCCGTTTGAGTCCGGAGCGTTGTTTGCTAAGCGCACGCTTGAACTACAAAACGACTCCATCGATAAGTTCATGACGACGTCTGTGCACAGCGTCAAACCCACGTCATCCATTATGGAAGCGGCTACAACCCTTTCCGAATACGGCATTCGACAACTTCCCGTCGTCGATGAAGAGGGTACGGTTATCGGCTACTTGAATCGCACTGATCTCAAGCATGTGATCGGAGAAATTCTGCATATCACCACTTGAACATTAAAACAGAAGAGACATTATGGGAACAGTATTTTGGTTGACGGTCGGTTTATTTTTTTTGACCTACCTCCTCATCATCTCAGAAAAAATCCATCGAAGCGTCGTTGCGCTGGCAGGCGCAGGACTGATGATCTTACTTGGAGTGATCACACAAGAACAGGCTCTTGAAGGCATTGATTTCAATACTCTGGGGCTCTTGATTGGCATGATGATCATCGTTGGTATCGCCAAAGAGTGCGGAATGTTTCAATATGTTGCTTTATTTGCCGCAAAAGTCGCCAAGGGGAAACCTTTGCGTATTTTTATTCTGCTTGGACTCATCACCGCTCTTTTTTCCGCTTTGCTTGATAACGTCACAACCGTGCTCCTGATGGTTCCGGTCACGTTTGTCATTACCAATAATCTTCGACTTGATCCGAAGCCATTTTTATTCGGCACCATTCTTCTTGCCAATATCGGTGGAGCGGCCACGCTCATCGGTGATCCGCCAAACATTTTGATCGGTTCTGCGGCCGGCCTTACCTTCAACGACTTTCTGATCCATATGGGTCCGGTGACACTCTTGGTGGGCGCGGCAACGATCGGACTTCTTGTGTTTGCCTATAAAAAACAGATGCATGTTACGCAGGAGATATCCTCTTCGTTGCTCGCATTTAATCCGGCACAGGCGATCACGGACAAAAAACTGCTTGTTAAATCCTTACTCGTACTTGGTATTGTGCTTGTTGGATTTATCACACACTCCATAACCCACTTTGAAGGCGCAACCATTGCGCTTGCCGGAGCCACTCTTCTGCTCTTGTTAACCATGAACGATCCTGAAAAACATCTCGCGGAAGTGGAGTGGACGTCTATTTTCTTTTTCATGGGTCTCTTTATTCTTGTGACCGGGTTGGAGCAAGTCGGGGCGATTCGTTTGCTTGCCGAACAACTTCTTCAAATCACCCAAGGGAATCCTGCGGCCACAATGTTTGGTCTGTTGTGGGGATCGGCGATATTCTCCGCTGTGGTCGATAACATTCCATTTGTTGCAACGATGATTCCCCTCATTAAAAATATCGGTGAAATCAGTGGCATGAATATTGTTCCACTTTGGTGGGTGCTTGCCATGGGAGCTGACATTGGTGGAAACGCAACACTTGTTGGAGCATCGGCAAACGTCATTGTCAGTGGCATTGCACAACGTGAGGGACACAAAATTGGATTTTTTGAGTACATGAAAATAGCCGTACCGCTCACAGTGGTCGGACTCGTCATCTGTTCGATCTATATCTGGTTTCGCTATCTCTAGCATCTGTGGAGTTGAATGAACATTACCCGAACCCACTCAACGCAGAAACGTCAGCAAAAAAAAGGTGAACACAAAAATTCCTATCAAAATAACTATAAATGGCCTGGCCTGTTTTTTGCACGATCGACACGATGCAACAAGACGATAGGCGATCTCACCAAGCCACGCGAGTGGCTTAACGCGCTGATACAAAAATAAAAGCCAGCCCTTGCCGGGTACGTTTGCGTACAAACAAGCAACCGCCTCTGCGCCTCGAGAAACGTTTCCCGTCTCGTGATGATACTCGACGGAAATTTTTTCTTGCGGATGATCAAAAGCAACATAACAAACTCGATCGCCGGTTTGTTTCCTCCAACGATCCACCCAATAGCGACAGAGGTTGCAAGTGTCATCGAAATAAAAAATGGGGGAAGGCATAGTCGTGGAGTCGTGGAGTCATGAAGTGGTGGAGTTCTGAAAACTCCATGACTCCACGACTGTTCAACCACATCATAACAAAAAATCCACCCAAGCAGGTGGATGAGCAAGACGTTAGGGATGATCCTCAAGATAGAACTCGTGACCAACCCAGCAGGTGTTGAGCGCGTGTCCAGCCTGGTCGTGATCGATCAGTCCCATGTCGTGGATACGAAGGCGAACACGACGGCCGAGGAACTCGCTCACTTGCGTGAAGGTTCTGCCACCATGCAGTCGACCCCAGCCAATGGTCACACACAAGGTGCGATGCGTTGGCAGGCTTGTTGCGAGGGCGGCATAGCCTTTCATCTTGGGCTCACGAACATGTCGAAAACGAGCGCCGGCCTCTGGTGTTCCACGGAATCGTGTTCCTTCCGGATAGATGATAACCGAGGCGTGGTCTTCCTCTGCAAACTGAGACATGCGATTCAGCTGTGGAACATCGTTGTGGTCGCCAGAGCGAGTAAGGAAAGCTGAGCCCATCATCGCGTTCAGCCACCCAATGACCGGTGCTTTGCGCATCTCCTTTTTCAGAACCCAACGCAAGTCCGTAATCCCCGCCGCTCTTGCCGCGACATAGACCATGACGTGATCCAGAGCGGTTCGGTGGTTCGCGATGACGATGAATGGACCGCCGAGTGTTGCCTGCGCGTCGATGTCGATCTCGACGTTCATACGCATGAGGATGCGCATGAAGTACCACGTCGCGATCCCCCAGAAACGATGCAGTCGACCCAGTCGAATACGCCGCTTAGAGTCGGAGTCACAACGTAGCCGACTGATCCAAAGCGTTGCCACAATGTGCGGCCAGATCATGAAAAACAACACGAAGCCGTAAAGAGCAACAAGCAACCATCCATACAACCATTTCATCATCTTCATGGTTTCCTCCTTGCAAGAACAGGATGATAGCAACCTTTGTTGATTGACACAATTCAAGCATTAGGCTATCATCGTTGCTCGTCAATGTGAGCCATGCATGAGCAAATCTCCTGCGGCGTTGCCACAGAGATGACGTAACTTCATCGGAAGAAAGGGGAATGTGATGGATCTTGATCTGGACAAAACAATCATCATGTATCGTCCGATCATGCCCAATGTTGAGCGGGCATGGATCAGGGATCAAATCGATGCCTATGTCAATGCCCGTGTGTCGGTTGTCAGTGATCTGGTGCTTGCGTATGCCGACAGCGTGAACGCCCATGCGACCGACTTGGCGCGAAGACAAAAAAAGGGACTCCTGGACTGCATCGAGGAGGCGATTCTACACGTTGAGAACGTCTACGCCGGCTACGGATTGTCAGCTGGCCAAACGGAATCGTTCGTCTACCCTTCCCTGCTTGTGCTGTTTACCAACTATGCCTATCAGCGATGGTTTCTCGAGCGGTATCACAGAAAGGTTCGTGGGGGGCTCTCCGACGTGATGGACGACTTCATTGATCACACGATCGATCTGGAGACCTTTCTCGCCTTCACCGACATCTGCCCAAGATCCCACTCGTCGTCTCATTCGTGAGACGATTTTTTTGTACACGGGGCAAATATCCAATCACGCACTTTTTTCTACCATTGCCACATATGAACCCATAGCGAGTTCCCATTCGTCATTCTGAGTGCGCCAGAATGATCTCTGGATTTGATGAACGTCTTTGTCACAAGAGATCCTTCGGGTGCACTCAGGATGACGGACAACAACGAGTTTCCATTCGTCATCCTGAGTGCGCCAGAATGATCTCTCGATATTATCAACGTCTTCGTCACAAGAGATCCTTCGGATG
>CAYJWY010000047.1:0-6134 GCA_964374035.1 uncultured Gammaproteobacteria bacterium
CCGAAGGATCTCTTGTGACAAAGACGTTGATAAAATCGAGAGATCCTTCTGGTGCACTCAGGATGACGAATGGAAACTCGCTATAGGTTCATACGAAAAAAGTTTAACACACATATGCACAGCTATCCACCTAGGTTGTAACAATTGTTACAATACGTTATCTCGCATTCTTGATACACTAAACGCATAATTCGTACCTATTTTTTGGGTAAAGTTTGTACGGCACGCGGGGCAGGTAACGATTTTATTCCTCAAAAAACGTCGCTCGGTCATACATCTGCAAAATAAACAGACAGCGTTTCTCAAAAAACGAAAAGCGCTTCGTAAATAAAACAAACTATGGTTAAGATTATCGAGAAAGATGGGGATACAATTTTCACTTGCGAGCAGTGTGGTTTCAACTATCAAAAACAGCCTTCGGCGCAAGAGTGCGAGGATACATGCAGAACGAAAGGAATCTGTCGAAACGATCTAGCAAAGATGGCATTGCCAGAGAAAAAATTATCTTGCATGTCCGAGAACACATTATTTAGCTTCTTGATCGGCAACACAACTTTTTCACTTTGTCGATTTTTTATTCTATGTTATAGGGGATTTTGGTTACTCGATGGTAAATCACGTTCTCATAGCGTTGTATGATGGCTGGCGAGAACCCCTTGATGAACTTCTGATATTCGCAAAACAGAGATGGCATGTTCGATGTCCATAAAACAAAAAGCTCCAATGTTATGTTGACATCAGAGCGTTTTTGGAGCCGACGAACAGGATTGAACTGTTGACCCCTTCCTTCTTTTGCACCCCCGTTTCTTCTGTGCCACGTATGGCGGGGGAATAGACTGTATCTTGAGCTTTCTCTTGCGAGTGAAGCTCCCCTTGTCAGTCGTTCGGGCGTGCGCCCTACGGGCTTACGCCACGGTCTTGGCCTTGTGACAGGCTATTAACCGTAATTCGGGATTCACGATACCGTTTCCAGTACCGTGGGCTGGTTTCGTTTACGAAACCGACCATGGAAGTGCTCTACCACTGAGCTACGTCGGCGTGGTCATGTCTACCAAAGGAACAGAGTGTGTGCGTCGTAACCCTGACAGTACAACGGCGTTATGCGCCGCGAGCGTATCATTTCTCGCTTGTCTTCGCAATGTAGGCATCTTTCAGTGCGGTAAAACGCTCCTCAAATTCCTCAAGCTTCTTATTTTCTGGATTGACTTCTCGCAGTTTGCGCATGCCTTCACGCGCATCTTTCAGCGAACCCGACGACAACGCCGCCTCGATATAGTAGTCGAGGTACTTCGGATTCTTTGAACGTTTCTTCACGGCTTTTTGAAGATGTTCAAGCGCCTTTGGATAATTCTCGAGATCCAATTCGAGTTCCGCAAGGGCGACAAGCACACTGGCGTCTGTTGGGGAAAGTTTCAAACAAAAACCGAACGTTTCTCTCGCTTGATCAAATTGTTTATTCTTACGATATAAATTTCCCAAACCCTCGTACGCCGGAACGCTTTTGGGATTATGCGAGATGATGTCGATGTAAATTTTTTCAGCGGGAATAAATTCATCTTGCTTGATAAGTGCATCCGCTTGATTGGTGAGTTTGCGAATGTGTTCTTTGTCGTAGGTATGCTGTCCTTCTTCCGCAATGCGTGTGAGTTTTTGATAATATTGTTCGAGCGCATACAATCGTTGCACCGCTCGACGCCCAACTTTGGACGCGACACGCACAGCGGCCGTTGAACCTTTCGAGACGCTCGCGAATGCGCCACTGCTTTTTCGCGTCAATTTTTGAAACAACAAATCATGCTTCATCGCCTTTAATTTTTCTTTTTGAATCGAATCAACATCGATGACACGCAAACGCGGAATCGTTCGCACCAGAATCACAAACAGGACAAGTACACACAAGACAATCACACTCAGGGCAATCATCGTTATCATACTAGGATTGTGCTTCAAGAACTTCACTCGCGGCCTCGACAATCTCGCTGAACGAACTTAGCTTTACACTCGCACTGCCAACAAGCACGCCGTCGACAAGTTTGTCTCGCATGAGTCCGTACGCGTTTTGTCCATCGACACTTCCGCCGTAGAGCACACGAAACGTCGAGGCGTTTACGTCCGGGAAGCGTTCTGCGAGCACAGCCTTGATGAACGCGTGCATTTCAAATACGTCTGGCAACTCAGCGCTTTGTCCGGTTCCAATGGCCCACACAGGTTCATAGGCGACGAGCAATTTGTCCGCGTTCTTCAAACGCAACCCATTCAACGCTTTCAAGAGCTGATCGTTCACCCGTTCCTGCCGGATTCCGGCATCGCGCTCGGCCTTCGATTCACCCACACACAAAACCGCAACAAGATCATGGTCCAACGCCTTTTGCACTTTCTTATTGATCATTTCATCGGTTTCAAGAAACAACTGCCGACGCTCCGAGTGACCAAGGATGACGTGACTCACGTCAAGTTCCTCAAGCATACGCGGACTGATTTCCCCGGTGAAGGCTCCCTGCGCCTCCCACGCCATATTCTGCGCACCAAGCGCGGCGTGCGATCGAGCGATCACTTTGCGTACTTCGCTCAGTGCAACAAACGGCGGACAGATCACGAGTTCTGGAATCACTTTGCGACCGCGCAACGTTAACAGCGTGCCTCGCGCAAGCGCGACACTTTCTCGAACGCCGACATTCATCTTCCAGTTCGCGATAATGGTTTTCATACGTTCACCTTTGAAAGAAAATCTTTTGTATCTTTATACGGACCGATCACAGCCAGACACATCTTGTTCTGATTGAAAATCTCGCGCGCAATGTTCTGAACTTGCGACTGCGTCACCGCATCAATTTGTTTCAAGTACGTTCCCGGAGATTTGATCCGCGGATGAAACATCGCTTGCTTGGCATACCACTCCGCGCGATCCTGCGAATCTTCCATGCGAATCGAAAGCTGTCCATGCAAATACGTCTTTGCATCTTTGAGCTCTTGGGTTGTCACACCGCTCTTCGCGAGTTTCTTTACCTCATCGATGATCGTCTTCACCGCGAGTGGCGTGCGTGTGCGATCGAGCCCCGCGCGAATCGAGAAGGCACCTGCGTCATCGTACATGTAGTTACCAGCACTCACACTATACGCGAGTCCGCGACGCTCACGCACTTGCGTAAATAATCGCGAGCTCATGTTACCACCAAGAATAATCGCAAGAAGCTGAACGATCGCATTACGCTGGTCGCCGAGTCCGTACGAAGGAAAACCGAAGGCAACTTGCACTTGGGCCGTGTCTTTGTGTTCAACAAGCACGCGCTTCACGAGTTCTCGTTTTTCAACAGAAGCAAACGGTTCGTATCCGTCGCCCTCGAGTCGTACATCGCGATTCTTGCCAAATCGTTTCTCGATCAGACTGCGCGCTTTGCGATCGATGTTGCCAGAAACAACCAGCACCATGTTTGATGGACGATACGACGCGGCGTGATACGCAAGAATTTCGTCACGATCCATCTCCGTCATCGTCTTTGGCGAACCGGCAATGTTCCAAGAAAGCGTGCTCCCTTTGAAGAGTACCTCCTCGAGCAGATCTTCGATGTGCCGCATCGGCGTATCGCGGTACATGTTGATCTCTTCGATCACCACGGTGCGTTCGCGATCGAGTTCTTTTTTGTCGAACACGCTGTGAAAAATCATGTCCTCGAGCAAATCAACGGCCGTTGTAAGATGTTGCTTATCGACCTTCACGTAGTAGCCGGTGAGATGTTTGTCTGTGTAGGCGTTGAAATCCGCGCCGACCGCATCGAGCGTACGACTGATGTGCTGAGCGGTTGGCCGACGCTTCGTGCCCTTGAAGAGCAAGTGCTCGATGAAGTGCGAGGCGCCGTTAATCGTCGCGTATTCATAACGCGAACCGATACGAACCAGGACAAGCACAGTGACCGTGTCGGTTCCTTTGCTCGGCGCGAACAAGACGCGCATGCCGTTTTTTAGTGTGTATTGGTCCATAAAATGTCGTCATCAACATGCTGTCATCCTGAACGCAGTGAAGGATCTCTTCAGACACGCCTAGAGATCCTTCGTCGAAACTCCTCAGGATGACACGGTTAGGAAGCCAGTTGTTTCTTAAAATAATCTTCCAACTCTTGGAGAGGCACTCTCTCCTGTTTCATTGTATCGCGATCTCGCACCGTGACCGCCTGATCTTGCAACGTTTCAAAATCCACGGTGACGCAATACGGCGTGCCGACTTCATCTTGACGTCGATAGCGTTTGCCAATCGATTGCGTCTCGTCGTAATCCACACGCCAGAGCTTGGCGAGTTTCTCGGCAAGCGGACGCGCAACAACGGACAACTCTTCTTTTTTCGAGAGTGGAAGAATCGCAATCTTGATCGGCGCGATTTCTTTTTTGAATCTAAGAACAACGCGCGTGTCCCCTTCTCCATCGGCTGAAGTAACGGTCTCTTCGTCGTAGGCAGACAACAACACCGCAAGCAGTGTGCGATCCACACCAAACGAAGGCTCGATCACGTGTGGAATATACTTCTCGCTCGTCACTGGATCGGTGTATGTCATGTTTTCACCCGAACACTTCGCGTGCGTCGAAAGATCAAAGTCCGTGCGGTACGCGAGCCCGTATAATTCTTTGCGACCGAATGGATAATCAAATTCAATGTCGACGGTACGCTTCGAGTAATGCGCGAGTTCTTCCTGGGCAACGTCAAGATTGTGTGATCGCGCGCGATCGATGCCTACGCGATCCATGAATGCGTACATCTGCTCAAGCCATGCTTCAAACGTTTTCTCCCACGTCGACGGATGAATAAAGTATTCGATTTCCATTTGCTCGAACTCACGCGTACGAAAAATAAAATTTCCCGGCGTAATCTCGTTACGAAACGCTTTGCCAATTTGCGCCATGCCGAACGGAACACGCTTGCGACTCGCTGTGATCACGTTTGGAAAATCCACAAACATCGCCTGCGCGGTCTCCGGTCGAAAATACGCAACCGCGGCCGCATCTTCCTTTGGACCAAGCCACGTCTTCATCATCAAATTGAACGACGCGGGTTCACTCCAGTCACTCGCTTTACAATTCGGACAAGGCGTCGAGGCAAGCACAGCATCCCCACTCACCAAATGGTCGGCACGAAATCGTTCATGACACTTCTTACACTCCACAAGCGGATCCGAAAACGTCGCGATGTGACCCGACGCTTCCCAAACGTTTGGATTCATGATGAGTGCCGCATCGATCCCAACCATATCGAGACGCTCCTGCACAAACATCTTCCACCAAGTCTGCTTGATGTTGTTCTTAAGTTCTACCCCAAGCGGACCGTAGTCCCACGAGTTCGCGAGCCCCCCATAAATCTCCGAACCAGGAAACACAAACCCACGCGTCTTCGCGAGGGTGACTAACTTTTCCATTGTAACGTTAATAGACATAGTGACAAAGTGATAGAGTGGTAGAGTGATAGAGTGATAAAGGTGAAGATGAAATTGTGAACTTTGTCACTTTATCACTTTGTCACTCTATCACTCTTTTTAAACCGTCATAATCTCTTCTTCCTTTGCCTCGCCAAGCGCCGCAACGCGGTCCGTATACATCTTCGTGAGCTTGTCGAGTTCGTCGAGGATTTTAAACTTCTCATCCTCACTGATCTGTTTCTCTTTCTCCGCAACAACGGTCTGCTCGCGTACCTCTTCTCGCACATGTCGCACCTTGATGCGTGCCTCTTCCACTTTTTCTTTCATGAGCTTCACCATCTGCTTACGATTCTCTTCGGTCATCGGGGGCATGTTGATGCGAATAATCGTTCCATCAATCATCGGATTCAATCCAACACCCGAGTTGCGGATACCTTTCTCGATTGACTGAAGCAAACTCTTATCCCACGGATCAATCACAATGGTTTTTGCGTCCGGTGTCGAAATCGATGCCAGGCCCTTCACTTCCATCTGCGCATCGTACGCACTCACCATAATATGCTCAACAAGCGCGGGTGTTGAACGCCCCGTGCGTAGTCCACTGAATTCTCGATGCAAATAATCAATCGTGGATTCAAATTCTACTTTAGATGCTTCAATGGTTGGATGCATATTTTATAGACATAGAATTCATTGTGGGTTATCCCGCATCTTCTCTTAATTTAGGAACAA
>CAYJWY010000048.1:0-6031 GCA_964374035.1 uncultured Gammaproteobacteria bacterium
TATCAACGTCTTCGTCACAAGAGATCCTTCGGATGCACTCAGGATGACGGACAACCAGGATAACCCACAATGAATTCATATGACAAACGTTCTCACAGCCCTCCAACCTTCGGGAGTCCTCCACATCGGAAACTATTTCGGGGCGATCGAGCCCATGGTTCAGATGCAGGGCGAAGGGCATCATAACTTTTTGTTCATGGTCGATTACCATGCGATTACCGTTGCGCAGGATCCCAAGGAGCTACGAAAGAATATGTTGTTCGCCGCCGCCACGTATCTCGCGGCCGGAGTCGATCCAAAAAAGACGACGCTCTTTCAACAGTCGCGCGTACCACAGCATACGGAGCTTGCGTGGGTCTTGAACTGTCTTGCAAGCATGGGCGAGCTTGAACGCATGACGCAGTACAAGGACAAGACTCGCGGAAAGGGTGAGAGCGTGAGTGTCGGTCTGTTCGCCTACCCCGTTCTCATGGCTGCCGATATTTTGCTCTACGACACCAACATCGTTCCTGTGGGCGACGACCAAAAGCAACACGTCGAACTCGCTCGCGACTTAGCCGAACGTTTTAACAAACGCTTCGGCGAAACCTTCGTCATTCCGCAACCGCAGATTCGTAAGGAGGGCGCGCGCATCATGGCGCTTGATGACCCGGAACATAAGATGTCCAAGTCGGCGGCGAGCGCGAAGAACTATATCTCGCTTGTGGATGACGAAAAGACGGTCGCGAAAAAGATTGCGAGCGCGGTGACGGATTCGGAATCGACCATCGTCTACAACGCGAAACGCAAAGGCCTCGCAAACTTGATGACGATGTACGCGCTTACATCTGGCAAGTCGATGAAGGAACTGGAGACGATGTATCAGGGCAAGGGTTACGGAGATTTTAAAAAAGGACTCGCAAGTGAGATCAGTGCATATCTCAAACCTTTGCAAGACAAAATCAATCACTTGCTTGAGAACGAAGACGAACTGAAACGAATGCTCGATCAAGGAGCGAAAAAGGCCCAGGCGATCGCGGAGAAGAAGATGGAACAGGTGCGAGAACGCATTGGCGTGAGGCTGTAAGATTGACCAGTGCGTTGAAGAATGCTATTATCCGCCCGTCTTAGGAATGTCGGGTGATGGCTCCCACTTCGCTCAGTTTGACTGAGCTATGTTAGGGAGAGGAAAGTCCGAACACCATTCGTATCGCAAGATACGTTTAAAAGAGAAGTTGTTAACGACAACCAGGTATACACGTCAGAGATCGCGGATCTGGAGCAATTCGGTCCATGACCCCGGACGCAAAGCCTAGGGAAAGTGCCACAGAGACGATACTAGTTCGACCTTCAGGCCGAATGAAAGGTGAAAAGTGACGTGGTGTGGTTGAGGGTAACTTTGATCGCTACACGACTCATCCCATGGCGACATGCGGATGTGGTAAACCCTTGTCGGTGTAAGAGCAAATTTGGTAGCTCGCTCGAGCCGCGTGGCAACACACGGCCTAGATAGATCATCGCCTCCTGCGTGAAAACGTGGAAGACAAAATTCGGCTTACAGACATTTCCTAAGACAACAAAAAACTCTCGCAAGCGCGCGAGTTTTTTGTTACAGTGATAGAGTGACAAAGTGATAGAGTTCACTATTTCATCTTCACCTTTATCACTTTATCACTCCCTCACTCCCTCACTTCCTCCCTCACTCCCCCTATGAAACGCTCCGAACTCGCGTTTACCCTTGCGCTCGTCCCCATCGACTTGCTTGCACTCATCGCCGCCGCATCCACCGCGTTCGCTTTGCGTTTTCATCCAACCTTTACCACGCTGAGACCCGTCATTTTTGATCTGCGACTTTCCACGTTTCTCTCCGTCGTCTTTCCAATCGCACTGCTCTGGCTCATCGTCTTTTCGCTTTCCGGACTCTACCAAACCCATCGTGTTTCCATCGGCATGGAAATCGCACGCATCATCCTTGCAAGCTCGAGCGCGATGGCGATCGTCTTTGCCGTCACCTTCTTCTCGCGCGTGCTCTTCGATTCGCGCTTCATTGCGCTCGCCGCGTGGGGACTTGCGATCCTCTTTGTTTCCATCGCCCGCATCGCGGTTCGAGGACTCCAGCGTTCGCTCCTGAAATTCAACATCGGCACACATCGCATTGTCATCATTGGTGACACCAAGACGGCGGAGGTTCTCGTTGAAGAGTTCAAACGAAAAAAACGCCTTGGCTACGTCGTGGTCAAACAATTCAAAACGTTTACAAAGACCGCGGCGCAACACATCCGCGAGATGAGCCGTAAAGATTTAGTCGATGAAATCTTGCTTGCGGACACGCAGGCGGATCGCGAGACAACCCTCGACCTGATTCAATTTTCTGACAGCGAGCACCTCGGCTTCCTCTACAGCGCGGACTTGTTTACAACCGCCGTGGGTCGATCCATCAACCACACCTACGCCGGCATCCCCGTGATCGAAGTGCGTAAGACACCGCTCGACGGCTGGGGCGCGATCTACAAACGCGCGTTCGACATCTTCGGCGCGCTCGTGCTCATCATCGTCACGTCACCCATCATGTTGCTGACCGCGATCGCGATCAAGCTCGACTCGCGCGGCCCGATCTTATTTTCAAAAATCGACGCAGAACACAAGTCCATGCGTGTAGGCCAAGGCGGCAAACTGTTTCATTACTTCAAGTTTCGATCGATGACACCCAACCAACACGCGATGCGCTACAACGAACTGGCAGAACAAAACATCCGCAAAGGCTCCCCGCTCGTCAAAATCAATAATGACCCACGCATCACGCGGGTCGGCCGCTTCATTCGCAAAACCTCCATCGATGAGCTCCCTGAATTCTTTCTCGTCTTAAACGGCAAAATGTCGCTCGTCGGCCCTCGACCCCATCTTCCCGAGGAAGTTGACAAGTATAAACCCGAACATCGTAAAGTGTTGACGATCAAGCCGGGCATGACGGGCATGGCGCAGATCAGCGGACGGGCGAATCTAGATTTCGAAGATGAAGTGCGCCTCGATAACTTCTACATTGAAAACTGGTCGCCGTGGCTCGACCTGATCGTGCTTCTGAAGACTCCGCTTGTTGTGATCTTTCGAAAGGGTGCGTCCTAGCACCTTCCTCGTGTCATCCTGAGGAGCTTCGACGAAGGATCTCTTGGGTGAGAGATCCTTCGTTGCGCTCAAGATGACAACATTTTACTTGTGATTCATTTCTGCTAGGATCACTTCATGAAAATCGCGCTCGTTCATGACTTTTTGATGCAGTACGGGGGGGCGGAAAAGACGCTTGATGTTTTGCAAGACATCTGGCCTAAAGCGCCGACCTTTACGCTTGTCTTCGACCCAAAAAAAATGCCAACCTTTGCCGGTCGGGATATTCGGACATCGTTTTTACAACACCTTCCCCTCGCTCTAAAAAAATATCAGTGGTATCTCATGCTCATGCCCACGGCCACCGAGCATTATGATCTGACCGAGTTTGATGTCGTTGTAAGCTCAACAAGCGCGTTTGCCAAAGGCATCATCACACGACCAGATGCTATTCACATTTGTTACTGCCACACACCAACACGATTTCTTTGGACCGATACCCATAGCTACGTTTCTGACCTGCGCGTCCCCGGCTTCATCAAGTCGATCCTTCCTCCAATGCTCTCGCGCCTTCGATCCTGGGACCAGCAAGCCGCCGATCGCGTCGACCTTTTCGTCGCGAACTCGAAGACGGTTCAAGGTCGCATTCAAAAATATTACCACCACGACTCACACGTGATTCATCCGCCAGTCGACACCCATCGCTTCAATATCTCGCACGCGCCGAAGGAATATTTCCTCACAGGCGGACGACTTGTTCCCTACAAGCGTTATGATCTCGTCGTTGAGGCCGCGAACAAAACGGGTATTCGACTCAAGATCTTTGGCGATGGACCTGCGCAAGCGGACCTGCGTAAATCGGCGCGCGAGAACATAGAGTTCTGCGGACGTGTGAGCGATAAAGAAAAAGCTGAGCTCTACGCAAACGCAAAAGCCTTCATCAATCCACAAGAAGAAGACTTTGGGATCACAGCCGTCGAATCGATGGCAAGCGGACGTCCTGTCATTGCGTATCGAAAAGGCGGCGCAACCGAAACCGTTGTCGAAGGACTCAGCGGAGAATTCATCGAAACCCAGACCTGGGAAGAACTCGCCGACCATCTCATTCGCTTCGACGATGCACACTACGAACCGGTTGCAATCATGAACTACGCCGATCGCTTTAGTCGTAAACGATTCATGGAAGAGCTGAAAACATTCGTCGACAACGCGTATGAGAATTCTCGTCGACATTAGACACCTCGGACAAAAAGAACCATCCGGCGTGGGGCAGTACACCATCGAACTGCTACGCGCCCTTTTTGAAATCGATCAGGAGAATGAATACGTCTTGTTCTCGAGCGGGAGAGTAAAGCCCCCGTGTCATCCTGAGGAGTCCTCGACGAAGGATCTCTTGAGTGAAGAGATCCTTCCCCCGCCTGGGCGGGGTCAGGATGACAAAATTAAATTTTTGCATCTTGAGACTCCCAACAAACTCCTCAACCTGCGCACGCTCCTCCTCAAAAACCCAACCATCGACCGACACGTCCGCGAACGCATCGACCTCATCTGGCTTCCGAACCTCAACATCACCGCCCTGCCAGCCGACATTCCAACCGTCATCACCTTGCACGACCTCTCTTGGAACCACTTCCCCGAGTTCTTCTCGCACAAGATGCGCCTCTGGCACAAGGCGACACGACCGCATGAACTCGTGAAACAAGCGACATCGATCATCGTTCCATCGCAAGCGACCGCGGAAGATGTAGCTCGTGTGTTCGATAAATCATCGAGCCAAATCCATACAATCCCTCACGGCGTCAGCTCGCAGTTCAACGACAAGATGCAAGCCCGCGACCACGGCGTGCGCTCCAAGCTCCACCTGCCAAAACGCTTCGCCCTTTTCGTCGGCACACTCGAGCCCCGCAAAAACTTGCTCACTCTCGTCGACGCGCTACACGATTACCGCAAAGCCGCCCACGACGACTTGCATCTCGTGCTGGCCGGCAAGTGGGGCTGGCGATCACAAGAACTGCGACATCGATTGCGCAAGCACGACGCGAGAGCTTGGGTCCACCATCTCGGCTATGTCGACGATCTCGACCGAGCCGCGCTCTATCGATCAGCAGAAGTCTTCACCTGGCCGTCCCTCTACGAAGGCTTCGGCCTTCCCGTGCTCGAAGCCATGGCCTGCGGCACGCCGGTGATTACGAGCCTGACGTCGTCGTTGCCGGAACTCACACAAGACGCCGCCGTCCTCGTCGATCCCTTTAACAGCCACGACATTACGGATGCGCTGAGAGGAGTGATTGGATCGAAGCCGTTGCAAGATCAACTCATTAAAAAAGGATTGGCACGGGCTCAAGCACACAGTTGGAAAACGGCGGCGCAAAAAACCCTGGAAATCTTTCGTCAGACCACACGGAAGTAAAAACAAATCCACCTCGACAAAAGGTGGATTTGTTTTGGTCCCGGGCCATTGGCTTGCCAGCCGAAGCTTTAGCGAAGGCTGGTGGACCCGACGGGAATCGAACCCGTGATTACTGACGTCAACTCAGCTGGGGTTACCATTACCTCCACGGGCCCATGAGCCCGGGGTGAAACAAAAAGAATCCATTGAGGATTCTTTTTGTTGACGTCAGCTAGTGGAGGCAGTTGCCCCAGCCGTAGTTATAGTTAAACAAATTTGTTCAGTTCTGTCAACAGATATGTATGGATAATATTGCGCGCTCAACAAAAAACAGCCCGGCACTTCCGAACTGTCAGACGATGACCTGTTTTCTGCGCAGAACGCTCGCCTGGTCGTCGATGAGCGAGGCGTTGAGGGGATCGGCGATGCGAGGGATTTGTCGAGGGATTGCGATTACAAACCTTTTTTGGTTCCCCCTTCGAAAGGTGGAGGGTCGGAGAGGAATACCTGTGGAAAATCTGGGGACGAACCCTGGATTTTTTGTTATACTTCTTAACGAAC
>CAYJWY010000049.1:0-5863 GCA_964374035.1 uncultured Gammaproteobacteria bacterium
TGGCTCGGGGGGTGGGGATCGAACCCACGACCAATTGGTTACACATATTCCTCAGGTTTCCCAAAGGGGTGGACTATATCATCATCCGAGGATTCGGATGCGAGGCGCTTCGTCCAGCTGAGCTGGACTACTCCCATTAAGGGATAGTCTCTGAACCTTCCCATCGAACGAGTGTACTCGTCATCAGGGCTTGGCTGCTGATTATCATGATGTTTCCATCGAAGACTTCCAGTCCACCTCCGCCTTAAATAAGGCTTCGGTGGATCCCTCGTAGCTCATCGTGAGCGGAGAGGGACAATTCACCTCGTTTTCATTCCAGCGTCTCCGCTGGAAGCTGCGTAATGCCTGCGTGAATTTCCGCATGACAGTTTGCGCAAATGAGTACGCACTTTTCCAATTCCTTCTTCACACGTTCCCACAAACGAGTCAGTCCGCTTTGGGCAAGACCAAACTCTTTTGTTCTTGGGTCGATGTGATGAAAATGAAGCGCGTCAACACATTTCGCATAGCCACAGACGAAAAACGTTCCACCTAGAAAACTTACAGAGTTTTCTTAATAGTCCGTCTTCGTTTAGCGACTGCTGTCTTGAGATATTCTGCGCGATCGGCGTAGGTTCGTTTCTTTCCCGGCATACTTTGTTGAGTATTCCATGTCGAAACGTGTGCCACAGCCAACTGCTCTGCCGCTGAGCTACCCCCGAATAAAGGATTTCTCAATGAGCGCGTGAAGTATAACAAACGAGATTGAGACCCGCAAGAGTGTGGTAAACTTGTTTTGTAGGCAAGATCATTAACGCTGAGCGGACATGACGGTTGTTGTGAACTACATCCATGCATGTTCAATCAAGCACAATAACCAAACTATCTTATGATGAACCTTGGATTTACGTCTTTTAGTGACTTCAATTGGATTATGATGTTCGTTTTTTGGGTCCTTATCATTTTGGCTCTTGTGGCCATCATACGAGGCGGTTTCGGAGCACACGCAAAAGAATCATCCGCGCTTGACATCTTAAAGGAGCGTTATGCCAGAGGTGAGATCGATAAGCTCGAATTTGATCAAAAGAAGAATGACCTGATGAAGAAATCACCAAAATAACTATGCAACATCACAATGGAAAAAATCACAACCGAATGATGTGGATGATGATGATTTGTTGTGCCCTGCCCCTGCTGTTGATCGTCATGTTTGGACTTGGTGGCAAAACATTCGGAGCTCCGGCCTGGATCATGGTTGGTTCAATCGCCCTGATTCTGTTGATTCACCTCGTTTTGATGAGCAGATCACCTCATCAATCTGACAAAGAACAAAAAAAGAATCATGACAAGAGTGACAAGGAACATACAAGTCATGGTTGCTGATCATTGTTCACAAATCTCTATGAACATTCAAGATAAAGAACACACAAAACATCATCGTGCCATGCAAGAAGAAGAGATGCTTTTTACTTGTCCCATGCATCCCGAGATTAGGCGTGAGCAACCTGGTCTCTGTCCTGAATGTGGAATGCAACTAATTGCCAGCCGCCATCCAAAGAACTCTGGCCGACAAACAAGCAAGGAGCAATCATCAGACAAACATACGGGTCATAGCACCTCGATTTTTTTTAAAAAATTTTGGATGAGTCTCCTTTTGAGTATTCCAGTCGTGCTCTATGCCGATGTTTTTAAAACACTATTCTCCACCTTCAACGCAGGATGGTCACCTCCAGCCTTCCCGGGCTCTGCCTATCTGCCATTGATTCTTGGATCAATCGTATTTTTTTATGGTGGGTGGATATTCCTTGCCGGAGCATGGCGTGAAGTTTCAGCAAGGCTTCCCGGCATGATGACACTCATCGCCATTGCGATTTCCGCCGCATATCTATGGAGTCTGTACGCCGTGTTTGCAGGTGTCGAACCGCTTTTTTGGGAACTCACCACACTGATCACCATCATGCTTCTTGGCCACTGGCTTGAGATGCGAGCGGTTTCCGGAGCACAGGGAGCTCTCAAAGAATTATCAAAATTGCTCCCGGACACCGCTGAGGTTATTCGAGATGGAGTGATCACCATGATTCCTCTTTCCGAACTTCAGGAGCATGACACCGTCTTGGTCAAGCCCGGTACGAAAATTCCCGCGGACGGAACGATCATCGATGGCGATTCGGATGTTAACGAATCCATGGTGACCGGAGAATCAAAACCGGTTTCTAAAAATGAGGGTGACGCGGTTATTGCCGGTACGATCAATGGCGATGGCGCTCTGAAGATACAGGTCACGTCTATCGGTGAAAAGACATTTCTGGCCGGTGTGATGCGTTTGGTTGTCGAAGCGCAGGCATCAAAATCACGCCTTCAAATTCTCTCTGATCGAGCGGCATTTTACCTCACCATCATCGCTGTCAGTGCAGGCATGATAACGCTTATCGCCTGGCTTATGGCCGGAGCCGATGTCGGTTTTGCCGTTGCTCGGCTGGTGGCGGTGCTCGTCATCGCGTGTCCTCATGCCCTTGGACTCGCCGTCCCTCTGGTCGCCTCCATCTCCACAACCAAGGCCGCGCAAAGTGGCTTTCTGGTGCGCCAGCGCCTTGCACTTGAGGCCGCACGAACAATCGACACGGTCTTGTTTGACAAAACAGGAACGCTCACAAAAGGCACCTTCGGCGTTGTGGATGTGTGGACTATGACGCACAGTTCCAAAGACGAAGTGATCACACTGGCGGCTTCGCTTGATGTCCTATCAGAACATCCGATTGCCAGAGCGGTTGTTGAAAAAGCAAACGAGCAAAAATTACCACTCAAAGATCCAACAAAATTTGAGGCCATACCAGGTAAGGGCGTGAAAGGACTGATCGGGCAACAGGAAATTATGATCGGTGGACCGGCGCTGATTGAAAGTCTCGCAATCTCCCTTCCAAACGAGCTGGTAGTATGGATCACAAATGCCGGACAAAGGGGACAGACCATCATCTTTACCATCAAAGACAAAACATTACTCGGGGCGATTGCTCTTGCTGATATCATTCGAGAAGAATCACGCGAGGCCATCACAGCTCTCAAGCAGATGGGGCTCAAGTCGGCGCTGATCACCGGAGATTCCATGGACGTGGCAACGTGGGTTGCCTCAGAACTCGGCATAGACGAATACTTCGCACGAGTGCTTCCGTCGGAAAAATCGGAAAAAGTAAAAGAGCTTCAAAAGCGCGGTCTGAACGTTGCCATGGTTGGCGACGGTATCAATGACGCGCCGGCTCTCACGCAAGCCGATCTGGGCATCGCCATCGGTGCCGGTACAAATGTCGCAATCGAGTCAGCCGGTATCATCCTGATGCGAAACGATCCTCGTGACATTGTAAAGATTATTCGTCTATCACAGATGACTTATACAAAGATGATACAAAATCTCTTCTGGGCAACAGGCTACAACGTGGTAGCACTTCCACTTGCCGCCGGTGTGCTTGCGTTTAAGGGAATTTTATTAGAGCCGGCGCTCGCCGCTGTTTTTATGTCTGTAAGTACGGTTATTGTCGCGTGTAACGCCATCCTCTTGCGCCGAAAAAAGATCTAAATCAGATCATAAGTCACCATGCGTTGACAATGGTCACTGACAAATTTCTAACAGATTTATGCCTTCAGTCATGGACAAAATTCTTCCACTTGCACTGCTTGTGATTTTTGTTTTCACTCCAAACATAACCTTCGCCCATCAGCCGCGGATCGTTGAGAGTCAACAAACGACGGTACTGCAACCGGAAGTTTCCAAAGCCTATTACAGCGAGCTCACCGGAGAGCCGGATGTGTATGTGATAGAGGCAACTCAAGCCTTCGACTTGTTTGTCAGCGTCCTTGTGCCGGATATCGACGGACAAAAGAACGATGTGTCCACGACGATACAAAAGGACGGCGAACAAATCGCCATTCTCGACGGCGCGACCTTTGAATGGAAAAAAATTTTTGAACCATTCATCCACGACACCTATTGGCAAGGGCCGGAGTATAAACAACGCGCTGAGGCCGGCACCTACAAGATCCGCGTCTGGAGTAGCGACAACGACAGCAAGTACGCGCTCGCCATTGGCGAACTGGAGAAGTTTGACGGCAAGGAAACACTAAACGCCCTCACGCTCATCCCGCAAATCAAAAAAGATTTTTTCAACAAATCCCCGATCGACTTCATCCTCTCGCCGATCGGCTTCGGGCTTATCGTCTTCATGTATCTCCTCGCATTCGCCTTCGGGTTCATCTATCGTGCAATTTTGAAAAAACTTGCCAAAGATTCTCCTCGTGGAGTTGCCAAAAACATCGGCACTCACGATCGCTTGCTCCGCGCCACTATCGGTGTAGGATTGCTCGTGTTGGCAATAACCACCACATGGAGCCCCATCCTCATCTTCTTCTCCGGCTTCTGTATCTTCGAGGCGATATTCAGTTGGTGTGGATTTTACGCGGCGCTGGGGAGGAGTACGTGTGAGGTGAAATAGAATGAATTTATGACAAAAGAAATCACCAACAAAATAAAAAAAGGCCTACTAATAATGCACTCATTGCGGAGATGAGATTTTTTGGAATACCCATAAAAAAATTACTTACTGCACCTGCAAGAAAATCTGGGTTGATGGTTGCAAAGATTACGTTCGGGTTGGTGGCAAGGAGGAAGACTATAAGGTGATCAAAAAAATAAATTTATGTTTGAAAACTCATTCAAAAACATCGATCAAATACTCTATACTGATTCTGGCTCGGCGACTCAGTTCGACCATGTTGAGCAAACCTCATAGATATTATTTTTGAAACCAAGTTTCATAATCATCTTTACAAACCAGATGCGCTTAAGTCGCCTTTATTCTTTTCTCTGCAATTTTGATGTATCTATCATCAGTTTCTATCCCTACCCATCTACGGCCTAATTTTTTGGCAACAAAGGCGGTTGTACCGCTTCCTAGAAATGGGTCGAGAACAACGTCACCCTTGTTACTACTGGCAAGAATTATTCTCTCCAATAATTTCTCCGGCTTTTGGGTTGGATGAGCGGCTCGGCCGGTTTTATCTCTTACTCTTTCCTTGCCTTGGACAACTGGCATAATCCATAAATCACGCATTTGTTTTTGCGACCCATCCTTAGCTTTATCAGGGTTCATCTTTTTGATATCAGAGTAATTAAATGTCCATTTTTTACCCCTAGAGAAAAATAGTACGTATTCACATGAATGGGTGAATGTCCGCCGTGTCATGCTCGGCATAGCATTATTTTTATGCCAAGTGACGATATTCCTAGCAATAAAGCCAAGAGCTTTCAGGGTCATTATGAGTTCCCCAATATTGTGGTAGGTGCAAGAAATATAAATACTGCCGTGAGGCTTTAAGACTCGGTGGGATTCTTTGAGCCATTCTTGGGTAAATTTAAGGTAGGCTGATTCGGTCATGGTGTCCCACTTCTCATTAACCTTGAACCAATCACCACCCATGCCTTTATTTTTCCACTCCATACTTTTACCAGAAAGATTATAAGGAGGGTCAGCAAAAATTAAGTCAACACTCTTATCTGGCATTTCTTTTTTTAGAATCTCACGGCAGTCTCCTTTGTGAATTTGGTTCGTTTTCATAATTTTTGAGTCCAATCATGCATGATCGTAGGAATTTTCTTACCCCACTCAATCGCGTCTTTTGAAGTGTCAATATCGGCTTTGATAGACTCAAGTAATCTTTTCATGTCCTGCGTAGAAAAACGCTTCTCTTTGAACACCGTAAGTAACTGTTTAATTTGATCGACGGAGAAAGGAATAATAGTCAGATCCATTATCTCCTCATTCACAGCATATTTTCTGTTGTTGAAGAATGTCAGGAATGTATTGATGTCGATTTGCGGAGCCACAAACAGACC
>CAYJWY010000050.1:0-5430 GCA_964374035.1 uncultured Gammaproteobacteria bacterium
CAACGTCACATGGTCCCATCCGCGCCCATTGCGCAGGCTGGCTACCGTGTCCTCGCCCCACCGCAAGGCGGCGCCACAACCTTCGATGACCCACAGTGGGAATCGCGCCTGCACATCGAGGCGCTGAACCACGGAGCGCGCAACGTCACTCCCAGACACACAAATGTTCGGGTCGTGATGATGAAAAACGGCGAGGCCGTCTCGATCCTCAATCGCGGAGGGCCGGCCGAGCAGATCTACGCCGACCTTGACCGCGATGGCGAGGTCGATGCCAGGCCCTACTTCGCGATCAATCCGTATCTGGCCGGAGCGCTTTACACTCTGACATCTCAGGGTGACGACATCCGGCTCATGTGGCTGATCCCAAACGGCCTCAGAGTCCAGGCGCCCGGCGTCGCTATCCAGAAGCTCTGGGTGGTGGCGGGTCGATCGAACGTCAGTCCCGGTCGGGTGGGACGCGTGAGTACGTGGTCGTATCGAGCTGGTAACGAGCGTTTTTAGATCAATCGAAGCAAACTCGATCCCCGTTGAAAGACACGGGGATTTTATGTACACAAAAACTGACCGGAAGGGTCAGTCTTTGACAGTAATAGTAGAAGTTATGACGGAGAAGCAACACCAACAAGCTGTCCGATGACAAAGTTTGAAATTGAGTAGGCGGCAATGATAATCACAAGTCCGATGACTGCACGTGCAAGTATGTCTTTTGCTTTTGTAACCTTTTTTTCATCCCCTTGTGCGGTCAAATACAGAAAACCAGCATAGACAACCAACACGACAAATATAATTCCCAAGACAGACAACAAGACATTGATCAGATTTCCAACGACTAAAGGTAAGTCAGCTTCTGAGTCTGATCCTATTGCTGTTCCAATTGCATTGATATTTGCTTGTGCACTTATAAGTCCTTCATTAGGCGCTGCACCAGCCACAAAAGGCGACAACAAAACCGGTAACGTCGAAACCCAGGCGCCGAAATGTACGAGCTTGTTTTTCATAAGTGTGTGATACGAGGATTATTTTGAGGCAATGCCTACAAGCGCACCGACGACGTAATTGCTGATCGAATAAGCCGCGATGATGATGATGAGGCCAATCACCGCGTGTGACATGGTTTGTTTTGCCGCGGTTACTTTTTTCTCATCTCCAGCCGCGGTTAAGTAATTGATTCCTGCGTAAATGATGAGCACGAGAAAGATCATTCCTGTTACAGACAGAACAGTCTGCACAACACTTGCCACAATCGTTGGAATGTCCGTGGTGGCACTGCCTTCATATGCTACTTCCGCGGCTTTATCCAAATTACTCAATTGTGCGAGTGCTGGAGGACTTGTGAGTGCCATTGCTCCTGAAACGACCGCTGAAAGCAGAATGAACCGGAACGTGTTCTTTGCGAGGCGTGTGTTCATAGGTTGCGTCGTGCGCTCGCATGAAAGGGCGAAGGCTCACCCTCTCGTGCAAGCCCCCATGGAAGATGGGGGATGGGGAATCGTTACGTTGTCTGGTCCTGGCCTGTGATACCAGTGATCTGGTTGATGACGAAGGTTGCGATGGCAAATGCGGAAAGAATGATGACGAGGCCAATGATACCCGAATAAATAAGTTTTTTTGCATCTGCAATTTTTTTATCTTCTCCGGCCGCGGTCATCCACTTAAATCCACCAAGCAAGATAATGATCACGGCAATGATACCGAGAAATCCCATGGCAACACGAATAATCGAAGTAATACCAGTGATAAGATTCGTATTACCAAGTCCTGCCTCTGCGGCAAAAGTGGATGCGACTGCTCCTGTACCACCAAACAGTTCGTCTGCCGTGAGTGCTTTAGCCGCCGCATTCGCATGATTAACGTTGCCTGTGAGTGCGGGAATAACGAGGAGCAGGGCGAACGCGGCGGCTAAAATGTAGCCGAGATGCTTTTTGGATAAAATGTTCATAAATCATTTTCACTTAGAAAGAATTAATGTCTAAAGTATTTTACTCGTTTTTTTGTTTTTCCGTTATCGAGATATCCACACCCGCCGTCGCGTGGCTATGGCGGGCGAGCCCGATTAGGCTGTTCCTTGAAGGGCTTTGATGACGAAGGTGACGGCGGCGTAGGAGGTGAAGATGATGGCCAGCCCGATTACGGCGTGCGTGAAGGTGTCCTTGCCTTTTTTCACCATGTCCGGTTTACCGGCGGAAATGAGATACAGCACACCTCCATACACGAACATAAGCAAAGCCACGGCGCCACTGAGTCCGAGGATGGCCTTGATGATGCGACCGATGAGTTCGGGGATGGAGTTTGTGTTCAGAGGATTGGTAAGCTGTGCCATGGCAGGTGGGGCGAGCAAGATGAAGAGGAAGAAACTGTAGTAGAGATATCGCATAAAATTATTCACTTATTTCTTGCATGCCAGGCGCATTTTTTGGAATGGGATTGCAACAGAGCAGATCGCCAGGGCATCCGCCATTGGTGCATCCTCGGGCATCCGCTTTTTGATCTCCAATGCTGTAGGCCTCGCAGGTACGTTTGACGTTCAAGTTTGCACTATCAGCAACGCAATTTGGTGTGCACGTTCCAGAGACACATCTCGAATTTTCAGCGCATTGAGTATTATCCTGTGCTCCCACGCACAACGATGAGTCACCTGGAGCGGAAACATCCCCCCCTGTTAAAACGGCTTTGAGCGTATTGATACCCATGTAGGCAAAAAAGACAATGAAGAGTCCGATGGTTGATATTTTCAGGTAGTCTTTTCCTTTCTTGGCGTTTTCCGGTTTCATTCCGGCCGTGAGGTAGTACGCGCCGCCGATCGTGTACATGAGCAGGACAACGACACCCACCAATCCGACTACGTAGTTACCAACATTGGTCACGACTTTCATGATGTCGTTGAGTGAACACGTTCCCGTGTTGCCACATTCTTGCGAAATACCATGCATGAACGGCCCCACTTCTGTTTCCACACAACCTGTGTCGCTTTTGCAAATGCTACTGGTATAGGCAAGCCCAACGCTTGGCAACAAGACCATCGAAACAAGGATGATGGTGACTATGAAGAAGCGTCTGGACATACTTAGAACGTTTGATTGATTTTATTCTGGCTCAGGTTGAGGGCGGCATTGAGATCTTCACCGCTCAGCGAAGCGTTGATCAGTTCGGAAAGTGACTCTTCTGCAACGGCCGCGTTTTTGCCCTTGTACCAACTTTTTGCGGTAAGCACTTGAGAAACAAACGCGGAAAGATCTTCGTCTTCGATTTGTGTGCTGATGAGATCACGTCTTGCCGTTGGTTTTTTTGCAACGTTCAGGTAATTGACAACTTGCTCCTTGCTTGTGGCAAACTGAATGAAGTCCCATGCCCAGTTAGCGTTGTCTGATGCCTTTGCAACGGTTTCAACCCAGTAGTTTGCATAGTTGACCACTTTTCCTCCGTCAATTTGCGGCACGCCGACAACCGAAAATTTTAGTTTTGGTGAAGCCGTGCGGATGAGCGGCGCATGAAATGAGTAGCCAAAGAAGAAGGCGCTTTTTCCAGCGACAAAGGCATCGTAGGAGCTCGGTTGATCGTTGTTCCACGTGTAAACTTCCTTTAGTGGATTGGCAAAGTCTGTGTAAAATCGCACGGCATCCTGAGCAAGCGCCACTTCTTCTTCCTCCCCGTTTGCGAACGCGGCGAGGTCGCTGTTGCCTGTCATTTGTACGCCGTTTTGCATCATGAGCAGGGACAAGAGATCAAACGAACGCTCGACGTTTTTGGCTGTGCCAATGCCTGCGCCCGCTTGAACAATCGCATTACTTGCTCCAATTTTTGTTAGTTTTGAGACTTGGGTTTGGAATTCTTGCCAAGTTTTTGGTGGTTCCGGGAAGCCGGCCGCGTCGAGCAAGTCTTTGTTGTAATAGAGAGCCATGGTGTCCAGGGAAAGTGGCAGACCAAAGACGCGCGGCTTGATAACACCGCGTTCGTTTTCAATGTTGGGTCTTACGATGTCGTCGATGACCGCGTCCACAAACTGGCTTTTCAGCGCGCGTGATGAAAGAGTCGGCTTTTCTTCAATCGTGTAGATCACTTCTTTTTTGATGGTTCCGCGAACTTCGACACGGGGGATCTTGACGGAGTCCGGCATGGGTCGAATCAAGCTCGTGTATTCTCCGATCCACGTATTGTGAAGGGAATAGATGTCCGGCCCGCGTCCCTCCGCGAATGCACGGATGAGTTCGTCCTCGTATTCGTCAAAGCGCAGTTCACGATAATTAAACGAAACGCTTGGATTGATGGCTCGGTAGTTCTCCATGATTTTTGAGAACGTTTCATTTCCATCAAACACACGCCAAATGGTGAGTTGGGCGGGTTTTTTTGCGAGTGTTTCGGCTTGTGTAGGGCCACTGCAACCTACGCCTGTCAGCAGGATTGCGACACACAGCAGGAGAAGTTTTGAAAAGGTGCCACGAACCATATTAGGTGTGATACATCTTTAGATAACGCTTGAGTTCTTTTCCGATATCCGGATGCTTAAGACCAAGTTCGATTTGTGCACGCACGTATCCGAATTTGTCGCCGCAGTTGTACCATGTCCCTTCGAAGTGACATCCATACATCACATGACCCTGTTCAAGATAGGTGGTAAAGGCGTTTGCGAGGCGGATTTCTCCATCCGCTCCCGGTTCCTGATTTTTCAGAGCATCGTAAATGGCCGGGGTGATGATGTAACGACCGATGACGATCAAGTTTGATGGGGCCTTTTCTACGGAGGGTTTTTCGACAAATTTTTTTATTTCCCATGTTTTCTTGTCGATTTGCAAACCCTGAATCACGCCGAAGTTTGAAACATTTTTTTTATCGACCGTGTCGAGCGCGACTACAGGATCGCCATACTTTTCATAGACTTCCATGAGTTGCTTCAAGCTTGGTTTTTTTGCGTCGATGACATCATCACCAAAGAGAATGGCAACGGATTCATTGCGATCAATGAATGGAAGAGCCGATAAGATGGCATGGCCATCGCCAAGCGGTTTGGTTTGTCGCACAAAGGCGAACTTTGCGTACTTGCCAATCATCTTTACTTCCTCAAGTTCTTTGACCTTCTTTTTTTGTTCCAGGCGATATTCAAGTTCGAAGTTTCGATCGAAGTGGTCTTCAATGGCACGCTTGCCCATCGCGGTCACAAAGATAATTTCCTCAATGCCCGAGGCAACAGCCTCTTCAACGATGTATTGAATGATCGGCTTGTCAACAACGGCCAGCATTTCTTTTGGCTGAGCTTTTGTGGCGGGAAGGAAACGTGTTCCCATTCCGGCAACAGGAATAATAGCTTTTCGAATTTTCATAACCATGGGATCCGCAGGCTTACGCCTACGCGTATTCATCGTGGTGTTCGCGCAGGCTTAAGCCTACGGATCCCACGGTGTTTCATCACATTGAATTCATTGTTGGTTATCCTGT
>CAYJWY010000051.1:0-5043 GCA_964374035.1 uncultured Gammaproteobacteria bacterium
CGCGAAGGATCCTCAGATCATTGAGCGCCTCAAGGCCTTCAAAACAGCTCATCCAGTCGCAATGCTATATTATTAAGTGCACCTCCCGATGTTCATGTATGTCTTTTTCAGCCTTGTATCCGTTCAGCGTTTGAATCCATTGTCATAGTTTGCTAACCTTGCTCTATTAGAAAACGCTATGTCGCTCACCACAGAAGAAGTCATACACATTGCCAAGCTTTCTCGTCTTCATCTAAACGATGATGAAGTCGAGAAGTATCGCCATCAGCTTGATTCGATTTTATCGTACATTCATCAGCTTCAAGCCGTCGACACAGCGGGCGTGTCTGAATTGCGGCACGCGCTTGAAGTGAGCAATGTGTTTCGAGACGATGTCGTTGAAGCGTGCGATCCTGATGTTCGCGAGCGTGTGCTTGAGAATTTTTCCAATCGACAAGGGGATCTGCTTGAAGTGCAAGCGGTATTCACGAGAGAATAATTGTAACGTTTACTTATTCCGCCTGAGCCTGCTCGCCACTCGAAGCTTTAGTCACCGACGCACCAAAGCGCTATGGCGACGGCGCGCGGAGTGTGGTCGAAGGCGCATTCCGAAATACCCCTTCGACTGGCTCAGGGAGTATGTAAAAATTATGGACGTCAACACACTGACATTAAAAAAAATTCACGAAGGTCTTGAAAGCAAAACGTTTTCGAGCGAAGATTTGACGCGTGCGTACCTCGATCGCATCAACGAACGCAATCCGTCAATCAACGCGTTTGTTCGTGTTGCTGACGATGTCATCGATCAAGCGCGTGTCATTGACAATCGACGTGCAGACGGCGAGTCGCTCAGTGCGCTCGCGGGCATTCCGGTTGGTCTTAAGGACAACCTTCTTGTCAAAGGCAGAGAGACCACGGCAGGCTCGCAGATTCTCGAAGGTCACAAGAGTGCGTACGATGCAACGGTTGTTTCGCGACTGAAATCTGCTGGTGCGATCCTCGTTGGACAAACCAACATGGATGAGTTCGCGATGGGTTCGTCGACCGAGTCGTCGCACTTTGGACAAACAAAAAATCCTTGGGACACCTCGAAAGTTCCTGGAGGTTCGAGCGGTGGAAGCGCGGCCGCGGTTGCTGACGGCTTCGTTCCGTTCGCTCTGGGTTCTGACACCGGTGGTTCGATTCGACAACCGGCATCGCTGTGCGGTGTCAGCGGTTTGAAACCAACCTACGGCCGCGTCTCTCGCTATGGCTTAATGGCCATGGCGTCATCGCTCGACCAAATCGGTCCGTTCGCACGCTCGGTCGAGGACCTTGCGACGATCATGCAGGTGATTGAAGGTCGTGATCCAAAAGACAGTACATCGGTTGATCTCACATCGACGACGATTCCCGAGTTGCTCGAATCTTCTGTTGCAGGTTTGACGATCGGTCTTCCAAAAGAATATTTCATTGAAGGAATGGATCCTGCGATTAAGGCGAGCGTCATGGACGCCGTGACTGTTCTTGAAAAAGCCGGCGCAAAGATCGAAGAGATCTCGATGCCGCATGCTGAGTACGCACTCGCCACCTACTACATCATCATGCCGTGCGAAGCGAGTTCAAACCTCGGACGGTTCGACGGACTTAGATTCGGTTACCACTCGATGGGAAGCGACCTCGAAGATACGTATCGTCGCACGCGAGGGGAGGGCTTTGGCGATGAAGTGAAACGACGCATCATGCTTGGATCGTACGCCTTGTCCGCGGGCTACTACGACGCGTACTATCGCAAGGCGCTCCAAATGCGAACGCTCATCAAGCGCGATTTTGACGAAGCGTTGAAACGTGTCGACGTAATCATCACACCAACGAGTCCATCCATCGCTTGGAACATCGGCGAGAAGTTTGATGATCCCATAACGATGTATCTCTCCGATATTTATACGATCACCGCCAACCTCGCGACGGTTCCCGCGATGTCGATTCCGTGCGGATTTGTGAACAACCTGCCCGTAGGATTGCAGATCATGGGCCGCCCGTTCGATGAACAAACGTTGTACCGCATCGGCGCGTTCTATCAATCACAAACAGATTGGCATACACGAACGCCATAAGCGCTTCTGTGTCATCCTAAATCCTCTGCCCGTGTCATCCCGAATCCTCTGCCTGTTTCATCCTAAATCCTCTGCCTGTGCGTCATCCTGAGCAAAGCGAAGGATCTCTTGAGACGCGTTTAGAGATCTTTCGCTTTGCTCAGGACGACACGGGGACGAATAGACAACCACAGCATGATCCCATACTTCCAATTCACCACCTTTTATCTAGGTCCCGTACCGATTCAGGTTTGGGGTCTTATGGTTGCGCTGGGTATTCTTGCGGCGACGTATGTTGCGGCAAACATGGCGAAACGCCGCGCTCAGGATCCGGCCGTGATTTGGGATCTTTCGTTTTGGGTGATCATCGCCGCGTTCATCGGCGCACGCATCGTGCATTTGCTCTATGCGCCCGCGTATTACCTCGCGCAACCGATGGCTATTTTGCAAATCTGGGAAGGCGGATTCTCGATCATGGGTGGATTCGTTGGCGCGGTGATCGCGGGCGTCTGGTACTTACGCAAAAAAAATCTTGACGTGTGGGCCTACTGCGACACCGCGGTCTTCGCATTACCGCTCGGCATGTTCATAGGGCGCATTGGTTGTTTCCTTATCCACGATCATCCAGGAACACTCACGAGCTTTGTTCTGGGCGTTAAGTATCCAGACGGCGTGCGACACGATCACGGCTTGTATCTCTCCATTGAGGGTCTTCTGTTGTTTCTTTTATTTTTGTGGCTCGCGCGAAAAAAGGCCGCGACGGGCACCTACATCATTGCTTTTTTAATTCTCGACGGAGCGATTCGTTTCTACCTCGACTTTTTTCGAGCAACCGACGGGCCGATTGTTGATATCCGGTATGCAGGTCTCACGCCAGCGCAATATTTTTCGATCGTGATGTTCGCTTCCGGATTATGGCTTTGGTTTCATCGATCAAGATTTTTGTCGCCAAACAAGTGAAACGAAGATCCAAAAACGCCCAGAGCTTAGATCCAGGCGTTTGTGTTATTCAATTGAAAAATTTAGAAACAAATCCAGACTTCTTCGCCGGCGGTGTGGACGTCGATGATGAAGGGGCCGAGGTTTTCGATCCGATCATCGATCGAATCTCGGCATGGATTCTTTGCATCTCGCGTTCAACGACCGGTCCTTCATACTCACCCGCGTGCGCGCTGGTCCCTTCATAGCTTGCTTCCTTTTGGTCAACGTGAAGATTCACTTGCATCCCTCCATTCACATCTTCGACATAGGCGTGATAGCGAGGAAAGCGGTCGGCCGCAACGCGTCGAACATAACTAATCTGTCCCTGTCGCGTCCGCTGTTCGCCATACCCAAGCTTGCGCAGGATGTTTCGAGAATGATCACCGAGCGGGCCGGGGAAGAAAGTTTTCATACCACGGTATGGTATACTATTTCTAATTCCTCGTCTCTATGAAGATTCGCTCCATTTATCTTGGTACATGGATTCCGCGTACCACACTGCATTTGCGCGAGGTGCATCATTTTTTGAATGGTCGCTTCGCGGATTTGAAATTTTCTGAAGTGAAACTGCGGCATCTGCTCGACGGACTCCATCCGAAACAGGTGAAATTTTTTGAGCAGAATGATTTTGCGATTGTGGAGGCGACGTTTGAAAACAACATTACGTTCAAGATGTTTGAAGACGGAGTGATCTTTTTGCGTATTCCAGTCACGGACGTCGTGAAGGCGCAGAACATCCTTCAGACATTTTATGACAGCAAACTCGGTCCAAGTCTTTCTTTTTTGTTCAGCAGCGGTGCACCACTTCCAAAATCACTGAACTTTTCAGAGGATCTGTACCCGCTGTTGTTTGTGGCGCCTCAAGCAACGCCTGGAGAGATCAAGGGATTGTTTATGCGTGTCCAGGATTCTGTGGAATCGCATGTCGCGTCGAAATCGGTCGATGTGTATTTTGGAGCTCACACGGATATGCTGGTTACGCACACGCATCTATCCGATGTTGTGACAGATGAACTGCTTTCCCACATCGTCTTTTTGCGCGAATTTGAAAAGCAACTCTACGGCTACATTCACACGCACAGAAAAATTTGGGACGATATCTCCCTGATTCGTGATTCAAAGAAAATTCGTTTCTCGGAATTTTCCACCGTGCGAAATCGTATTCTCGATTCGCTCAACACGCTTTCTTATGGCCGAGCGCGCATCATTCAGATGGGTGATATTGTCGAAGCACGCGTTCAACTCACGGGAGGAAAGATTCGAAAGACGCTTGAGACCTTGGGACTCGATCGCTACAGTAACATTCTGACCGATCAGAAGTACGTCCTCGAACTTTGGGAAATGACGATTGAGCATGTCAAAGATACCCTCAACCTGCTCGAATCCCTGTATCAGGAAAACACCCAACGAGAACTCAACACGCTCAAGTTCATCACCCTCATCGCCGCGATCACCAGTTTCTTCGGCATGAACATCGCGTTTCCGTGGGATGAACGCTGGACGCAGATTTCTACAAGTTCGTATGTTGTTGTGTTGTTGATCATCGTCGTTTGCGTCGCCTTTTATTTTCTTTTGAAACAGTTAATCTACAATCGTTACTTCACGATCCAAAAGAAGCACAAGAGACATTTACTTAAATGAGCGATCTTGAAAAAATACGGCTCATTGATTATAGTGAGCCAGCTTGGAGAGGTCGCATAGTTGGTCTAGTGCGCAGTCCTGGAAAGACTGTATACCGCAAGGTATCGGAGGTTCGAATCCTCTCCTCTCCGCCATTCGACTGTCGTTGGTGTGTCTACCAACGACAGTCGAATGCCCTGAGCCTGTCGAAGGGCGTATGGACGTTAGTGGTTATCATCCGCTCATGGTCGTTGACCACTACGAGGAGTAAGCAGGATCCAGTAATGGATCTTTTTTAGAACACGGGGTCAGGTGGGGATAACGGGGTTTGATTTAAACAAAATACCCTATACCGCCCAGACACCCATTTAAAATATGTAATGTGTGG
>CAYJWY010000052.1:0-4630 GCA_964374035.1 uncultured Gammaproteobacteria bacterium
TCCTTCGGATGCACTCAGGATGACAGACAACACGGGATAACCCACAATGAATTCTTATGCAACAGACACAAAACATCAACGAATATTTACAAGGAACCTGGCTTGGGCAACCTGAAGGCCAACTGAGTGTTGATGTTCTTGAAACAGAACAACACGTAATCGTGCGCAGTGCGATTGCGGGTGTACGATCTGAGGATCTTGATATCACTCTGTACGATGATACGCTGACCATTCGCGGATCTCGTGAGACCCAACAGATCCATGACCAACACGAACTCATCGTCCAAGAGTGCCATTGGGGGGCATTTTCTCGATCGATCATTCTGCCCTGTCATGTTGATCCCGACTGCGTCGAGGCGGTTCTCAGACGCGGCATCTTAACGATCACGCTAAAAAAAGTTGCGGCGGACAAAAAAATTTCTGTTCACGATCGTGCATGAATGTATGCATGTTGAACTGAAAAAACCAAGCAATCGAATCTTCATCATCCTTGTCATTGTGTCACTTTTTTTGTTTGTGGTTGGTGGTGGTGTGATGGCATGGGCTCATCAATTCTACGATCGCATTGGTCCAAACGTGTATGTTGGAGATCTCAATTTGTCCGGGCTTAATCGCTTGCAAGCAAACGAGCTCTTGCAAAAACGCGTTGACGCGCTCATTTCAACCGGCGTGGATCTTTCAACGATCCGATCGGAAACACCCAAACGATTGACGCTCACAACGCTTGTTGGAAGCGATTCTACAGACGACGTTCACTTCGCGATCGACAAGACCATCGATCGAGCCATGGCGCTCTCCCACGAATCCAATCCCTTTTTTGACGGGGCGCGTCTGATCGCAAATACCTTCACGACCTACCAACTCACCGTTGAGGTCGCACTAAACGAAGAGGACTTGAAAAAAACCATCTACCAACTCTTTCCTGAAGAAGAAACGCTCGCACAAGATCCTCGTCTCGTGTTTTCTTTTAACGGCGAATGGAGCGGTACGGTGATTCCAGGAAAAAACGGAACAGAATTTACCTTCGATGCGTTTTTTGAAACACTCGCGTTCAATCTCGAGGAACTCCGGGCAAGCCCACTTAAGATCGCCCTTGTGTCGCGCATTCCCTCGATGAGCAACGCCCAGGTTCAAGAACAAATCGAAGAGTTGATTCGCATCATCAAGTCCGCGCCGATCACCTTCACACACACCGACGAGGGAGAGCAGGAAGTGCGCACGTGGACGATGACGCAACGTGAGCTAGCCGACATGCTCAAGCCGGACCCCGCGGCAAACGTCCTCGACCGTGAGGCGTTCGATCTGTTCCTCGACATCATCGCGGACGACATTGAACAGCCTGCGCAAAACGCGCGCATCAACATCGAAAACGGCCGCGTGATTGATTTCGCGCAAAGTAAAAAAGGCATTCGCCTTGATCGTGATGGAATCTTTGCACAGCTCGTTTCCACACTGACAAAAACCATTGGCGATCCCACTGCAAATGGTGAGCCTGCTAAACGTGTTGAGCCTGTCGAACCCATCAATGTCATGACGCTTGGCGAAAATCCCGTTGTGGCAACGGGAGACGTCAACGATCTTGGTATCACAGAAATTCTCGGGAGTGGAATCTCAAGCTACAAAGGAAGTCCAAAAAATCGTCTATTGAATATTCAAAATGGCGTGAACTTACTCAACGGAACGCTCATCGCACCCGACGAAACATTCTCTCTGCTCAAGGCCTTGCAACCATTCACTCTGGAAAACGGCTATCTCCCCGAGCTCGTCATCAAGGGCGATAAAATTCTGCCGGAAATAGGAGGTGGACTCTGCCAGATCGGAACAACGACGTTTCGTTCCGTGATGAACTCCGGTTTACCAATTGTTGAAAGACAAAACCATTCTCTGGTCGTCTCCTACTACAACGATCTGTCAAACGGAAACCCGGGAACGGATGCGACAATTTATGAACCGGCTCCGGACTTTAAGTTTACAAACGATACGGGTCGTTATGTGTTGTTCCAAGCAGAAAATCTCACTGACAAGCAACAACTCAAGTTCACCTTGTGGGGAACAAAAGACGGTCGCAAAGGTTCCTATACGTCACCCACCGTGATTCGATGGATCCCTGCCGGGGAAAAGAAGGTCACCGAAACACTCGATCTGGAACCCGGAAAAGAAACGTGCCAAGCCAAGCATGTTGGCGCGGACACCACGTTTGACTACACGGTTGTGAAGGCGGATGGCACCACACAAGTTACAACGTATGCGTCGCACTATCGACCGCTTCCGGAAATCTGTCTTGTAGGTGTCGAGAAGCTCACGGAACCTTCGGCAGATGTAACGCCGGGCAATGCTTCACTGCCTGTGCCGTTTCAAAATGACGCACAGCCGGAGGTTATCCCCACACCGACCTTGAACAATTAATCCGTTTCCTCCAAGATCGATGTGTCGCTTGTTCCTTGGAAACAAAAATCCGCCTTCGTGTAGATCTACCGTCGCTAGAAGCTCTGGCAGACAAGAACGATGGCGGAGGAATCATTGTCACGACTGAACTGCAGGCAAGAAATTTCATTTATGGAAATGTCGAGCGTGAGCCCGAGAAAGCCATAAGTTGAAATCCCATGCTTGTCGTGCCTGCAGATCGGTGATGACAACAAAAGAATCAAGGTAACGATGTAGTCTACCTGCCAAAACAAAAAATGTCAAGAATCGATAACACTGGAATGTTACACCTGTTTGACGCAGAAGGCAAGAATTTCAAAAACGCCTTTTAAGGGCGTTTTTTCTTTGTCAAAACGCGTTGAAACAACTTGTCCAGATTCTATCCAGAGCTTGTCCAGATGTCACTACTTTATAACTTTATCAACGAGACCGTACTTTACCGCCTCAGCCGGATCGAGAAAGTAGTCGCGTTCCGTGTCCTGAGCAAGATCGGATTTTTTCTTGCCTGTGTGCTTGGCAAGGATCTCATTGAGGCGATCCTTGATCTTGAGAATACGCTCGGCGTGAATCTTGATGTCCGTTGCCTGGCCCGAAACGCCGCCGAGGACTTGGTGAATCATAACTTCCGAGTTGGGCAGAACGAACCGCTTCCCTCTCGCACCGGCGGCAAGAAGCACAGCACCCATTGATGCGGCCAGGCCAACGCAAATCGTTGAGACATCCGGCTTCACATATTGCATTGCATCATAAATGGCGAGGCCGGAGGTAACCGAGCCGCCCGGGGAGTTGATGTAAAGCTTGATGTCCTTGGCCTTATCCTGGCTCTCAAGAAAGAGCAATTGGGCGATGACGAGGTTTGCAACAACGTCGTCAATCTCGGTGCCGAGAAAAATAATGCGGTCCTTTAACAATCGGGAGTAGATGTCGTAAGCACGCTCACCCATATGCGTCTTTTCGATGACGGTTGGGATGAGGATGGAGTCGTTGATGGTTGATTGCATATAATTTTATTGTGTCGCTATGAACGTTTCTTGTGTCATCCTGAACGCAGTGAAGGATCTCTAGAGATTCTTCGTCGGCGGTGCCTCCTCAGAATGACACAGACAGAATGACACAGACGGAATGACACAGACGGAATGACACAGAAAGAATATCACTTTTTCGCGACCGCTTCCACCTTCCAACATCCGTCGTCCCCACACACAAGGACACTGTGTTCAATCATATATCCCGCCGCCCGCTTGTGTCCCCCACCCCCGTGTGATTTTGCGATGGTCGCAACATCGCGCGTTTGGGAACGCATGCTCACTTTGACATGCCCTTCTTTTGTCTCGCGAGTCACCGCGATGAAATCGGTATCGGTCACTAACGACAGAAAATTCGAAAGGCCGTCGATCTCGTCGTCGTGCACGCCGTTGTCGTTGATATCTCTGCGCGTAAGACACGTCGTTAAACCGCCGAAGCGCTCATTCTCGTGAAGCCGTTCAAGGGCGAGGCCCCAAACCCGCAGAGCCGTAACGGAACGATTTTTGAACATCGAGCGGATGACGTCGTGAATACGGCCTCCTTGCAAAACAAGCGATGAGGCAATCTCGAGTGACTGATCATTGGTCGCGCTGTTGGTAAACGCACTCGTGTCGAAGCAAATGCCCATCAGCATACACGTCGCGGCATCGCGGCTTGGCAAGATGTTGTTGGCTTCAAAAAAGTTGTGAATCACCTGCGCGGTTGCGGGTGAGGAAACGATGACTTGATTGATGTCGCCGTAAAGCGTGTTGGTCTTGTGGTGATCGATGTTGATCACGGTGGGTTTCGACGCAATGAGGTCGACGAGACGCTGTACGTAGAGCTCGTCGGAACAGTCAAAGACAACGACGAGATCGATCGCAACGTTATCGAACACACCCACGTCGTTCGTGCATCGATCAAGATGCGGAAGATGATGATACTGCGCGGGCACCGGCTCGCTCACATAGACGAGCGGTCGCTTCCCGTAGCCTTTCAAGTAGTCGACGACCGCAAGCGCTGAGCCAAGACTGTCCCCGTCCACGCGCTCGTCAGAAATAAAAAGTGGGTGCTCTGAGCGCATGAGCGCGTCGTGAATTTGTTTGTGAACCAGGTGTTCCATAGAATTCATTGTGGGTTATCCCGTGTTGTCTGTCATCCTGAGTGCATCCGAAGGATCTCTTGTGACGAAGACGTTGAT
>CAYJWY010000053.1:0-4527 GCA_964374035.1 uncultured Gammaproteobacteria bacterium
TCGTCTACTTGATTCACTTCACAGCCCTGCTTTCAATCAACCTCGCGGTTATCAACGTGTTTCCGTTTCCGGCGCTCGATGGGGGACGTATCCTCTTTCTCCTCATAGAAAAACTTCGTGGAGGTAAACCGGTCAGTACCAAGGTCGAGGCGGCGATGCATAATGCCGGCTTCGCGTTACTCATGTTGCTTGTCGTGATTGTGACGTATCGAGATATTGTGAATTTATAGCGTGTATTGTATCCGCAGGCTTTAGCCTGCGCGAATCGGTTAGGGTATTCGCGCAGGCTAAAGCCTGCGGCTACAATTGCATTAGAGAGAACGTTTGACAGATAGCCTATGAAAAACGAATTGCAAAAACTAAAAAAAGAATTTGAGGACGTTATCAAGAAAGTCGCGGACCGTGACAGTCTTGAGAATCTCAAGAATGAATTTTTGGGCCGCAAAGGAAAATTGAAAGGACTCTTGAAAGACGTCGCCTCTCTCGCGGACGATGAACGCAAGACGATCGGCAAGATTGCAAACGAAGTGAAGGATGCGATCGAGGCCGTGTATGGACAGAAGGAGAAGGAGATTTTGGGTTCCGATAACGCCGGACAAACAGATCGCGAGTGGATTGATGTGACTGAGCCGGGACAGTTTCCGGTCGAAGGTCACTTGCATCCGACCACGCAGGCTATCGCCGAGATTGACGATATTTTTTCTAAGATTGGTTTCTCAGCCGTTCGTGCACCTGAAATTGATTGGGATTACTACGTCTTTGAGTCGTTGAACATGCCAAAGGATCACCCAGCGCGCGACGACTGGGAAACGTTTTTTGTCGACATTCCAGAGTCGAAAAAAGGCAAGCTCGTGCTCACGCCGCACACTTCAAACTCACAGGTTCGGCACATGGAGATGACCAAGCCGCCGATTCGCATGATCAATATCAACCGAACGTATAGACGACAAATCGACATCACGCACATCCCGATGTTTCATCAGTTCGAAGGACTCATGATCGACAAGGGTGTTTCTGTGACACATCTCAAGGGCGTACTCGATTATTTTGCAAAAACATTTTTCGGACCCGACCGACGAACGCGTTTGCGTCCGCATCACTTTCGATTTACCGAACCGAGTTTTGAAGTCGATATCAGTTGTGACGTGTGCGGTGGCGACGACTCCGGTGCATGTCGACTCTGCAAGGGCGGTTGGCTCGAACTCGGCGGCGCCGGCATGGTGCATCCGAATGTCTTGAAAGCTGGCGGCCTCGACCCAGAAGTGTATTCAGGTTTCGCCTTCGGTTGGGGCGTTGAGCGTACGTTTATGATGCGAGAGGGAATTAAGATTGACGACATCCGCATCTTGTACAAGAACGATTTAAGATTCGTAAACCAGTTTTAATCGTTGTATCATCTCGAGCGGAGCACAGCGAAGTCGAGAGATCTCTCGATGCTCGAGATGACACAGAAGAATTTTTATGAATATTCTCGCCTCGTACAATTGGATGAAAGAATATCTCGACACCGACTTGTCGCCAGAAGAGTTTGCGAAGCGCACCACGGCGGCGGGCAATTCGGTTGAGCGCGCGGATCATCTTGCGGCGCGTTTTGACAAGATGGTTGTTGGGCTTGTGAAAAAAGTCGACGTACATCCAAATGCGGATCGGTTGAAGATTGCGACGACAGACATCGGCAAAGAAACGGTTGAGATTGTTTGTGGCGGTGAGAATTTAGCCGAGGATCAGCGCGTGGTCGTTGGGTTGCCTGGCGCGATGGTGCGATGGCACGGCGAGGGTGATTTGATTGAGATTGCCAAGACGAAGATTCGTGGCGTCGAGAGTTATGGCATGATTTGCGCGGTTGAGGAGATTGGCTTTGACAAGCTGTCGTCTGGGGAGAAAGATATTTGGGATTTGACGAACGTTACGGACGCAAAGCCGGGCACGTCGCTTGCAAAGGCGCTTGATCTTGACGATGTGATTTTTGATATTGAAGTGACGTCGAACCGACCGGATTGCATGTCGATTATTGGGCAGGCGAGGGAAGGGGCGGCGGTGACGGGTTCCCGTGTCATCCTGAGCAAAGCGAAGGATCCCCTAGAGATTCTTCGTCGCAAGGCTCCTCAGAATGACAACAAATTTAAGATCGAAGTGAAAGAGCCCGAACTTTGTCCAAAATATTCCGCGGTCGTGATGGACAACATTACGGTTGGTCCGTCGCCTTGGTGGGTGCAAAAGAAGTTACTGCTCGCAGGTCACCGACCCATTAACAACATCGTCGATATTACGAATTTGATTTTGCATGAGTATGGTCAGCCGTTGCATGCGTTTGATGCGGACAAGCTTCTCGGCGAGCAGATCGTTGTTCGTAAGGCGAAGAAGGGAGAAAAGTTTTTGGCGCTCGACGGCAATACGTATGAGCTCTCGAGTGATCAGCTTGTGATCGCCGATGAGAAACGAGCGGTTGCGGTTGCGGGTGTGATGGGTGGAAAGGAAACGGGTACGACGGAATCGACGAGGCGTGTCGTTATTGAATCGGCGACGTTTGATCCGGTGTCGGTTCGACGTACAGCTCGCGCGCTCACGCTCTACTCCGATTCCCAACTCTTGTTCGAGAAAGGACTTTCCACAGAAGCGACTGGTCCTGCACTTTCTCGCGCTGTCGAACTCGTTGCCGAGCTCGCGGGTGGTGTTGTCGTATCCGACGTCCTGATTGCGGAAGCAAAGCCTTACGAACCACGCGTCCTCGACTTTGATCCTACGGCCGCGAACCGTTTGATGGGCATTGAACTCGAAGAAAAAGAAATGCTCGCCATGCTCGAGCCCCTCGGCTTCCATATTGCATCACATCACTCCACGACTCCACGACTCCGTGACTCCGTGACTCTCACCATTCCGTACTGGCGCGACCATGACATTGAGAACGCGGTCGACTTCACGGAGGAGATTGCACGTATTTACGGATACGAACGTTTCCCGTCCGTCCTTCCTGCTCACGAGCTTCTGGTGAATCGTGCAGTGCCTGCGCTTACCTGGTCTCGTCGAATAAAAACAATCTTGGGAGGAATGGGTCTGACCGAATTATATTCCTACAGTTTTGTTTCCGAGAAACAGTTGTTTCGTTACGGTTTCGATCCAGCACAGGCCGTGGGCTTGAAGAATCCACTCAGCGAGGAGCTCGCGTACATGCGACCATCGCTTGTTCCAAGTATGCTGAGTGCGATCGAAGAGAATCAATCACGCATTCCCGAGGCGAGCGTATTCGAGCTTGCTCCTGTCTATCTTCTCAACAAACAAGATCTTCCCGAACAACCGTTGCGTCTTGTTCTTACCTGTTATGGCAAAGATGGTCCCGCGGCATTCGCGCGAGCGAAAGGAATGATGGAGCGATTGTTTCGTCAGGTGGGAATCAAGGACGTTACACTGACGCGTGATGCGGACGGCAAGCTCTGGCACAAAGGACGCTCCGCGACGATTCATGTTGCGGGAAAACCGATGGGCGTGATCGGACAAGTCAGTGGAGAACTCGCGGACGCATTCAAGATCGATGTCGCTGCCGTGCTCGTCGATCTCGACTTCGAAGCGTTGATCGCCCAAGCTTCGATGCATAAATCCTACACACCGATCCCAACGTTTCCTTCGGTGAAGCGCGATCTTGCATTCGTTCTCGATGAACGTTTCGAGTATGCCTCTGTCGAAAAAATCTTGCTGAGTGAGTCGATGTTGCTTCAATCCGTCGAACTCTTCGATGTGTATCGCGGCAAAGGCGTTGATGACGGCAAGAAGTCGCTTGCGATTCACCTAACCTTTCAAGCAGACGACCGCACACTCGAAGCAAAAGAAGTCGATCAACACATGGAAGAGTTACGCACCGTGCTGCAGAAAGATTTTTCTGCTATACTACGATCGTAGTAACATTGTGTGTCATCCTGAGGAGTCCTCGACGAAGGATCCCTTAACAAATTTCAAGAGATCCTTCACTTCGTTCAGGATGACACACACGTCGCACAACTATGTTTTCACCACTCGATATTTTGTACATCGTTCTTGCGTTCTGTGCGTTGTGGCTCACGGCCGGAATCTTTTGGATGATCTGGCAGATTGCGACGATGTTGCGAAATGTGAATAGCGCCATCGCAGAAGGTCGAGAGGTGATGCACAAAGTGGAATCCGCGCTCAGCGGCATTCGCTCCAAGTTTGATAGCACAGCCTCCTCGCTCAGCAGTGTGGTCAATATCGCCATGAAGGGGGTGGGTTATGTCATTGAGAAGAAGCTGAACGACAACATGAAGCCACCAGCTCCATCCAAAAAATCCAAGAAATAAGGAAAGGCGGGCGCTTCAGCCCGCTTTTGAATTTCACCTCTCGAGATGGTAATCTGCATGCGGAGACATCTGAAAAATGGTGAGATTTCGTTGAACGGGCTGTCGATCCCCAGGAAAGGTAGGGAAACCTACCTTGAGTGGGGTCGACGGCGTAAAGCCGCGTGGCGGCAACGCCGCTTTACGCGGGCGCCCGTGAAACGAAAGATCGCCGTTTTTCAGA
>CAYJWY010000054.1:0-4381 GCA_964374035.1 uncultured Gammaproteobacteria bacterium
CCGAAGTTCAAATGAAGTTATTAATGAAGTGGTGCATTGAAAATTTGACTATTCGAGCTCCCCACATCAAGCCCTGCATTGCCATAGGTGTTGCGAAAGTAGTTCGGAAAGCACATTCTGATTCGACAGATGCAACCGGTGTCTGGTGATGTGTTGACATTGCTGCGGTCAAAAAATTTTTATGTTCTATTCCTCTGTCAGAAATAAAAAAGATGTCTGCGTGCCAGAATATAGTACTCCTGAAGCACGGCCGACTCTCGATTCAATCAGTACAAAAGCAAGAATGAGATGCGATTGTGTTATCCACACAACGAAGCCTCACTCCCTCTTGACAAGGTTTTCCGCCTCCTATATTATATGGAGCACCATTCCCAAAGAAAGAGTAAGGCAGAAAGGGCCATGTCCTAAGAGCGCTTTGGACCTCTGGATATTCATGTAACATTATTTTTTCCATGTTACTCCATATCACATTAGAGGTTTATAGAAGCGGGTAGGACACACCATACACGTTTGTTGTTCTGACCGCTTGATGCGGTCGTTTTATTTTCAGGAGAATACGCATTCTGTTTCGCGGATTGAAGAGGATACTTCTTTAGCCCGGGGAATAGAACGAATGAAAAAGAGTTGATCTGGATGGATCATTACAATTCAAAAACTAAGAAGCACAATTATGTGTTTTCGTAGTGCGCAATAAGAGCATACGGTGGATGCCTAGACACCAAAAGACGATGAAGGACGTTGCAGGGTGCGATAAGCCTCGGGGAGCTCCCAAGCAAGCTTTGATCCGGGGATGTCCGAATGGGGTAACCCTCTCGATGTAATGATCGAGAACTATGCACTGAATTCATAGGTGCATAGAGAAGACCTGGTGAAGTGAAACATCTCAGTAGCCAGAGGAAAAGAAAACAATTGTTATTCCCTTAGTAGTGGCGAGCGAAAAGGGATCAGTCTAAACCTATACTGTGTTGTATCAAAGAAAAACGAGTCGAAAGACTTATTTAGATTTGGTACGTAAAGGACAGGCCGTTGCAGTGTGGGGGTAGTAGGATATATCATCAACTATCTGTAATGTTGAATATCTCTTTTGTCTTGCATAGTCGAAGACTCCTGGAAAGGAGCACCACAGAGGGTGATAGTCCTGTAGACAAAATGTGTCGTAAAGAGGTATCGGTATATTCCTGAGTACGGCGGGCCACGTGAAATCCCGTCGGAAGCCGGGCCGACTATGGCCTAAGACTAAATACTTTTGGTGATCGATAGTGGACAAGTACCACGAGGGAAAGGTGAAAAGCACCCCGGAAAGGGGGATGAAATAGTCTCTGAAACCGTATGCTTACAATGAGCTGGAGTCCCGACGCAAGTCGGGATGACAGTGTTCCTATTGAAGAATGAGCCTGCGAGTGTGCTGTGTGTTGCAAGGTTAAGGGCGGAAACGTCCAAAGCCGTAGGGAAACCGAGTCTGAATAGGGCGATTAAGTAGCACACACATGACCCGAAACCGGGCGAGCAATCCATGACCAGGTTGAACCCCACAGAAATGCGGGGGGAGGACCGAACCCACTAGCTGTGCAACACTAGGGGATGAGTTGTGGATAGCGGAGAAATTCCAATCGAGCTCGGTAATAGCTGGTTCTCCTCGAAATAGCTTTAGGGCTAGCTTTCTGTGTTCCCTCTGGGGGTAGAGCACTGGATGAGGTTGGGGTCCTTCGGGATACTCACTTCAATCAAACTCCGAATACCAGAGATTAATAACAGAGAAGTCAGACGGTGGGGGCTAAGCTTCATCGTCAAAACGGAAACAGCCGTTGATCGCCAACTAAGGTCCCAAAGTTACCACTGAGTGTAAAAGGTGGTGTGGATTCTCATACAACCAGGAGGTTGGCTTAGAAGCAGCCATCCTTTAAAGATAGCGTAATAGCTCACTGGTCAAGAGTCTTCGCGCCGAAAATGTACCGGGGCTAAGTGGTACACCGAAGTTGCGAATGATCGGATGTCAGATTTCAGACATCAGATGCCAGATTAAATTCAGAACATATGTAGGATCTGAAATCTGAAATCTGATATCCGATCGTGGTAGAGGAGCATTCTTATCTGCTGTGAAGTCGGACCCGTGAGGGCCGGTGGAGCGATAAGAAGAGAGAATGCAGGCACAAGTAGCAAAAATCCGGATGAAAGTTCCGGACGCCGAAAGTCCAAGGTTTCCAGGGCAACGAGAATCGTCCCTGGGTTAGTCGACCCTAAGGTCAGCCCGGCCCATGGCCGGGGTAGCCGATGGATGAGCAGGTTAATATTCCTGCACTTGGTGGAGTTTGTTTTGATATCCGTATCTCATATAATGAGAGCGCTGTATGGCTACGCGTTCCGCAAGGAAGAGATGCCCGGCCTCGGTCGGACGTCAATTCACATTTGAGGGATGCCCAGAAATATATTAAGACGTTCGGCTCTATCAAATCGTACCAAAACCGACTCAGGTGGACAGGTCGAGAAGACCAAGGCGCACGAGAGAAACATGGTTAAGGAACTAGGCAAAATAGCGGCCGTAACTTCGGGATAAGGCCTGCCCCGCTTCGGCGGGGTTACAACAAAAGACCTCATGCGACTGTTTACCAAAAACATAGCTCCCTGCGAAAGCGTAAGCTGATGTATAGGGGGTGATGCCTGGCCAGTGTCAGAACGTTAAGGGGAGACGTCAATTCCGATTTATCGGAAGGTAGCGTTGATCCGAAGCGCTGATGAACGCCGGCGATAACTATAATCGTTAACTCGCTACGCCACGACGTGACGTTGTGGAAAGAGTAGGGCGATTATAAAATCCGACTAAATGCTGGAACACCTGCGCATGTCATGGTACCGAGCAGGTAACAATCCATGACCGATGCAGACAATCAGCAGGAAAGACGTATCACTCGTAAGTTTATTGCTTATGAGTACACTCAATCGTATTCTTCCCATGTTCAAAGGGAAGCGTGAATTATTGTCGTATTACTTGACGGGATTTGTAGATGGTGAAGGCACTTTTTGTGTCTCAATCATCCGACATCCGATGCAACGTCTCGGCTGGATGATTAATCCTGTATTTCAAGTATACCAACACGAAAGACATCGAGAAATCCTTAAACTCTTCAAAGAAAGTTTTGGAACCGGTAATATTTATCGAAAATCAGGAGCACATCCTGTTCTCACCTTCAGCATTGATTCAAGAAGGAGTCTATTGGAAAAGGTGATGCCGTTTTTCGAACGGTACCCGGTGGTGGTAAAGAAGGAAGAGTTTAAAAGCTTCAGACAAATTGTTGAAGCCATGGAGAAAAAAGAACACTGGTCCATTGGTGGGTTTAAGCGAATAGTGTCGCTTGCCTATACAATGAATCAACAAGGGAAAGGAAGAAAATACACAAAGGAGTATATTTTTTCTACCCTTCCACAAGAGTGATACGAATCCTCAGAGACTACACGTCGGACCCGTCCGTCTAAGCGGATGAGGATGATATAGTCCAAACACGCTAGCGATAGCGTGAGGCAAAAGCCTAAGGTAGCGAAATTCCTTGTCGGGTGAAATATTTTTCGGTCGGAGAAACTTGCCCGAATACCGATGCGAATTGGTATCAGTAAACCGACTCATAACGGTGAACTCCACACCCCAATACAATTGGGACGGGGAATACCGTGGGAAGTCCTCTGATAACATCAAACACTTGTTATTATGACCCCGTAACGACTGACCCGAAAGGGGAGATCCGATGTTACATCGGATAACACGTTGGCTCTTACTTAAGAAATAGCAATCTATGGAGATGAATTCCTACATAACCGGATTCGTTGATGGAGAAGGAAGTTTTCATTCCTAACGATTGTCAGTAAGATGAAGGTATAGTCTAAACAGTATGGAAACATACTGAAACTACAATGGAGTTCCGACCCGCACGAATGGTATAACGATGTGAGGACTGTCTTAACCATGTACTCGGCGAAAATGCACGTGTCGTGAAGATGCGACGTACCCGCAACTAGACGAAAAGACCCCGTGAAGCTTTACTACAACTTGACATTGGTCCATTGCTTCACATGTTGAGCGTAGGTGGGAGTCCCCGCAAGGGGACGCCAATGAGACACCACCCTTGTGTTGCGATGTATCTAATCCTTCCGCATGAATCTGCGGAGAGAGACAGTGTCTGGTGGGTAGTTTAACTGGGGCGGTTTCCTCCCAAATGGTAACGGAGGAGTTTACAAAGGTCAGCTTTGCTCGGATGGAAATCGAGCATAGACGCGCAAACGCACAAGCTGGCTTTACTGCAAGGGCTACCACCCGCGCAGTCACGAAAGTGGAAGTTAGTGATCCGACCGTACGATATAGGACGGCGGAAGCTCAACGGATAAAAGTTAC
>CAYJWY010000055.1:0-4249 GCA_964374035.1 uncultured Gammaproteobacteria bacterium
GTGCACTCAGGATGACGAATGGGAACTCGCTATGGGTTCATAGCCATCGAATTGTAACACAAACGTTCGTCGACAAGGTGCACATGTGACCACCTCTCTGCTTCCTGTAAAAAAATCGCCCCAGCTGTGTGCTGATGGCGATCGTTAGGTGTGGCTATTCGTCGTCCTGGTGGTTCTCGATGCCGCGCGTTTCGCGGACGTCTTCACCCCAGTGGACGTTGTAGATGAGCCACTTGATGTCGTCGATCCAGGACAAAACGTGCAGTCTGTTGCTCTGGATCAAGAGATCCAGCTCTGAACGACTCTCTGTAGGAATGGTATCGGTGATGTACAGACGCGAGATGTATCCACTTGCATGTTGGAACATCGACGGCGCTTCGCGACACAGAACACCGTGAGTGACAGCGGTCCAAACCTCGGTGGCACCCGCCTCACGCAACTGCTTGGCGGCCAGCATCTGCGTCTTGCCCGTCGCGGTCTCGTCGTCGAGTTGAATGACGAGCGCGCCTGAGACCGTGTTGATCGCCCCACTCATCCCTTCGATGTTCTTGTGGTCGGCATCGATGCGATCCGCCGAGGCGTAGACCATCGACAAATCGTGGCCGATGTCGCGTTGGAGCTGATGAATCGCTTTCTTGAAACGCTTGCGAGCAGAGGCGTCTGGAAAAGCGATCACGATCTTGTCGGAAACCTTTATGGCCTCATTGTAAACGTGCTTGAGCAGACGATACGTGAGCCACACCGGCGTGATAAGGCCGGGGTGGCCGATCATGGTGGACTGGTCGGAGTGCGGATCCGCGCAAACGATACGCTTGAGCAGACCCTGAGAGACCGCCAGCCAGGAAGCAACCAGAATCGGCGGAAGCGCGAAGACGTTCGGTTCGTCGCGATCGGAACGACCTTGCGGGAAGTAGCCAAAAACGATGGTGATACGCGCGGCCTTTCGACCGGCGAGATACGCAAGCAGATAAGTCATCTGCCCGGTCATCTCGTAGGTTCCAGGACCGCTCGCCAGCACAAACACGTCATGGCCGTCGATATGCTTCTTTCGAAGCTCGAGATAGGGCTCTGCACTTGGCCGCAATTTGAACGACGGGACAACGACGTCGACCGGCGTTTCAAGTTCACCGGCGAGCTTGCTCTTCTCGTGAATGAGCTGTGCAAGTCGACGCGCGCGACTCTCGAACCCTGGCATGGGCACGATGGTGAGACCACCGTGCACATTGAATGGAACGCCGTCTCGATCCAGATGCGGTTTCATGAGTATCCTCCTCAACACGTAAGCAGACGATCATCGGATGACGAAGTTTAGAGGAGTGAGGATGGACGAGCACGTAGAGCGTTTGTACGCGCAATGCGTACGCCTTTACGATGGGCGACATAACCCGTGATCACGTGGCCGAGCAAGGACGCAAGACCCAACGCGAGAGCGAGAAGGAAACAGAGTTCCATCAAACGCGTGTACGTCGTAAACTCGACCCACGTGTGTAGCAAAAGCCAGGTGGCCATCCCTGCGACCTCTGCAAAGATCTTGTACTTGCCGAAACGATTCGATCCGGCATGGTCGAGTTTCAACCACTGCTTGATCGGACGCATACACGTAAGCACAACGGCGACACCGATGATACTCCAGATGATCCATGGAGCAATCAGGGTCCAGCCCACAGTGAGCAGAAAGAGGCCTGTGCGAATCTTGTCGACGAGCGGATCGAGCGAGCGGCCAAAGTGTGTGACACCACGGTGCTCGACACGCTGAAGGATCGAGAACTGCGTTTCCTCCTCGAGCGACAGAGGCACAAGGCCTTGGGCGGCTCGATAGGTCTCTTCTTGGTAACGAGCAATCGCTCCGTCAAAGAGATCAGTGAACAAACTCAGGATCATGAACACAGCCCCCGCACCGATCGCTCCGTAGACGAAGCAAAACGTGGCGGGAAGACACATCACAAGACCAAGCAGTGTCATGCGATTGGCAGTGAAGAGCGGATCGAGGAGCTTGGCCGCGCGAGCCGACCAGGGCTGAATTGCCTCGAAGCGATCACGACGCAACCATGTGCGAAACCTGCGCAATGAGATCATGGTGCACCCCGGGATGTGTTGAGCAACCTTATCGGTTCCGTCCAATCAACCTTGATTGTGCACCGATGCAGGAATGCTATCTCACTTCCTTGTCTGTTTCAAGCGCTCTTGCTAAAATAGTCGTATACATTTTATCTATTTTTTATGGAGGTCTCATTGTTCCTTGCCAAGTTTATTGGGCTATACATGCTCATTCAGGGTATTACGCTTTTTCTTCGTGCATCGGATCTCAAGGGTGTAGCCAAAGAATTTGCCAAGTCTCCGCTCTTGCAAATGTTTATGGGCTCGATCGGAGTCATCATTGGTTTGCTCATTGTCATGACGCACACGATTTGGGACACCTACTGGCAATCGCTCATCAGCGTATTCGGCTGGCTTGTCCTCACTATGAGTGTTCTGCGCCTCTGGGCTCCTGAACTTATTCAGGACATGATGGAATCGTTTGAGCGGCCAGGTGTGTTACGAGTCGCCTCCATGACGATCTACACATTTGCGATCATCCTGCTTGCCTACGGATTCCAGTTTGTCGCATAGTTGATAGCGGAAAGATGAGTGAGGGAGGGACAAAGTGATAAAGGGACAAAGTTGGGAGTGATAGAGTAAAACTTTATCACTTTATCACTTTGTCACTTTATCACCTGAACCCTTTATCACTTTTTTGTTTCAATGCTATGAAGCTCGCGCTCAAATTATTACGATGGTACAAAACGCACGGTCGTGACCTACCCTGGCGACGCACCCGCGATCCGTATCGGATTCTTGTGAGCGAAATCATGTTGCAACAAACGCAGGTCGATCGCGTGAAGACGTTTTACCGCGCGTGGCTTAAAACGTTTCCAACATGGAAGGTGTTGTCACTGGCGACAAACGAGCAAGTGATTCGATTGTGGTCGGGACTTGGATACAATCGCCGTGCATTGTCGCTACGTAACAATGCTCGCACGATTGTGGAACATGGCATTCCGCAAACCGAAGAACAGTGGCGATCGCTCAAAGGCATCGGCGTCTATACAGCCGCGGCGATAAGCGCGTTTGCGCAAATGAAACGCACCATGCCCATTGACACAAACATTCGTCGCGTGCTTGGCCGCCTCTTGCTGGGTCAGCCTTATGCGCAACCGGAGGCAGACGCGCTGATTCTCGAGCGCGTCGACGACATTCTTCCTCGTCGCGGACACTACTACGACGTCCCGCAAGCACTCTTCGACCTGGCGACGATGATCTGCACAAAGTCGCCCGACTGCGCGCGTTGTCCACTGAAAAACGAGTGTCCAGCGGCCGCAACATTTCTCGCTGGCGACGTCGTTGTTCCAAAACAAATGATTCGGAAAGCTGTGGAACGTCGACATCGAGACAAACCCTATCCCGATCGTATCTACCGAGGAAAAATTCTCGCGATCGCCAAATCCTCACCGAAGACTTCGTTCTCTGCGATCGGTAAACGCATCGACCCAACCTTCAACAAGGCTCTCGATCAAGTCTGGGTTGAAAACATGATCGAGCGCTTACGCGTTGACGAACTCATCAACGTCCGCCATCGCACCATCTCGCTTTGACAAGACTCACACTTGCGTTGCAAGAACGAACCGAGGTAAACTACTCTTGCTCCACACATCGAGATCCATCGATCTCAACTATCTTTGGGCAAATCATGGTTTATGGGCTTGGAACCGCTCGCGCTCAGGCGCAAGCGTGTGAGCCCCGCGGTTCTCTCACACAAGAGAACACAACACGTGCGTCGCTCAGGTTTCACTTGATCGATCGAACGTCTGTCAACCCCGTCTGACGGGGCCCGACTTTCGCACACCAAATGATAGTCGTGTGGGGTTCAAAAAATCGTCCGTGCAGTTGCAGGGACGATTTTTTATGGAAAAATTCTATGTCTGTCATCCTGAGTGCATCCGAAGGATCCCTTGTGACAAAGACGTTCATCAAATCCAGAGATCCTTCGGGTGCACTCAGGATGACAAATGGAAACTCGTTGTTGTCTGTCATCTGTCATCCTGAGTGCATACGAAGGATCTCTTGTGGCAAAGACGTTGATAATATCGAGAGATCCTTCTGGTGCACTCAGAATGACGAATGGAAACTCGCTGTTGTCTGTCATCCTGAGTGCACCCGAAGGATCTCTTGTGACGAAGACGTTGATAAAATCCAGAGATCATTCTGGTGC
>CAYJWY010000056.1:0-4165 GCA_964374035.1 uncultured Gammaproteobacteria bacterium
ATTGAGCGCCTCAAGGCCTTCAAAACAGCTCATCCAATAGCCCACATCTTTGATTAGTATCCAGAGTTTTCTTGTCTATCACCTTTATTCCTTGTACGAAATTTATGATATGCTTTCACTATAAAATTTTATAGAATATAAAATCATATGTCCGAATCAAAACACAGTTCTCATGGAGAAACGTATCAAAAGTTACGTGGTCTTGAACGTCAGGATCTTGCTTTGAAACAGGCTGAGAAGTTGCTCAAAAATCTGAAGAATGAGAGGGGTGAACAGATCGTTGATGGAATTGAAGCTCTTTTGGCTCGAGTTCACCATGTGACTGGAGGTGAGAAGCCGAAAAACGACGCTTCTGACCGGACACAGACGCAGAACATTGAAGAGGAGATGGCGTTAATTCAGGAGCAGATAAATCCAGAACAAGTTGCATCTGAGGAAAAGCGAGCGTTCAAAACATTACGTCGTTTTATGGCTCGTCGAGGTGAGCTCACCGGTCTTAAGCGGGAACTTGGGGAAAAGACCACAGAATTGATTCGATCAGTCTATTCGAACCATCAATTACGTGATGACGCTTCCGTGTGGGGTGTGATTAGTTCGTTTGAGGAGGCTCGTTCTCAAATTGAGGGCCAAATTTTTGAGCTTGCCAAACAAAGCCCCGTTGCGTTTCAGGCTTATTGGTTGCTCAAGATTCGCGATTGGAAGGATTCCTTTGAGACGCATGGCATCATTGAGACAAACGCGATCGAGGAACAGACGCAAAGAGTCATGGACGATGCTCGTCGAAAGCTTGAAGGAACAAACGGTGTGGTCACCCTGCTTGGTCCCACAGGTTCGGGAAAAACAGTTCTTGCAAAAAAGCTCGCCTCGAAATTCTCTGCTGATGGTGAATTTGAATTTGTCAGCGCTCATCCAAAAATGACGGCGTTTGATCTTGTGCAACGCATGGGAATTGTTATCGAACAGCTTGATCCTTCAGAGATTCCTGGAAAAATCAAAGAGGCGCAGGCAAAATTTCAGGCTGAAAATCCTGATTTATTGGACGCAGAGCTTCAATTAGCATTGAAGACAATTAAAGATGTCGTTGAGGGTCGAGCGAAAGAAAAAACGTTTGAGACAAAGCCGATTCTTGAAGCCGTCGGTCGGGCTCGTAAAGAAGGACGAAAGGTTGTGATCGATGAATTCAACTATCTCCCCGCAGAGACGCTCGCGTCGTTAAATGATATTCTTTCAAGTAAAGATAATCCTCCCGGATTCGGCGTTATTTTTACCGGCAACATCGGTGAAGAATATTTGAAGCGCCAGGGTTTGGATCCCGCGTTCATCAATCGTGTTTTGAGTGGCACCATCAAGTACGAATTTCCACCTCAGGAAATTAACAGGAAACTTGGTGATGCGATTGAAGACAATACACAACTCGCAGGTGAAACAGAGCCGCCCATGCGGGATTTATTTCAAATTGCCATAACGCAACTTGTTGATAAAAAAGGAAATCTTCTTGCGCCAGAAGGTGCCCTCGAACAGGTTTGGGATTTTGTGCGTATTTGTTCGCTTGCTCAACAACTTGCCCAAGGAAAGGATTTTCGATCACTGGGGTTGGAAGCACCGGCCGGTTCATCAGCGTTTCAATTTAAGTCCATTTTACTTTCCTTCCGAAACATCAACCAAGTTGTTCGTGAGTGGAAACTTGGCGGGTTTAAGCAACCGCTTGAGTGGCACATTCACGATGCGATTATTCGACCTGCCGCTGTTTTTGCACCAAAAGAGGCCGCAGAGCTTATGTACTTATTTACGAATTGGGGTGGCATGTTTCAACAACCAGAATGGAGTCATGTTGACGTTGACTCAACGCAGTGGCGCATGGCGGGAATTGAAACGGTCAAGCAACCAAAACCAAAGAATCAACTGCTAAAAGCTTTTCAGCCCGCAGAACTTGTCGAAGCGGTTTCCGGCTTCCGATTACCCGCAGAACAACTCACCGAAGAAGATGCGGTGGAAGCAGAACATGGTCAAGAGTTTGAACGTTTGATTGCTGAGGTGGAACAACAAATTCGAGAAATGGAAGCAGAGTTTAATAGGCCAGAGTATGTGGTGATTGAACGATTGTGCGAGACCCGATTTACAGAAGGCTTGGAAAAAAAATCGGAAACATTAGGCGTTTCAGGCTCTTAGTATGCCAGGCGAACAGATGGGAGCGGAAGCCGCACGGCGATTTGATGCGGATCAAAAAGAATTGACTTTTTTTCGTCATCTTGTTGCGGACGGAAATCTGATTCTTGGAACGTTGGGTTTTGGAATTCGCATCGATCGCAATATTCGTACCCTTGCGTTTGATCACAAGAAACGTGAAGTGTTGATCAATCCGGACTTTATTGAGAAACAAGGTCTGACAAAAGAACAAAAACGTTACGTCTTTAGCCACGAAATTTCCCACTTCGTTCAGTTGGTTCAAGATTCTGACACCTACCTTTCTACGTTCGAGATCGCTAAGAAACATGGAAATCAATACACAGACCCGGAAGTTCAAGATGCTGTTAGGCAAGCATGGAACAATTTTTTTAATGTATTTCTTGATATTCACGATAACGCCATCGTGGATGCAAGAAGTATGTGGACACAGAGTTTGCCAAAGCACGAGCACCCACGTCAAACACTTTATGAGAATTTGACGTCCGCTGATTCACGCGGTGCGCCCAAAACCGAACAGTTTAATTTTGCCATTTTGCGTAAAGTCATGATGGGCGTTGAATTAGAGGTGCAGGTGGACGACGATGTTGCGGCTATTTTGGAGACCCCCTTTAAATACGGTGGTATGTCCTTTCCATCGATTGCGGACTTTGCAAAGAAGCACTTTTTCGATCCGAATCTTCCTTTGAACACCTGGCTCTCCAAACTTAACAGATCCCTTGCTCCCATTTTTAAGCAACTCTTGGAATTGGATGTTTCTTCTGGGAAGATTAAAGAGCAAACACGAACCGTTGAATTGAGCGGGGAAGATCAAGATGGCGATGAAATTGGAGAGATTGTAGACGGCTTGAAACAGGCAAAGGAATCTGGATCTGCTCGGGCCAAGAGATTGGACAAGGAACGCTACAAAAAAGAATTAGGGGGCCGTGGATTTGGAGAAGGGGAAATCTCGGTTCTGGAGGGAATTCGAGAGCGCACGAGCGCAATTTTCCCCGATCTTGTGGATCAGTGGGAAGCGTTTGTCCAAAAAACCATTGTTTCCGATCTTGTGAGGGAAACGGGATTTACAAGCGGTGAGGATGTGAACCTGGATGATTTTGTTCGTGAACTCCCAACGCTTTTTACGCAACCCGATCGCGCACGATTCATGGAACGTTCCATCAACGAACCACTGCGTGAATCCGAACGACCGAAATCCATCTCCCTTATTTTTTCCCTTGACCTCTCGGGATCGATGGACGCTCATAAGCGACGGGCTGTGCAGGATGTTGCCTATGCCATTTCACGAAGCCTGATTCAGTATCAGCGGGACAAAAAGAACGCACAAGATGAATTTTCCAGTGACATCGTGGATGTCGATCTACGACTCATCGGATTTGGCTCTACGCACCAGGATCTTTTTTTACGCACCGCAAGCGAAGAGCAACGTGGCTCACTCTCGACGGACGATCCGCAAGATCTAGAAGCCCGTCTCGCACGCTCTGTGCTCAATGTTGGCTCGACGGATCTTGGAGGAACGGATGATACACCTGCTCTGAACGACGCACTCACAGACACCATGCGACCGGAAAAAAAGGCCGCATTGGATCGCGATGACGGAGTTGTCGTGGTTATTGAGATTACTGATGGTGAAACGTCAAATCCACATGCATCAAAAAACGTAGTCCAAGCACTCAACAAGCAAAAAAACGTTTTCGCTCGAGGTATTCAAATCGAAGGCATGCTTCAGGCCGACACACCGGCTCTCGATAAACATCATCAACCCAAGGCGCCAGAGGTGCTTGTTTCAAGCGGAGCCTTTGAAACCGTTTGGGGTAAACACGGACAAAAATTAGCGGACCTTTCACGGCTCAAGGAACTCATGTTAAAAATTCTTTTCAGCGCACTTCGTGAAAAACAAAAAAATATATGAAGGATCAGGTCACTTCCTGCTCCACCCTGCTTCCAGCCTACCGAGCACTGGGACAGGGGATTGAGACTG
>CAYJWY010000057.1:0-3828 GCA_964374035.1 uncultured Gammaproteobacteria bacterium
AAGGAAAACTTGAAGCACACAAAGAGGGTAGGGATTGGCTGACTACGAAAGAAGCTATTGAGAGGTACTTAAAAAACAGAACGAGGCAGAGAAAAATTGCGAAATAAGAGTTAACAGGGAAATTGGGGTCTTGCGTTTTGCCCTTAGACGATCTCTTTGACGATGTAACAACCAAGACTGAGCGCGATGCAACCATTCGTATCGCACGTGAACGATGTGGGTATGCGGTGTCGGAGATTGCTATGCTTGTTGGGTTGAGTATTGGAAGAATGAGCAGAATCTCTCGTAACAGAGATCATCAAAAGGCAAAACGCAAGACCTGACCCCAATTTCTCCGCAATTATGACAACTCCAGTCACTCCAAAACAAGAACAAAAAAATATGCCTCCAGAACAAGAACAAAAAAATATGCCTCCAGCCGAGAGCAAACCTGATATTATTCCAGCGCAATACAAAGGTATGCCCAGTGAGGTTGTTGAGGAATTGTGGCAAAGCAAGGTTTATGTTGACCCCGAAAAAAACAAAGCTGAAACTGAAAGACGAAATCAGGCTCTCGAAGCAATAAAAAAGGGTGAAACCGACAGAGAGGCTGTAAAGCAGCAACAGCTTTCTGAAAGATACTCAAAATTACCGCCTGAACAAAAAACCGAATTTCCAGTCGCACAAACGGACGCGGGGAAAATTTTGAACGAGCATATTCAAGGGAAGAGAGAGATTGATGGTTTGTCTCCTGAAGAATTTTTTGTGCTGGGCAAATTAAAAACAGCTTACGAGGAGTTTAAAAAAGAAAACCCGGACAAGCCGTTTGCTTTTGATTTTTCAAAGGATTTAGACAGAAGTGTTTATAACAATCTCGCCCAAAAATTATCGTTCAAAGTTCTAGAAGGAAAACAGCGTATTGGCGATCAAGAAAGAGCAAATGTTATCAGGCAAGAATTAGGAGTTCCACCGCAAGATATTCAAACTGAAGGATTATTGTTGCCTGAAAGTGAGGAACAGCCAGAAACACGACAAGAAACACCTACTGATGACTTCGGGAATTTTAATTACGGCAACGATAAAACAGCCGAAGGAGTTTGGTGGAATGCCTATGACAATAAAGCTGTCAAAAAATTAAAAAAGGAAGGAAAATTTCAATGGGCTAAAGAACGTATTTATTTTGACATACCAACAGATCAAATGGAAACATTGAGAACTTTAACCCAGAAAATCGCACAGGAACAACAGCTACCTATTGCATTCAAGTACCTCGACACTTCAAAATCAGAGCCATGGGCTAGTAAAGACGAGACGCGTTTTGTCGCCAATTTTGCTTCAGTAGAAGATGCTAAAAGATTCTACGAGGCGTTAAAACAATCAGCTGAATATCAAAAAATGAAATCAGACAGAAATTTTGATTATCACGGACATAATATTGATGGTGTCGCACACTATGCCTCTGGCTTCCGCGAGCAAAGAGAGCCATTAAAAAGAGCAATTGAGACAGCGAAAAGAAATCCTGATGGTACATATACATATAAATCTCCTAAAGGTGAAGATATACAAATTGAAGAATGGCAATACGAAAAATGGAAAAAAGATCTTGCCGCAATACCTGACCCAAAAGAAACCTGGGAAAAAACAAAGATTTGAAAATAAAATTGAAAGAGTTGGTATAAACGGAAATTGGGGTCAGGTCGGGATAGACCTGATCCCGTCATGAAAAGTCGGTAGTCGGACCTGACCCCATCACCTCTGATGCCTAGCTTTTTCCGCAAATGATTTGATACGCATCCTCATACACAACGGCCTGAGGTTTTTCTTCTCGTTTTTCTACGTGCACTGCTCCCTTTACAACGGACTGATGCCAATCGAACAGACCGCACTCATTGTACTTCTTCCACCCATGTTCACTCCAATAGGAAATCGCACCAGGATATTTCGGCCCCTCTTTAGGAAGCCAACTTCCATCTGGTTTATTTTTTCTACAAACAGAATCATCTGGACAGTCACGATTGACCGCTTCATAAATGCCGATTCCTTGTACAGTGACTCGATACCAGCTCATATTTTTTTTATTGAACGCTCACGATGCGGACACAAGTTGGACGATCTTGCAGACTCATCTGTAACTCATCCCCAGCGAGTCGTCCAATCAACATGGAACCAATCGGTGACTTAAACGAAATCCTTCCGCGCGTTGTAAAATAGGGTCAGGTCGGGATACGGGAATTTGATGAAATGAAACTCCCGTATCCCGACCTGACCCCGTGTTCTATTTGGATTTTGTTGCAATATTTCATCAATGAACCAGCGTTCGCTTCAACGTCTGCGCGCTCAAATATTCCACTGGCGCAAAATTATCTGTTAACACCTTGTGGCTCGAAAGATCGAAACGCGATCGGTCGATGAGGTGTTCCTTGAAAAGAGGATTTTGAAAATCAATCTCCTCGCCGTTTTTCACGCCGAGGAACATCACGTTCTGCGCCTTCGATTCGGTTGAGGATTCAACGCCGAAGTAATACACGCGATCGAATACGGACTCGAAGGTGTTCATCGCGGAGAAAATAATCGATGGTCCATTTTCATACGTATCACCGATGAAGTTACCGATGAAGATGCCGTTGTCCGAGAGGCGATCGTACGCGAGTTGCATGAACTCCTTCGTCATCAAGTGCGACGGCACCGAGTAGAGCGAGCCGTAGGCGTCGGCGAAAATGAGGTCGTAGCGGTTGTCGGTGTCGAGCAGATAGCGTCGGCCGTCTTGAATGATGTTGGTGAGACGGTCACTTGGTTTGAGATCGAAGTACTTCACCGCGAGTTCGTAGAGTGACGGCTCGATGTCGACGACGTCGATGTGGGCTTGCGGAAGATTTGCGAGTAAGGCTTTGGGAACCGAGTAAGGACCACCGCCGATAACGAGAGCTTGATTGATGGGTGTTTTGATCTCGTTGTAGAGCGAAACATACTTGGTGTAGTCGTAGACGAGGTCGTTTGGATCCTCTGTGTCCAGATACATGGCTCCCGAGTTTGTGGTGTCTTGCAAAAGCACGCGAGTTGGTCGGTCCTTCTGTTCGACATCGAAAATCCGCAGTTGTTCATACACGCCGTCGGCTTGATAGAGGAAGCGCGCGGAATCCTGTTGCGAGGCGTGGGCGGTCATGGTCGAAACCAGAAGAAAGACAATGAGAGAAAAAATAATGTCCGGTCGTTTCATCTGAAGAAAGAGCAGTGGCATGAATCCAATCACAAACAGCAAGACACTCACCGCGATCATGATTTGGTTAATGCCGATGTTTGGGATGAGATAGAAGCCCGCGGAGAGACTACCGACGATACTCCCCACGGTCGACCAAAAAAACATCGTTCCGGAAATAGACCCAATGCCCTGTTCGGGCGTGAGGGTTTGTTGCAGTTTGATTGCAAAGGGGGACAGCGTGCCGAGCAAGATGGCGGGGATAAAGAAAAGAAGTGTCGAGACGATCAGTGGACCGGTGGTGAGCGAAAGGCGCGAACTCAACTGTGGAAGGAGCCATTGTCCGAGTCCGTGCAGGGCGAGCACAACAAGACCACTTAGCAAGATGATCGCATAGAACCATCGAAACGACGGACGCTTGTCCGCGAGTTTTCCGCCAACATAGTAGCCGATCGAAAGCGCGGCGAGGATCACACTAATGACACTTGAGACTGAGAAGATGGTGTTACCAAAGTAGGGCGAGAGAATGCGAGTCGCGACAACCTCGATGACGAGGACGCACAGGCCGGTGAGAAAGACGGTGAGAGGGAGAAGGAAACGGCGGAGGTGGGGGTTCATAGTTTTACTTGTGTCATCCTGATCCCGCCCAGGCG
>CAYJWY010000058.1:0-3699 GCA_964374035.1 uncultured Gammaproteobacteria bacterium
TGCATCCGAAGGATCTCTTGTGACAAAGACGTTGATAAAATCCAGAGATCCTTCGGGTGCACTCAGGATGACGAATGGAAACTCACTATGGGTTCATAGGTAATACGTTTGAAAAAAGATGAGATGCGCCGGGCTGGAGGGGAAAAATCGCCGACCGGTAGGGAAACCTACCGCGAGGTGATTTTTTCCCGAAGCCCAAGCAGATCGCTTTTTTCAGACGTATTACTGTGTCGCTGAGGCAACGCCGATATATAACACCGACGAGTCCTTTGGGTCAACCAACATGACACGTGCGTCACGACTTGTCTGAAACTTCCGCGTTTTCCATGTCACACCGCCATCAACGGAATGATAGAACGTTCCGGGTGTTGCGTAGGACAAACGATTGCTGTCTTTTGGATCAATCGCCGCACTACGGATCATCACTTGTGATGGCGCCGTGAGCAACGGAATCGCTTCCCATGTTTGACCAAAGTCGCGTGAACGAAGCAGTCCGTACTGCGTCACGGCGATGACAACGCTTGAATCGGGATTTTGAATAAGATTGTAAATGGATCCTGGCGCAAAAGCTTTTGGAAACGTGACAAGTTGCCAGGAATCACCGCCATCAATGGTGCGCTGAATGGTCCCATTAAAGGTAGAGACAAGAACTTGACGCGTATCTGTATTTGAAAGAAGAATCTCTGAAATCTCCGCTCCCATGGTCAAAATCGTTCTCCAATTTCCTCCTTTGTTTTCACTCTTGACCACATCGCCGTTTGAAAGACCCAGCCACAAAATATTCGTATTAAACCAATCAAGTGAAACTTTCAGAGTGCCAACTTGTGCACGATTCTCTAAATAGACTTCTTCATTCAATGTGCGCATACAATCGTTTGTGCTCACAAGTTTACGCTCCGTCACCATGTAAACCGTACACACATTTTTTGGATCAACCTCGACATCATACACGGTTCCTTCCGTGAGGATGGCTTGTTTTGGCTGATACCACGACTGCGCGGCATCATCACTGTACAGCATGCCGTTATTGCGTGTTGACGCGTAAAGAAATTTTGTATTTTGCGGATCCATTTCAAGATTAAGAACATTGGTCGTGGCAAGGGTCCCCATCCCTTTAGCCGTCGGAACGGCGACGACCTGCGACCAATTTTCACCTGTGTCAACTGTTTTAAAAATGCCTCCATCCGCTGATGTTGATGTTGATGAATTGTTTAAGCAACCGATTCCCAAAAAGATCAGGGGAAGAAATGCAAAAAAAAGTTTTTTCATAAAGAGGTGGCAAGGAACAGATGCTCAAGACTTAAGTGTGCGTTGACGTGCGATGGAATGGCACGACGAATGATGTGCATGCGCTCAAGGAGCATGCGAACGGTTCTTGCAGAATAGGTTGTGGCAAGACGATCGATCTCAACCAGCTTGTCCTCATGAACGCGCAAATGCGCGCAACCATTTTGCGTCAGTAGGATATCACGCAAGATGGGTTCCCACACATTCAAAAGCTCCGTGAGCTCGTCCATTTTATTTTGCTCATCCTTTGAAACAAGATGCGTGACAGCGCCAAACTGTTTCGAGGTCGATGAGCCAAGAAGCTCAAGAAACGTATTCGTGCGGACATCCACTTCAGCTTGGAGCTTCGAGCTCGCGACCGAATCGATGGCAAGGCCAGGTCGACCAAACGAACGCACGGCAAGACGATGCGCGTCCGGCTTGCCAAGTCCGCGCTTCATGAGTGCCTGCGTAATCGTCGCGGTCGAAACGGAATAGAGTCGAATAATCTGACATCGAGAGACAATAGTCGCGGGCAAGTCCTTCACAGTGGAGGCGCGCAACAACATCAACGTCTTGCCCTTGGGTTCCTCAAGTGTTTTTAAGAGTGCATTCGCCGCCGCTATGGAAAGACGTTCAGCCTCCTGGATAAAGCCCACTTTCCAAGATCCAAGCATGGGACTCATGGAAAGGCGCGCGGTAAACTCGCGGATCTGCTCCACCGAGAGGTTCGACTTCATTTTCTCGGTTTTTGGATCGCTCTCTCGCTCAAGCGTGACGACGTCTGGAATCACTTCCAGTGGACGGTCGGTTTCAAAGAGGGATTTGATGAGGGCCACCATAAGCGTGGTCTTTCCGACGTGCTCTGGGCCAATAAAAAGCATGGCGTGCGGGAGTTGAGTCTGATTCAACATCCTTAAAAGAACCTCCCGAGCCTTCTCGTGGCCTATCAGAGTAGAGAACGTGCTCATACGGCAACTAGTATAACATATCCGCCAGGAGCCCACTTACGTCAAGAAAGTCTAACAAATTATGGATGCTAAATTTAGCTAAATTTAGATAAAATAGATGAAATAGCCAGCATCGAGTCTTGACAAAAATGACAAAAAGTGATAGAGTATGGCCACGAAGATGCGATGAGGTTCACCACGTAAAGCCTGATGGCCACGTGGCGAGAGCAAGCCAAGTCCGTCGATCACTACAACTGAACTGGGGAGAGAGAACACGCGTTACCCGTGCCCAACGGTAACCAAGCCTAACCGCTTGAAAACATACATACAACCAAACCACGTAAAGCCTGACGGCCACGTGGTAAACCGGTTGTTCTATGTTTCTGACTCTCACCAGCCGGAAACACAGAACGATCGGTTTTTCGTTCTACAAACCATTACCTCCATTACCTCTACTACTTCCATTACTTCCAACCAGAATCGACACAGAAAGTCGGAGGAGAGAGTTGATGGCGTCCTTCCAAGTCTTTTAAGACGCGGTCGGCGCCGGATGTCGAATGGATCTGACTGGGCTGAAAGGCTCACTCAATCCATCAAACGATGTCCATGGTTCACACCAGTCCTAGGGCAGGTCACTGAACCCTTCACCTCCGTCTTTCTGTAGCGATTCGCGTGTACCTCAAAGTGCAAGTGCATCACATGCCCTTCGAGGTACACCGCGCATTCCGCGCACGCATTCACACGGCCTTCATGGCCGCATCGATCAGGGAGTGTCCAGTGAACACGACCACCAACACCGCCGCCGCCTGCTATACCATCGCCCACCTGCCCGGCGCCTCGTTCGCCCTCGAGCACGCGTGCGATCTCGCCGTCCGCGGTTCCCGCCGCCACCGGTCCCTGCTCGCGCAGTGGGTCGGAACCGACGAGGGCAAGGCCTACCACGCCGACGCGCTCGCCAACCGCGCCGCGATCGCCGCCATGCAGGCCGCTGACCGCCGCAAGGCCGAGCAGGAGCGCAACCAGCGCACCGCGGACTTCCGCCGCCGCGAGGTCCAGCGAAACGGCGTCGGCGTCGGCCAGGGCCTCAGCCGCTTCAAGAAGGCCAAGCCCCCCGCGCCCGTCGCGGTCCCGGCCCGCGCCCTCGCCGCGCCGGTCTCCGAGGTCTCCCCGACCGAGGAGCAGGCCGCCGCCATCGCCGCCTGAAAAGGCGCCCCGCATGCAACGTGCGGGCTACTGACTCCGGTACTACGAACGTGGAAACTCCACGAACGTCTTACCGGGGTCGATCATCAAAGTTCTCGATTCGATCGAGGCCTCCGATGATCGAAGATTCCTCTCGCTACCCGGTAGCGAGAAAAGTCCGACTTCCGAATTTCCGACTTAGCAGAAGAACGAGAAGATCCTCCACTTCTCTTTCACCTGCCGAGTCGGAACCTGCGGGAACTGACTTTGGAGGTGGGCGTTTTGCACCACCAGGTTTCCA
>CAYJWY010000059.1:0-3691 GCA_964374035.1 uncultured Gammaproteobacteria bacterium
TCAGCGGTCTTCCCTCCTCCAGCCCGGCGGATCTGCACAATTTTGAATGTCCTACGATTCGTACCTGATTGCGCAGCTCCTTGGGCTTCGGAGGGAAACCACTTCACGGTAGGTTTCCCTACCGCTCAGCGGTCTTCCCTCCTCCAGCCCGGCGGATCTGCACAATTTTGAATGTCCTACGATTCGTACCTGATTGCGCAGCTCCTTGGGCTTCGGAGGGAAACCACTTCACGGTAGGTTTCCCTACCGCTCAGCGGTCTTCCCTCCTCCAGCCCGGCGGATCTGCACAATTTTGAATGTCCTACGATTCGTACCTGGTCTTTTCCGGTTACACAGACGCCTCTGTAACTCAAAAAGATCACGTACTCAGAGTCTGCTCATTCACAACTAAACAACTAAATAATTGTTTTTCTAATTTCTGGTAGCCGCAGGCTTTCCTAGTCCGCCATAGCTCTGAGCGACGGCGGAAGCCTGCGGCTACCGATGATCTATTTATTTTCTATGTCCCCAACCCCTAACAAACCTACGTCGCGAAATTCCTCGCACAAGCCGCAAGGCCGCGGGAACAAATATCGCGGACGTATTTTCCGTGCGAAGGATTCCGCTCCACAAAAGGAACAGCCCATCCTTCACACGAAGATCTTCAAAGGACCACAAGGAGACAAACTCCGCGTCATCGTCCTTGGAGGATGTGAAGAAGTTGGTCGTAACTGTACGCTCATTGAGTACAAAAACGACATCATTCTGATCGATATGGGTCTTGAATTTCCTTCGGAAGACATGCCGGGAATTGATTACATCATTCCCAACATGAGCTACCTCAAAGGAAAGGAAAGGAACGTACGCGGATGCATCATCACCCATGGTCACTACGACCACATCGGTGCCATTCCCCACACCATTCCCAACATCGGCAATCCGCCGATCTACGCGCTCCCCCTCTCGGCCGCAATCATTAAGCGACGCCAAGAGGACTTCCACACTCGACCGCTGAACATCAACGTCACCAAGGTCGACGATATTCTCAAACTCGGCGCGTTCAAAGTGTCGTTCTTCCACATCAACCACAACATTCCCGATTCGGTTGGCATCGTTGTGGAAACACCGGTCGGCGTGATCTGTCATACCGGTGACTGGAAATTCGACTTTCATCCAACCGGAACCGTGCACGCAGACTTTCAAGAGATTGCGGCGATCGGAAAACGCGGCGTGATGTGTCTCATGGGCGATTCCACAAACTCAAACGTGGAAGGTCACCAAGTCAGTGAAAAAGTCATTGGCGAGGAACTGGAAACCATTCTTGAAAAAGCAAAAGGCCGCGTGATTGTGGGAACCTTCGCATCCCTGCTCTCGCGCGTGAAACAAATTATTGAATCCAGCGAGAAACTCGGAAAGAAAGTTGCGGTCGAGGGCTACTCGATGAAGACAAACGTCGAAATCGCGAAGACGCTTGGCTACATCAAGTGCAACCAGTCAACCCTCATCAAGCCTGAACAAATGGACAGCTATCCGGACGAGAAAATTGTCCTGATCTGCACCGGCGCACAAGGTGAACAAAACGCCGCACTGCATCGCATCGCAAACAACGAACATCGTTCCGTGCGCGTGCGAAAGACGGACACCGTGATCTTCTCAAGCTCGGTCATTCCAGGAAACGAAAACTCCGTGCAACGTCTGATGGACACGCTGTACCGCAAGGGCTGTAAGGTCATCAACTATCGCATGATGGACGTGCATGCCGGCGGCCACGCAAAGAAAGAGGACATCAAACTCATGCTCGCTCTGTTCAAACCAACCTACTACGTGCCAATCGAAGGCAACCACTTCCTGCTTCGCGAAAACGCCAGTGTCGCGTACTCGATGGGCTGGGATGAGGAACATGTCTTTGTGGTCGACAACGGCCAGGTCATGGAATTCTGGAAAGACGGAGCTATTCTTACGAATGAAAAAGTTCCCACCGATTACGTCTTCGTGGACGGACTCGGCGTGGGCGATGTCAGCCAGGTCGTTTTGCGAGATCGCAAAGCGCTCGCGGAAGACGGCATGGTTGTTGTGATCGTGAAGGTTGAGCAGAAGACGGGAAAACTCGTTGGAAGCCCAGACATCATCAGCCGCGGATTCATCTTCATGAAGGACCAAAAGGAACTCATAGAAGAAACCCGCGAAAAAGTTCGCACCGTGATGTCAGAAACGGACCACAAAGCCGCTTCTGATCCAAAACACATCCGCGAACAAATCCGCGACGAAGTCGGAAAATTCCTCTTCACAAAAACAGAACGACGTCCGATGATCCTTCCGGTCATTATGGAGGTCTAGACAAAAACACACTCCCCTCAAGGAGTGTGTTTGTTTTGCTGAGCAATCTCATCGTTCACCCGCTTCGCCAGCGTCGAAGGCCGATGTCGTGCATGCACTTCCACGCGGCTCGCGGATCTGTGCGCGTGGTGATAGTCCATGCCGTCCGCCATTAAACGACGCTCGTGGACTTCGTGGAGCAAGACGAACATCCGCTCCTCAACGCTCAAGTCGTCGTCGATCCAGACTTCGTTCTTGGGAACGAATTTGTAAACGTGATCGTGCCCGCCCTCGGTGAAGTCGTTGTAACAAAAGTCGCGGACAAGCTCACCGCGCACAAGCCAGACCACCAAGCCGTTTGAAAACGAGAGTAACTTTTTCTTGTGAATGTTCTTCATGACTTGAGGCGTAATACGTTGCGAACGAAAACGTTTCATTACGCTTGATCTTCGACGCTCCGCGCGTTCCGATCGGTCCGCGTACGCAAGGGCCTTTTCATAGGGCACACGACGACGCATCATTCGCCACTCGACGATCAAGTGATGAATGTAAAACTGCTCCTCCCCCGGCGTATATTCCTTGTCCAACCAAAACTCATTGGTCGGGATCATATCGAACCGATAATGCTGCCCGGCGTTCGTAAACTCATTATTCAATCGAGTACGCACGGACTGCCCGTCGACGACCCAGACGGTGATGGGACCGATTTTATCGAGCTGGGTTAGATAAGGCTTTTTCATAATTGGAATCCAATTTCTTCTTGATCTCCGATCTTTTCATCGGTGAGTCGGCGAATCGCATCGAAGACGCTCAAGAACTGTTCGTCATACTGTTTCTCCATAAGTTCCACCTTTCGACGTAACTCCTCGTTTTCAGAAAGCATCTCTCGCATTTTAGTGAAGGTTCTCATAATTTGAATATTTACCATGATGGCGCTCTCGCTTTTAAGCACACTTGAAAGCATGGCAACGCCTTGTTCTGTAAAAACAAACGGGAGATATCGTGGTCCGCCATAGTTCAAACTTGAGGTCACAAATTGTGACCTCAAGTTTGCAAACTCATCAAAGGACAACCGAAACATAAAATCCTCAGGAAATCTTGCAAAGTTTCTCTTAACAGCTTGATTTAAAACCTTCGTTTCAACCCTATAAAGCAATGCTAAATCACGATCTATCATGACTTTTTTACCTCGAAATACATAAATTTTGCTTTCAATGCGTTCGTGTGGAATCAAGTCTGATGACATAGATGATGAAATCATAACAAAATTCATTCCATTTTTATAGCGGTTCTGTTTTCTTTTTCGAGCTCGGCTGTTAAGATATCGTCAATAGAACCCATAGCGAGTTTCCATTCGTCATTCTGAGTGCACCAGAATGATCTCTGGATTTTATCA
>CAYJWY010000060.1:0-3267 GCA_964374035.1 uncultured Gammaproteobacteria bacterium
AACCTTCTAGAACGCGAAAAAATGTTTACTCATACACACTGGGGTACCATCAATCTTTATTCCGAGCCAGAAAGATACGTAAATCATTCAAAGAGTCCAAATACCTATCAAGACCTTATTAAGCAATGCGATATCGCCCTACGGAACATCAAAAAGGGAGAGAAGATAACAGGTGATGCTACAAAAGATGACATTTCTTAAATTCAATGAGCGGTCTTTCTTATCAGTATCTCCAAAGACCCGCGAAGCCTGGCCTCGGCGCTCAAAAAACTTCATCAGTCCTCTCGCGCTCATCCGCTTGTCGGCGAACCAAAATATGAAGCAACTGCGCATATGATCGTCATATAATGGGTGTCTTCAAACGACATGATTGGTTGCGCTTTTTGGTGAAAGTTGGTTTTGGGCCACTCAAGAGAAAACTGAGTGTGGAGACTGATGATGTAGTGATTGGCATAAAACCAAAAAAGTAAAAACCAGATTGCCGCCAAAGAAAAACTTGTCATGCCCAAGGCAGATCCGCCTCCGGCGGAAAATTGTCAGCGGTGCGGCTCCGCCGCATTTTCGGATTTTCGCCCTCCTTCGCCTCTCGGCTTCGGACGGGCAAGCGGGGGGACTTCCTCGCCGTCGCAGGCGGCGAAATGCGTTCGAACTATTTTAAGAATACAGCACCACACAAACCGTCTGTCCGTCAGGCAGTTTTTGTGTTAACATGAATAAAGGGCAAAATTTATGACGTCCCTCCCAATCATCGCTGGAGTCTTGGCCCCGCTTCTCACTCTCGTCGCAGAGTCGATCTACATCTTTTCCATCTTTCATCCGGGTCCACAACGCGGTGAGCGCACGCGGCCGAGCCGTTCGACCTTTTGGATCTGGACGCTCGTGCAAGCCATGCTGGCCTTTAGTTACTACGAGGCAGGTGGCGGAATGGCGGCCGGACTCTCTGCGGCTTATGCGGTGTCGTTTCTTCTGATCGCCATCCTGTCTATTTGGTGGGGGTACTCGCAGTGGAGCCGCATAGATACGGCCTGTCTTGTTGGGGCGCTTGTGAGCGCGGGGCTTTGGGCGCTGACGTTGTACGGATTTGATTGGCATCCAGAGCGCAGTGCATTGCTTGCGACGATCCTTTTGCTTTTCACCGATTTTCTTGGCGCGCTGCCGACCATCAAGAAGGCTCATAAGGATCCACGCACCGAGGAGCGCGTCGCGTGGCTCTTGGCTACCATCGCAATTGTCGTGAATTTTTTTGCCATCACCGACTGGCAGACCGCCGACTACCTCTACACCCCGTATCTTTTTGTGACAAATTGCCTCGTCACCTACCTCCTCTGGCGGCCGGTCATCAAAAGGTGAGGGGTTTTCGTTTTGCGTGGGGTTTGTTATGATCGTCGCGATCTATGAGACAGAGTCAGCTCGTCAGCAAAACCAACAAAACCGCGCCGCATGACGCGGATTCGGTCAATGCCCGCCTGCTCGTTCAGGGGGGATTTGTGAATCAGCTCGCAGCTGGGATTTACACCTACCTTCCACTCGGGCTTAGGGTGTTACAGAAGATCAAGCAAATTATTCGAGAGGAGATGAACGCGGTCGGCGGCCAGGAGGTTTTGATGCCTGCGCTCATTCCGAAAGAGCCTTGGGACATAACCGGACGTTGGGACACGGTTGACGTGCTCTTCAAACTTGAGGGAGCGGGTGGGAAGGAATTTGCGCTCGGCCCCACGCATGAAGAGGTGGTGACGCCGCTTGTGCAAACGTACGTGAAATCGTACAAAGATTTGCCGGTGGCGGTGTATCAGATTCAGGACAAGTTTCGAAACGAACCTCGAGCGAAGTCCGGCCTCCTGCGCGGTCGCGAGTTTGCCATGAAGGATCTGTACAGTTTTCATATTTCGGAGGCAGACCTTGAAGCGTATTACGGCCGCGTGATGGATGCGTACCGTCGCATTTTTTCGCGCTGCGGACTCGACGCGATCGTGACAGAGGCATCTGGTGGAGTGTTTTCAAAATTCAGCCATGAGTTTCAAATCCCAACAGAGTTTGGGGAAGACTTGATTTACACCTGCGAGAAATGTCACTGGGCCGTGAATCGCGAGATTGCCGAGGTGAAGAACGGCGATCCATGTCCGAAGTGCGGGGGCAAGATCGCGGAGCAAAAATCTATCGAGGTCGGCAACATCTTTAAACTTTCCACACGCTTCAGCGAAGCATTCGGACTCACCGTTGCCGGCGAGGACGGGAAGCCTAAGAAGGTTTGGATGGGCTGTTATGGAATCGGTCCCTCCCGTGTGATGGGAACGATCGTCGAAATTCACCACGATGACCATGGGATTGTCTGGCCAAAGAGTGTCGCGCCGTTCCTCATTCATCTGATCACACTGAAGGCAAAAGACGAAGGCGTGCAAGAGAAAATTTTTGAGACGAGTGAAGCGCTGTATCGCGAACTTACCGATCGCGGTGTTGAGGCGCTTTGGGACGATCGAGCCGAGGCAAGCCCTGGAGAAAAATTCGCGGATGCCGATCTGCTTGGCCTGCCGCTTCGACTTGTTGTTTCCGAAAAGACCCTTCGTGAAAATGCGGTCGAGTGGAAAGAACGGAACGAACAGGAGGCGAGACTTGTGAAGGCAACGGACATTGGTGAGGAGGTGCGTGCTTTTGCCACAGAAGATCTATAGACGTATGAAACATACCATGATCGCCCTCTGCGTTCTTGCCGTCGTTGGGTTCGGATGTGTGAAAGATACGCCGACCGTCACGGCGCCTTCTTACGAAGGATGGATCGCCTACGAAAACACAGACTATGGTTTCGCCCTTGCGTATCCCACGAATCTTGAATTACGCACACGGCCAGCCGAACTTCAAGACACGGAGTATGTCGGTCTTCCTGTGAAGTTTTTTGCCTCTCTGCGTGATACGACGCGAAGCGAAAAGGCGGAGAACCTTGCTTATTTTTATGCCGCAGAAGGAGTGACCCTCGAAGCGTTTACGACGGCGCTCGCAGCCTCGGATCCTGGGAATATCGTTGTCAAAGAAACGAGCGACCTCTCGCAGGGGGGTCTCTCCATGAAAAAAATTATCAGTACGACCGCGCTTGGGGCCGACAAGGTTCATTATCTGTTTTGGAAAGACTCGACGCTTGTCATTATTTCGCAGTTTTTGGGAGAGGACGAAGCGTTTGCGCCGGTTTTTGAGACATTGAAATCTCTCTAGAGGTTCTATTGTAGAAGAGACGTGATATTTTCCGGATAGGGAGAAATGAATTTTTCCGCCTCG
>CAYJWY010000061.1:0-2849 GCA_964374035.1 uncultured Gammaproteobacteria bacterium
TTTTTCATAAGATTAACTTCATTGTATCAATTTTGCGGGATTTTTGGAATAGAAAAGACCTCTTTGTTTTTCACAAAGAGGTCTTTGTATCTCGCGTCCGTCCAGCACAACCTTATAGCTTTGCAATGAGCGCGTCGAGTTGTACCAAGAAATCATCTATTGAATCTCTTGGCCGAAAGAACAAGTTTGCCCGCGGTTCCATGTCGATGATAAACTGCTCCAAAGGATGTGAGAGAATGCGCTCGGCATCTTCTCTTGAAATCCCGTCACGGCTCATCATCCTCGCGAGTTGCATTTCCTTTCCGCAAACGCAGTACACCAAGATGTTCGTGGAGAAAACCTTCTTGAGCGATTCGTGCATAGCCGCATGGCGTACGCCGTCCAGAACAAGTGGTCCGTCCCACGATATATTAGGGGAGTGATCGATCACCCACTGCAAAAACCCATCGTAGCCAAGTTGACTGATGAGTCCTTGGCCGAGATTTTGCAATGACTCTACGGTAAGCGGGAGATTTGACGCTCGGGCATAATTCCGCAGAATTCCTCCAAACGAGGCAATGGGATAACCTGTATGCCCTGCGATGAGCTTTGCAAGCGTTGACTTGCCGCTGCATGTGCCACCGGCAATGAGGATTTTAATATTCACGCATACCTTCCTTTCGGATTATTCCAACTTGAGGAAGATACCAGTTCCATGGAGATGGAAGACTAATTTCCCCTCAAGCACTTCTTTGGCTGCGATTCGTTCTCCGATGGTATCTTCCCATCCTTCGCTAAAGTAGTGGTCGAAGGCGATAATTCCTCCTTTGACGGTCTGGTTATAACACATCTCGAGTGCGACTCGAGTTGGCGAGTAGTAGTCAGTGTCAAAGAAAGAAAACATCAACAAGGTTCCTTTCAAAACCTTGTGGGTCTCACTGATGTCGCCTTGGATGAGCTCAACACCATATGGCTCGCAGTATCGCCGTACAGTTTCGTAATCCGGTGAGTACTTCCCGGACGGAAACACATCCATTACCGAACATCTTGAGGCTGGTTCGCCGAAAAGATCAAATCCGTAGATTTTACCTTTCCATCCCAACCCTCGCAGCGTCTTGGCAATGATTGCGAGCGTGCCGCCCTGGAATACGCCGAACTCCGCCACAGCGCCATCGCATCCGCTCCTCACAAGATACTCCAAACTTTGGAATATGTGAGTGAGCATGAAGGGATAGCCGCCGGCGATTGACCGTACCGGAGAGGAGGAGACGATCTCCTCGAATAGCGCGTTGCGGAAAGCATAGTGCTTTGATCCGCTGAGCACCACATCTGGCATTCGTCGGTCAATCGCGGCAAACTGCCGCAGGACTGCTTCCTTGTCTTCGTCAGAAGCAATGACAAGAACGTCAAGGGAGAGGTTTACGATTTCATCGGGCGCAGAAACATTCAAGTGATGAATGGTCTGTCCGTGCTTATGAGAATCGGAATCTACAACTCCTACCACTCGGTCTAAAAGACCGAGCGATCGAAGTTCGGAAAGCAGTTGGACGCAAGTTGGTGTGAACCCCCACACGACCAACTGCTTTCTCCCTTGAAGGATTTTCTCAAGAACTTTCTCTTTGAGCGCCGTATAGGCATCTCTTTTTTCCATCGGTTACTCCTTTCTGTATTTCGGTTTCTTGATGGGTGGAATGTGTACGCCTTCTTCTTTGAGTTCGGGCATCACGACATCCACGTACTTCATGACAAGGTCCGCGAAATAAGCCACCTCTCGATCGGTCAGTTGCTTACCTTTTGGGATACCGTGCCATACTTCAACGCAGTTCCGGCAACAAGCCGCAACCGCATGCTGAGCATAAAACACAACATTACCGGTGTAGGGTGTTTGAAACCCGTCTCGGTAAGGTTGCGCGGATCCGATAGAGTTGCGGATGCGACTTGTTGCGTGCTCGCGTAACAGTTTCTTGCCTTTGCGTAAAGCATGATTTCGAGCTCGCTCGTCAATGGAGCGTCCAAACCAGCTATTACGCCAATACTCTTTGCGAAGTTCGGTAATTGTGCGAGTCAGCGCTGTAGAATCTTTTCGATGCAACAGATGCCAATCCACACAATCAGCCCCACACCAACGACAGCGCGGATACCCAATCTGGTTAAAGAGAGTGGTGTGGAAGAATGTATGCAAACCTTCTTCGCAGCGCGATTGAGAAGAATTGTATTCCCCCATCCTCTCTCTCGCTTCATTCACTCCTACCTCTCTTTTATCAGAAAATAGAGATAGTTGATCGCTTTCACCTCCTTTGAGAACCACCCACCCCCGACGATCTTTTTTAGGGAATGGAAACGGTTGCTCGAAACGACAGGGTTGAGCGATGTGGAGCATGGTTGCGTACCTGCATACACGTCGCTTTTCCCAGTACTGCGGATCAGCATCGGCACAGAGAGGAACGCTGTAGCGTATTTCAAGGTCTTTGAGCATTTTTTGAGAGAGATTGTCAAAGCTCTCTACTTTCGCCACAACAAACGAACCTCTGACCAAACCGCCACTTTCCTTCATAAGCACTACATCGCCTTCTTCTATTACACCAAAAGGGGCGCAACGTACTTTACTGAAACGTCCCTCAATAGTTTTTCTCCCTTCCAAGATGAGATCGAGGAAGGGAGGGTTGAAGATGGCAAGATGTTGTTTTTGTAGTTTTTCCATGTGTTTAGCCTCCGAGATAGGATTGAAGCTCGCGCCAGACCTTCTCAACGGCCGGCTGTTCTGATTCAGGGATTGTGGCGTTCGGATATTCCCGCCGAATGTTTTCGAAGATTTCCTCAAACGAGAGGTTGTCTCGAATACCTTCGACGATTTTCCAAATCGCCTTCCA
>CAYJWY010000062.1:0-2663 GCA_964374035.1 uncultured Gammaproteobacteria bacterium
TATTTGATTTTTAAAAAGAAAAGGTCTGAATACGCTTTGGCAATATCCAGACCCTGATTAACTACGAGCGAAAAGGCAACGACAGTCTCCCGATTTTCGAAAGATATAGGTGGTTAGCATATCTCTTGCCTTCTACCACAATCTCAGTCGGGAAACTGGTATCATTTACCGCCGTCAGTTCGATTTCTAAGTGCAGATGCGTCACCATCGCATTCAACGAGGAATACACAATCTCACTCTCTTGAGACGGCGAGATGACATACCCCAGCAGGTCTCCGACCTGAACCGCCACTCCATATTCAACGGCGATACTACCGAGCATGAGATAGCGGACAGTCATGTTCTTGCCAACGACCTCGATTCCGTTCGCGTCTTCTAGTGATTCGTGAATTCGCGAAGCGGATCCTGCGATAGTGGCATAAACTGGCGTTCCTGCCAGCATATAGAGATCCAGACCTCGATGCGCTGGACGGCCTTCTCCAGATTTGCGGTACTGCCGCACACCAAGCCGTCCGAACTTTGGCACCAGCGGAGCAAGTGCCAGGGCCCGACGAGCTGTTAGTGAATCGAAGGGTTGAGTCTCTAGAGTAAAGCGCTTGATGCCGCCCTGAGGATCAAACGCCTCGACCGTAGAAAGTCGAACACCTGTTTTGCTCGTTGACTCAATGAGCCACTGCGTACCTTGTTTGTCCCGGCCCAAATAGAGACCAACATGATTCCACGTCTTGTCTGGACTCGCTTCAAGAGATGGGTATTTCACCAACACATCAGCTGGAATCATGTCATTCGATAAACTGACAAATTTACCCGAAGCCGCCTTGCGCTGACTATCGGCAACGAAAGGTATACCGATCAACGCACCTTCCCAGTGAGATTGGGATGTGAGTGTTGAGCAATCTACAGTTGTACCCGATTCCAGTTCCTCGCTTCTCTTGTACGAGAAGTTGCGAAACCGTACGGCCTGTTTGCAGATTTCATACTGTTCGGTACCCTCTCTCCATCCCCTACCATCCATCCACTCGAAGATTTCTTCAAGCAGTTTTTCTTCTTCCATTAGACGCTCCTTTCTGTGTGAAGTGAGAACTCAGGGCGTTTGAACAACTTTTCCCAAGCGTTCTCGATACCAGTTCGTTCCTCGAAGAAATGCTTGAGTGCAGTGAGTTCGCCGTTCCTCATTGCTTGAAGCACGAGAGCAACGAAATCTTCACCGCCCCAGTGTTCGACGAACATTTTGCTTGGCGCAGTAACCGCATTGTGGAAACCATGCGCGCGTTGCAACATTGTTGCCTTAAACGGCTCAAGAAAGATTTCTTTCTTGATTTCTGTCTCTAGCGCGTCCTTGCACGCGATGTCTCCAACTTCGGTTTTCAGTGCGGCTGCCGTTACCAAGACCACCACACCGTCCATTAGGAGATTCAGGTTGATTGTTTCCGGCGACCGTGCCGTAAGTTCGGTAGAGGAGTACGAGAGACCTTCCTGATTCCTGAAGTTGATACCGTACTGTTCCCGATATACTTCCGGTACACGATGTTTTGCCTCATCCGGCGACCGCGCCGGAATTCTGACCGCTCTTTTGAACGATCGGAATGTTGAGTGATGCAAGCAATCATGGATGAAGTCTCGAAGAAGCTCGATTGTCCGCAATTCCTTCGACATCATCCCGCCAAGCATTACCACGAACGAGGCGTGGTACCAGTATTGATAACCGAGACTCCTGTGATCGTGGAAACCGCCAACAGCGCCCACTTCCGGCGGCAGAGCGGTGTAGTACCTCTCCGGCCGTACTGGATCAATTGTGATTCCGTAGCGTTCTTCCAGCCCGGCAATGATTCTTTGGGATACTTCCCAGAATCTGTCGGTGTCAACAAACGCCCTAATGTGGTTGTTGTCCGCGAGACTCACCGGATTAAGAAGTGTCGCAATCTCTATCGGATCAAGATTCCTGATGTTTTCGAGATAAGTCTTGATGTACTCACGATCTGATTCGGGTCCAAGATACTGTTCGTTCATTCGATTCACTCCTTTCTTTTACCATTGGTTGTTGATGGTTCTTTGTCCAAGCCATTCCTCAATGCGCCGACGAGTTCCCGGAGAAACTTTTTCGGGCAACATCTTAGGATCAAAAAGCTGTTGCTCCTCAATCTCAAAGTGAGTTTTTGATTCCTGGATGAAGTCGCGTACCACAAACACTACGATGGTGTCCTTCTTGTACTCGTAAGTACTTGTGTATTCGCCGAGTTTCTCAAGACGAGAAATGGTTTTTACTCCAAGCTCTTCGCGAAGTTCTCTTTGTAGGCAGTTCTCATCTTTCTCTCTTCTGGAAACTTTGCCGCCGGGAAGAAACCATCCTTCTTGATACTTATGTCGCACCAAGATAATTTTTCCGTCGCGGTTGACCAGAATTGCTCGCACTCCTCGTGTTTCCGGACGAGCGAGCCACCAATATAACCGTCTGAGCCACTGTGCGATTTTTAAGAGTCGTTTGATCATGTTTTCTTTTCCTTGTTTTGCGTTGTAAAAGAACTTACATATACCACTCCACGATAGAGTGCTATCTTATGCATTTCTAATACAACACAAACTCTATGTCAATGACATTAAAGAATGTTAATTAAAGTTTAGCAGTTGAATAACTAGATGTCTATTTTTTTAAAAATCAAATC
>CAYJWY010000063.1:0-2661 GCA_964374035.1 uncultured Gammaproteobacteria bacterium
ATCCCCATTTTGTCATTGACAAACACATTAAATTTGCCATGCTTAAGTTAAGCGATGACCTCTCTACTATTATGGTAGGAGGTTGTTTGTTTAGAGAAACTTCACAGAAAGGGTAATGGCATGTTCTTCATTCGTTCCTTCATGGCCGTTGTCATCTTCTTCGTGTCCGTCATGCTTCTTCCTCCCGCCATTCAGTGGCTCAAGATCAATGTCTCTGCCACTTCGTGACAAAAAAAGGAGGAAATCATGATTCCCTCCGAGCTGACTCAGCCAACCCACTCGCCGTTTTGTAATATTTCCCTGCCCGAGTCACTTTCGCAAATTCCAGACTGATCTGCAGTCATTCGCCATCGGGTGCGCTTTGAGCGCATGTGTGGCGATGAACTCATCTTTGCGAGAGTTCAAGCGATTTGCACAGAATCCGAGTCGCATCGCCGTTCCCAGCTTGTACGCGAGTTCGCACTCCTTGTGGTATACCTCTATCTCGACATACCACATTTTTTTGCACAAAGACCTTGAACTTCAGACTTCTCATGATCGTTCCTACTTGTGTGTGATTGTTGCATCATTTGCAACACGACAAGGTAACACGAAATTAAAGCATTGTCAATAGATTTTTGGCTAAAATTAGCACAAAAAAAATAAATGTCAGAAAAGACGAACAAATCAAGACTGACAATTCTACCCAGAAATAAAGACAATGATCGCCATGCGTATTTTGGCATGTCAAACACTGGTGGCAAATTTCGAACTTCGTTTCAAGAATTGTGTAAAATGGTTTCATTAACTATGTCTTCAGAAAGCCAACCAAACCTTCAAGCAGAAAAAACAGATGACTCCCGTGTATGAAATTAGGGTAGATGGCAAAACATTCCCCCTGTTAGTTTTAGGCTAATTTTCCGGCTGATATTCCGCAAAGTTTAATTAGCTCCCAAAGTGAAAAAGAAAATGTTCAAGAACACGCCATAAATAGGGCAAGGTTTCCACCTTATCACTTTATTCCAAGTGTGGTATAAATAAACCGTTGTTTGTTTATAGTACACTGGATATGCGTCAAGAAGCCTTAAATTACGTCCAAAACCAGCTCGTTCGATCCGAAGCCCGCTTGGAGGGTTATCTTAAGAACCCCAAAGGGACGAAAAATAATACTCGCAACATCATCGTAAAGATCCGCAAATACTACAAAGGGTTTTTAAGCGGAAAATCTGATCAACGGTGGGTGATCATGCCGGGTCTGCGTGGAGTTGGAAAGACAACGATCATGGCTCAAACTTATTTTGAGATGCTAGCCGAGTTCAAAAAAATGGGCTTACCAAAAAACCATGCCTTGTTCATTTCACTCGATGATGCGGTTGAGAACCTAGACCTTTCACTTAGAGAAATCATTGAAGCGTATGAAGTAGTTTTGGGTGTCTCATTTGAGAAGCAACAAAAGCCGATTCTGCTTTTCATTGACGAGGCACAGTATGACTCAAAGTGGGGTGTCGTTCTCAAAGCCCTGTTCGATAAGTCAAGGCGAGTGTTTATCTTTTGCACTGGTTCGTCGGCTTTGGAGCTACGATCAAATCCGGATGTGGCTCGCCGTTCGACGCTTGAACGTCTGTATCCGATGAACTTCACGGAGTACGAGATGATTTACCATGGCATCGTCCCGATAAAAGGATTGAAGGAAGAAATGAGAAGCGCAGTTTATGGATCTGCATCGGTAGTTGAGTCGTTTGCTTTCTTAAAGTCCATCGAAAGCAGGATCGCGCAGTACTGGTCGAAGGTGGATGAACTGGATATCAACCATTATCTCGAAGTTGGGACGTTCCCGTTCGCTCTCAACTATCCCGAAAAAAATCAAGTGTACGATGCGCTCAACACGTTGATCGATAAGATTATTAATACGGACGTTCCTCGTATTGGAAGTTTGAAGATAGAAACGATCGCAACAATGCGTAGGCTTCTCTATTTGCTCGCTGATGCCAATGACACACTGGCGGTTTCCAAGCTGGCTACTTTGATCGGAACTAATGGCACAACTCTTGCGGGCGCGCTTGAAGTTTTGAAGGATGCCGAGTGCCTCATCAAGATTCCTCCCTATGGTTCTGCTACAAGTTCCGTGAAGAAACCGACGAAGTACTGCTTCATGAGCCCTGCGCTTCGCGCCTCGCTTCTCTCCATTGCTGGATCAGATGGCATGATGGCTACTCGTCGCGGCAAGTATTGGGAGGACATCGTAGCCTTACACCTTTATCGAGAATTCGCTTCCAAACGTGCGGGAACGCTTCTTTACGATCCATCGCAAGGAGGCGCTGATTTCATTCTCCAGATGCTTACCGGTCAAGAGGTGGCAATCGAGGTTGGGAGTGGGGAGAAAGGCACGGCTCAAGTAGCGCAATCAATGAAGGATCGCGGCATCAACCGAGGCGTGGTTATTTCTTCGCGCGAGCTTTCGCTTTCCAGGGATGAGAAAATTTTACTGATTCCGTTCAAATACTTTTTGTTGATGTAAGTCGGACGAAACATCAAATAACGTTGTCTGATTGTCCACATGTTACGACTGTAGCAATTAGGGTTACCAAGTAACCGTCGCTAGGCGTTACGATTGTGGGGTATGGCAACCCAACCTCGTTCTCGCAGAGCAGACAGTGAACTTGTGCGACTCAAACAAACCGT